>CAYLXI010000028.1:0-15632 GCA_964387695.1 uncultured Piscirickettsiaceae bacterium
CGGATTGTCCTAGGAGTTTTAGAAAAATATTCGGCAAGAAAACTCAGTTCTTTTGGATTTTTCATGGAACTTAAATATTCAATTAAATCTTGCTGAAGTTTTTCTTTAGTGTTCATATTTTCTACTTTAAATATCGCTTTAAATATTAGTCTAACAAATTGAAAGGAAAAAACTTTTCCTTATTTTAGAATTCAATAATTAACTGAATTAAACCATTTTAATAGGTTTGTAAAGAGTGTAATAATAATGCGATAAATTTATAAGGACTTAATTGCAACATGAAAACATACTTAATTACTGGTGCGGAGCAAGGGCTGGAAAGGGCTTTAGCTAAAGATGATAACCAGTTGATATTAATAAAAAACGGGGTCAGGTCTTTTATTTTGCACTGCCAACAATTCTAATAATTGACGAATAGTGTAAATCAAAAAATGACCAATTTCTTGTGGCGTATAACCACCGTTTTTATAAGCTAACACGACTTCTTCATTCCGTGTTTTTTGTCATATTTTTGTAACTTTATAATATTTAATTTAGCTGCTGCCATTTTTTGCGTAGTGGTCAAGACATCAAAGAAACATATCAAATAAAAATGCAAAATAAAAGACCTGACCCCCATTTTCTTAGTTTTCCTAACCCTTGATCCCTAGCTGGGGCATGGGAGCTATAAAAATCTACAAGAGACTTATAACTAAATATTTAGGTTTGTGGCTTTTAATTCTTTCACAAAAATTATATATAAAAATCATTGTGTTATAAATTGCTCTAATACACTAGGATCTTCAAGTGTTGAGGTGTCTCCTACTAAAGCTTCGCCTTTGGCTATGTTTTTTAATAACCGTCTCATGATTTTTCCTGAACGAGTTTTAGGCAGATTAGTGCCAAAGCGAATATCATCGGGCTTGGCAATAGGGCCAATTTCTTTGGCAACATGGTTTCTTAACTCTAGTATTAAATCGGCCTTTTCATCTCCTGTAGGAATATCAACATTTAAAACCACAAATGCGGTAATGGCTTCGCCTTTAATATCGTGCGGACGACCAACAATGGCGGCTTCTGCTACTTTTTCGTGAGAAACTAAGGCCGATTCTATTTCCATTGTACCAAGGCGGTGTCCTGATACATTTAAAACATCATCAACTCTGCCCATTATCCAAAAATTATCATCTTTATCTAAATATGCACTGTCTCCAACAACATAATATTTATTATCAGGCTGAGATTTATTGTCAAACTGAGAAAAATAAGCTTCAACAAAGCGTTTGTCGTCATTCCAAATGGTTCTAGCCATAGAGGGCCAGGGCTTACTAACAACTAGGCATCCTCCTTCTCCTGAAGCTAATTCAATGCCTGATTCATCGACTATTTTAGCTTCTATTCCAGGTAGGGCTTTAGTGCAAGAGCCTGGCTTTAATTGTGTAACCCCTGGTAAGGGAGCTATCATGTTAGCCCCCGTTTCAGTTTGCCACCAGGTGTCTACAATTGGGCATTTTTTGCGTCCAATAACGGTGTGATACCACATCCATGCTTCGGGGTTAATGGGTTCTCCAACTGTGCCAAGCAGCCGTAGCTTAGATAGGTCGTATTGCTTAGGAAGTTCTGCCCCAAACTTCATTAAAGCTCTAATGGCAGTGGGGGCAGTGTAAAAGACACTGACGGCATGGTCTTGACAAATTTGCCAAAAACGCCCTGCATCAGGATAGGTTGGTACGCCTTCAAACATGACAATTGTCGCCCCCATAGAAAGAGGACCATAGGCAACATAGGTGTGTCCAGTAATCCAACCTACATCGGCAGTACACCAAAAAACATCATCATCTTTTAAATCAAACACCCATTCATTGGTTACATGGGCATTTAGCAAGTATCCTCCAGTAGAATGTTGAATGCCTTTGGGCTTGCCTGTTGAGCCAGAGGTGTAAAGTAAAAATAGAGGGTGTTCGGCGTTAACCATTATAGGGTTGTGATAGTTGGGCATGCCTGCAATGGCATCCGTCCAATAAATATCTCGCCCTTCTTTCATTTGAATATTTTGCTTGGTTCTTTCGTAAACGATAACTTTACGAACCGAGTATCCGCCTTCTTCTAGTGCTTCATCAACGGCATTTTTTAAGGGTATGGCTTTACCACCACGAAAGCCCCCATCAGCAGTTATTACCATTTTTGCTGTGGTATTTTCAATGCGATCTTTTAAAGATTCGGCAGAAAAACCACCAAACACTACAGAGTGGATCGCTCCAATTCTGGCACAGGCTTGCATGGCAAATACCGCTTGAGGAATCATCGGCATGTAAATAATAACTCTATCGCCTTTTTCGATACCTTGGGCAACTAAAGCATTAGATAGACGACAAACTTCATCGTGCAAATCTTTATAGGTATAAGTTTCTGTTGAGCCTTCATCTGTTTCAAAAATAATGGCTTTTTTGTATTCTTTATCTTCTAAATGCCTATCTATGCAATTATAAGAGGCGTTGAGCTCTCCATCACTAAACCATTTATAAAAGGGGATATTAGATTCATCTAAACCTTGAGTAAAATCTTTTGACCAGCTTAATTTTTCTTTTGCTAGGTCGGACCAAAAACCTACATTATCTTTTGATGCTTTTTTTAGCATGGTTTGATATATTTCTTCAGTCACATTTGCTTGTTGTTTAAATTCTTCTGAAGGTTCAAACACGCGGGTTTCTTTTAATATAGTTTCGATATTATTAGACATTGTAAATCTCCTAAGTTTTTTTAGCCTTTAACAAGCCATCTAACCTACCATCTGAATAAAGGTGGTAGTCTTTTATGTTTTTTCTCATAACTGCGTAGTGGTCTTCATACCATAATGGCATTGCTGCTAATGTTGTTTGCAGGTGTCTTTGTAATTGTCGGTATATTTCTGCCTGCTTCTCCATAGAGTGGCTTCTGCCTGCTTTGCGAATTAGTTTATCTGCAATATAGTTTCTGTATCTTCCTCTATTAGCTCCATTGGGAGGAACGGCATCACTGTGAAATACATATTGAAATATATCAGGGCTTTTTACGCCTACCCATGCTAAACCAAACAGCTGAAAACGACCTTGTTTAATATCATTAAAAAAAGTTCCCCAGTCATAACTTTGAATGTTTAACTGAATGCCTACTTTTCTAAGTTGCGATTGATAAATAGTTGCTAAACGAATTCTAGTAGGGTCTGAAGATGTTTTGTAACTAAGTTCAATTAAGCCCTCTGAATTTACCAGGCCTGGTAAATTTGGCACTTGTTTTAACAGCTCTCGAGCCTTTTCTGGGTTGTATTCATAGCCATTAATATCTGGTGCACCAGCCCAGTGCTCTGGTACTAGCAAGCCTCCAGCTAGGCGTGCATGTCCTGAGAACATCGCATCAATGATTTCTTGACGATTAATGCCATAGGCAATGGCTTGACGAACAGGCAGCTGGCTTAACAATTCATCTTCAAAATTATAACCTATATAATTAAAGTTGGTACCTTGATACCATTGTACTTTTAAATCCTCTCGCCCTTCAGAGTATCTCACTAGCTCTGGTGATAAATCATTTTGAACGATATCTAGCTCACCTTTTTTTAATTTTAATACCCGTATGGTAGCATCTCTAACGACAACAAAATGTAGCTCAATTAAATCTTGGCGTTGTAAAATAAGTCTTTGCTCTGATAAAAAAATAAATTTACAGGCACCGCAGCCAATGGGTTTATCTTTAAAATTATAGTCTGATTTTAATAAATCTTCGGGCAAAATGCCTAATGTTAGTCGTCCAATAAATAAAGCATCGACTTCTTTCAGGTAAAAATCTATTTCTTGAGAGTTAATTGCCTCTACCTTGTCAATCCCCTTTAAAGATCCTCTATGAGGAGAGCCTGAGTCTGGTGATAAGACCGATTGATAGGTTGCAGCCACATCATGAGCCGTTAATAACTTGCCATGATGAAACCTAGGGATCTCAACTAGCTTGAATCGATAGTGAGTGGGTGTAAGTTGTTGCCAAGACGCTAGGTCGGGTACGGGCTCGAATGCTTCGTTAAAGTCAATAAGCTGTCGATATATCAACCTATTAACCCTGCTTGATAGCGCGTCCGTTGCTTGGCGAGGGTCGAGCATTCTGGGGCGAGAGCTAACACCCATATTAATATGTTTTGATTGCATAGATTTTGAGCAACCAGATAATGACGCTAAAGAACCACTTGCCAATAAAGCTGTCGTTGCTTTAAAAAATGTTCTCCTCGTTAAAAACTGTTTCATAAAACAGGACTTGACAAGAGTACATTATATTTCATTAGGTCTTCTGCGGTTAAATCCCCTACTGCGGCCTCTAACTTTAAACTGGATAAAATAACACCATGCAAAGATTCTGTTAAATTTCTATGTGCTTTAAACTTATTTGTACGAGCAGATAAGACCTCTAATAAGCTCTTAAGACCTACCCTATTCCCTTCTTCTGCCGCTTCTAAAAAAGCATCATTAGATTTAACGGCTTCTCGTAAAGCATCGACCAAAGCTAAACCTTTTTTAATATTACGAACTTGTACTCTAGCGTCTAAACCTGCTTGTTCACGAGCATTTCTTAACCCTGCATGATTAGATCTTAAATGAGCGCGGGCTTCAGAAACTTGGGAAGAAACCCTGCCGCCTGAATAAATAGGCAGTGAAATATAAGCGCCAATATATAAATCATTTTTATCATTAAAACGACCCGCAGAGGCTTGGTTATAGCCCGAAAAAACCGTTTTAGTATAATTTGCCTGTATGCCAACATTAAACCAGTGACCAGACTTTTGTACTTCAATTTCTTGTGAAGCAATATTGGCAGACTGCTCAAGCCTTAGCACGGTTAAATTATTTAACTTTGCTTTAGCTTCCAACTGATAAATATTTAGCTTATTTCTTGGTAAAACAATGTCCAAAGCAACGGTTTTTAGCTCACCTAAAGATTGTCCTGTAAGCATTATTAACCTTTCATAAGCTATGTCTAAATTATTTTTTGTAGAAATCAGCTCTGCTCGTGATAAATCGTAGATAGATTTAGCTTGTAGAACATCGGTTTTACTAGATAAACCTAGTTCAGCAGAAGTCTCTGCTCTTTGCCACTGAGTTTTATCGGCTTTTTTTTGGGCTATGGCAAGTTCCATATCTTCTTGAGCTAATAAAACACTAAAATAAACTTCTACTACCCTAAGAATTAAATCCTGTTTGGCACTTTGCATAACATAAGAAGATTGTTGTAATTTGTATTGAGCTTGATTATACCTTGCGATGTTTTCGTGATTATATAAAGACTGATTGACGACAATAGAAATATTTTGTGTCGTAACATCGCCTAAGTTCATAGAGCTGTCGGTTATCCCATAAGTTCCATCCGCTTTTATTTGGGGCAAAAAAGGAGAACGAGCCGTAACAATCACTTGCTTATCGGCTTCATATTTAGCTTGAGATTGAGATAAAGTGGCGTCATGCTCTTTAGCTAAGTGGTAAACATCTATTAAACTTGGGGCAGCAGCAACCAAGTTATTGACTGACAATAAAATAACTAACAATAAAAAATAAGGCCCTCTAAGAGGTTTTTTTAAGCGTGTTATTTTTTTCATCTTTTGTCCAGTGATTATAGGGTTTTTGGCTTAGACTGATATTATAGTAACGAATAACCTCCGTTACTTCATCAGCTAGCCAGCTAGGTAGAGCAATAGATTCATCTTCTGATGCCATTTCAACTTCAGCAACGATTAAACCTTGATTATCACCTAAAAACTCATCTATCTCCCATAAATGTTCTTTATAATTAACGAGATAACGGTTTTTTTCAATTACAGGCCCTACGCATAAAGAGGCTAACATTTTTTTGGCATCATCAAGATTTATTGGGTATTCATATTCGTCTCTACTTAGGCCTATTTCTAAACTTTTAATATTAATATTGGCTGTATCGCCTTCAATTCTAATACGCACCGAACTTTTTGCTTTGTCTTCTTGAATGTTATTTAAGTATCCTTGAGCAAAATGGGTTTGCTTATGAGATAGTGCTTTCCAATCAGTGCCGTTTACTAAAAACTTTCTTTCTATTTCTCTTGCCATAATTATTCAAAAACTCCTGTCGAAAGGTAACGATCACCGCGATCACAAATAACAGTGACTATTACCGCATCGTTAACTGTGTCTGCCACTTGTAAAGCAGCTGCCAAAGCTCCGCCAGAAGAAACTCCTGCAAAGATGCCTTCTTTTATTGCCATTTCGCGCATGGTTTCTTCTGCTAAAGTTTGTGACATATCAATGGTTGAATCTATACGGGTAGATTCATAAATTTTTGGCATATATTCTAGCGGCCAACGCCTAATACCAGGAATGACAGCCCCTTCTTCTGGTTGAACTCCTATTATTTTAACATTAGGGTTTTGCTCTTTTAAGTACATAGAAGTGCCCATAATAGTGCCTGTTGTGCCCATTGCACTGACAAAATGGGTTATTTTTCCTTGTGTTGCTTGCCAAATCTCTGGCCCAGTGGTTTTATAGTGTGCTAAAGGATTGTCTGGATTGGCAAACTGGTCAAGTACAATCCCTTTCCCTTCTTTTGCCATTTCGGCAGCTAAATCACGAGCCCCTTCCATGCCTTCTGCTTTACTAACCAAAATAAGCTCTGCACCATAGGCTGACATAGAAGCTTTTCTTTCCATAGACATATTGTCTGGCATTATAAGAATTATTTTATAACCCAGCATAGAGGCGACCATTGCTAAGGCAATACCTGTATTGCCGCTAGTGGCTTCTATTAAGGTGTCTCCAGGCTTAATTTCGCTGCGTTTTTGAGCTTCATAAATCATATTTAAAGCTGGCCTATCTTTAACAGAACCCGCAGGGTTATTTCCTTCTAACTTGACTAAAACCACACTATTGGTTTTAGCGTTAACCATTCTTTTAATTTGAACCAATGGTGTATTACCAACCGTATCCATTAAGCTTAAAAACATGTTTTTTCCTTATAATGGTTGTATTTATGTGGTTGTAATTAAGTGCTTTATTAAACTAAAATTAGGCAATCCACAACCCTATCGCAATTAATAAAGGGGTTAAAATATTAATTAAAACATTTAACCCTAAAACAGGTAAGAGTTTTTCTAAATCATTATGGTGTGCTATAACCTTTTGTAATAAAGGTATGGCCACAATAAAGGTTAATAATCCTAGTAAAGCCCATGCGGGCAAATAGCCAAATACAACCATCAATATAATAATCGCGTAACTGCTTAGTAAAAAAATGTTAAATATAAGTGCTGATTTTTGTGTGCCTAACAACATTAATAAATTTAAACGCCCCACTTGTTTATCTGCATCAAGGTCAGGAAATTGATTTAATAATAACAAATTATTCACTAGAAAAAATGGCACTAAAGAAACTGTGAGAACTAACCAATTATATTCTCCCGTTAAAACAAAATAAGTACCCATTACCATAAGCGGGCCAAAGGCTAACCCCGGAGCAATTAAACATAACCAAGGGCTTTTAGTTATTTTAGGCGTATATAAGGCAATAACAAGTAAGCCTATTATGCCTAAAGGTATGAGCGCCCAACCTCTTAAATAAATAAAATATAGTCCAAGAATGACCACGATTCCAATGAACGCCCAACCTACATTAAACACCTGTTGACTTGCGGATTCATTAGATTGTAAGCTACCACTGCCTCCACTAAAAGGAGTACGCTGGGTCATGGAATCTAAACCAGACTTATAATCTTCGTACTCATTTAACATATTAACAGCTATATGAGCAGATAAAGCTCCAATTAAGACCAGTAGAAACAAACCTAAAGACCATTCAAACCCTTGATAACTGGCTAAAGCAGCCCCTAAACAAACTACCGACACCGTTAAAACTAAAAACGGTGGTCGCATAGTGCCTACTAAGGTAATAAAATTGTTTTTATTCATAAAAAATTTAACCTTTTATTTTTCAAAACCACACCCCCAAATTCCTAGTTCCATGCTCAAAATTAGATAAAAAATGAATATTAATTAATTTTTTGCTAATAAATTATTATCTAAACGCTTAAACCAACCCGCTCGCCAGCGTTGTTCATTTCTATGTTCTGGTGAAAGCTCAATGCGTCTTTGTAATAATTTTTTGGCATAATCAACAAAAATTATTTCATAGTCCTTTTGCTGTGTATAAGGAAATGGCATTGCCATAATAATATCTAACAACCCCCAACCTTTTCCTTGATAAGCTTCTTTAATATTAAACCCTAACCCTTTGAAATTATAGTAATCAACAATCAAAAACATTCCTAGTTTAGAGCCTGATAGCTTTTGTATTTTTTGATTAATTTCATCCACTTTTTCTGCTGGCAAATAAGCCAGTTTTTCATTAAATTTAATTTGAAGCTGCCCGACAATAAAATCTGCCTGTTGGCTTTTGGTTGCTTCTAACCAGTTTCTTAAAAGATTTAAATCTTCATCTAACCACACCTGGTAAAAATATTCTCTGTCTTTCCAAGGAGGAAAAAACGGTTGTAATTCAAGCAACCATTTAGGTGCTGGCACTTCTTTAGAAACAAATCGCACCATTTGCGGAAATGTTTGTTGAAAAGTAACTGGAGCATTATCTGGTAACCAAATAAAATGACCGATACCAAAAGAGGGAAATTCTTCACCTTCATTCCAATGAGTTAAGTATTTAGTTTGCCGATTGGTTTCATTTTTATAAATTCTATCAGCAATCCAATCTAAATCAGATTGTGATAGTTTAGATAAATCTAGACTACTAGGTGCAGAATTTTGTGATGCAAACCCCTGTGTTGTAAATAACAACGCACTTATAAAAACAACAGAGAGATAAAGTGTTTTCATTTTAATCGTGTCGCAAGATAACCATCCATATGCTTAAGCATTCCTTTAAACATTTGTGGAAGCTCTGGCACTACAGAATTTTGTACACATTTTCTATCCAAACAGTTTTTTGACCAAATTTGCAACTTAGGGAAACCTTCTAAAATATCTTTTCCACAAGACTGATTAATAAAATTAAGACGCATAAAAAATGGAGCATAAGTTGCATCAATCAAATTGAATTCATTGTTGTTAAAAAACTTTTCACCAGAAGAAGCTTTTTCTAAACGCCCTAGTTTTTCTAAGATAGTTGTTTTTATTTTTTCATAATCTTCAGCGCTTTTTGTGCGAGTTATTTGCATAACCCCCATTAATAAATCTCCTGAAAAAGTCATCCAAGCACGGTTTTTGGCTTTTAATAGTAAATTTGTGGGGTGTAAAGAGGGAGTGGTTACTTCATCAACATATTCTTGAATAACTGATGATTCAAACAATACCTCTTCGCCCACTTTTAAAATGGGAACTTCTCCTAATGGTGAAAGTGTTTTAAACCATTCTGGCGGGTCATTAATGTCAATATAGGTCATATCAAAATCAATATTCTTATTTTTTAAAACAATGACAGCTCGTTGTACAAACGGGCACAATTTAAAACTAATTAATTTCATTTTTTGAGACATCGCACTTTCCTTTTTTGAGATAGCCTGCTATATTTTATCGGCTAACACCAGTATTTCAAACTTTTTTAATAAGGTTTCTTTATCTTCAATATGTTCAGGGTCGATAATAATACAATCAACTGGGCAAACACTGATACAGGTAGGCTCATCATAAAACCCTTCACATTCTGTACATAAACTAGGGTTAATTACCGTACCTTCTTTAGAATAAGAAATTGCTAAATTTGGGCATTCAGGCTCACACATATCACAATCTGTGCAAGACTCTAATATTTTCAATGCCATTTAAAAAGCTCCTAGTCAGCCCACCTTTCCTGCGACATCTCGCTTAACATCGCCTCCCCAAGACTCATTTCTCATAATTAAAGCAAACTTTAATACATCTAAATCAAATTCTTTAAAAGGGTTAGGCATGCGCCCTATCCAACCAGAACCTAAAACACACTCAACTGGCTCATCATGTTTATTCCATAGTTCAGTTAATTTTAAAGTCACATTTCCTGCTGGAGTCATTATTTCTAAAGAGTCTCCTACACAAAATTTATTTTTAACATCAACTTCTAATAAACTTTGACCATTGCGTTCAATGATGCCAATCACCTCACCAACAAAGCGTTGGCGATCTGATTTTGATACGCCATACTCATAATTTTGGTACTTAGAATGTACATGACGACGCAAAAAACCTTCGGTATAACCTCGACTGGCAAGGCTTTCTAAATCAGAAAGTAAACTTACATCAAAAGGCTTTCCCTCTGCCGCATCATCAATTGCCTTACGATAAGTTTGGGCCGTACGGGCTACATAGTAATGAGATTTGGTGCGGCCTTCAATCTTTAAAGAATCTACCTGCATTTTCACCATTTCAGGAATTAATTCTACCGCACGCAAATCTTTAGAGTTCATAATATAAGTGCCGTGCTCATCTTCAAAAGCGGGCATATATTCACCAGGCCTGCCTTCTTCTTCAAGCAGCATGACCTTATTTGTTGTTGCACCAACGCCTAATGTTGGTTCTATTTCTAATGACTCGACTGCTACGGCATTTTTTGTTGTTAAATCGGTAATATTAGAAAGACTTTCAATTGGAATGCCCACTACATCACCTGTTTCATCCTCTTTACCTTCATAGGTTTTATAATTCCAACGGCAAGCATTGGTGCAAGTTCCTTGGTTGGCATCGCGTTTATTAATATAACCTGACAATAAACACCGTCCAGAATAGGCAATACATAAAGCACCATGCACAAAAACCTCTAGCTCCATTTCAGGAACGGCTTGACCAATTTCGCTAATTTCTTGCATTGAAAGCTCACGCGATAGTACAACTCGGGTAATACCTTGATTATACCAAAACTTAATCGTTGCCCAGTTAACCGCGTTAGACTGCACAGATAAATGAATTTCTTGTTCAGGAAACTCTTCTCGTACCATTGAAATTAAACCCGGATCAGACATAATCAAGGCATCAGGTTTCATTGCAATAATTGGAGCAATATCTCGCATATAGGTTTTAATTTTGCCGTTATGAGCGGCAATATTGCTCACGACATAAAATTTCTTGCCTAGTTCATGGGCTCTTTTAATGCCCTTTTTTAAAGTTTCTTCATCAAACTCATTATTTCGTACCCGCAAACTATACCTTGGCTGCCCTGCATAAACCGCATCGGCACCATAGGCAAAGGCATATTCCATGTTTTTAAAAGTTCCCGCAGGGGAAAGGAGTTCGGGGGTAAAATCATCTGCTTTCAAGGCAAAGTCCTTTTTATTTTTTTAGAATGAATCAGAATGTAGAGTATCGGTATTTTATAGGATTTTTTTTAAAAATTCTTAGTAATACAAATTCCTAAAACAGTACATTACTTGCGTTGGACTAAAATGGTTAATAGAGTTAAACCCAAACCTTGATATATTGCTATAAACCATGTATTATTTTGCGTTTTTCAGGTGCTTTAAAATAATACATTTTAAAGTTAAACGGGAAGTTAGGTAAAATTTAATCCTACGCTGCCCCCGCAACGGTGATAGAGAAGACGGATTATTATGCCATTGGAGTTCAACACTCTGAGAAGGCAATCCCAAAATGCTCTTAAGCCCGGATACCGGCCTGAAATTACCAGGCCTGGTAAAAACAGGCTAAACCTTATTGCGGCGGGCGATGCGGAAGATAAAATATTATCTAAATTTATGGGATTTAAAATAGACTAAATCCCTAAAAACCGTTTTGCCTTCGTTCAATTCAAAACACTAGAATGACGAAGGAAGCTTAATGAAACTTTCAAAACTATCTATTGCCCTTTTAACGGCAATAGCATCTCCTGCTATTTTAGCAAAAACTGTTATTAGCCCAATTGTGGTAACCGCTAATAATACAGAGCAAACCACTCACTCTGTAACGGCTAACATCACTATTATTACTGCCGAAGACATTCAAAACAGACAACACAAAACACTTGGCGATGCTTTGCAAACTGTTCCAGGTTTATTTATTAGAAGCTCTGGCGGTTTAGGAACAACTACTTCTATCAATATGCGTGGGCTAGATGGCAAAAACATATTAATTCTTAAAAACGGCATCATTCTTAATGAACCTATGGGGCTAAGTGGGGCTAATTTAAACCATATATTTTTAAGCGACGTAGAAAGAATTGAAATCATTAAAGGTCCACAATCTGGAACTTGGGGAGCCGATGCGGTTGCAGGTGTGATTAACATTATTACTACCCAAGCTCAAAAAACAGCAATGGCTTCTTTTGAAGCAGGAAGTTTTGGCTATAAAAAACTCGCTACTTCTATCGGAGCTGGTAATGACAAGGTTAATTTTATTGTTGATTTTTCAGAAATATCTACTGACGGATTTTCTGCCATAAAAACTTATCAAGGCTCAACAACGGCTCATGAAAGCGATACTTTTAATCAAACAGACATTGCTTTTAATATGAATATTACTCCTGCAGCAGGACATAAAATTCAAACTTTCATTAAAAACACCACAGCTACAACTAATTTTGATAGTACCTGGCCTAGCGCTAACCCTGATGCAACGGATACAGGAAGTTTTGATAGCACTTTAAAAAGCCTAAGCTACCATTTTCATCAAGACAGATTACAAACTAAAGTATTTATTAATAAAACTGACATAGAACGAAAATCAGGATTTTCAACTTTTTTAAGCTCTGTTGAACAGTATGGTGCTTCCGCACAATACAGCTACTTAGCAGATCAATTTTTTAGCCTGTCTGTTTCAGAAAAAACACTACAAGATGAAAAGAGCAATAATGGCTATACCAACACAGGATTTGCAGCCAGCAATACCAATCAATTTTTTAATAAAAATTTAATTTTTACCCAGAGCCTTAGAAAAGATCGCTACAATCGATTTGATGATAACTTGACTGGAAAAATAGGAGCTAAAGGATATTTATCAGAGCAAATTTTTATGGCTGCCAACTACGGCACAGGATATAGAGCTCCTAATTTATCTGAAAGCGAACATTCAACCCTAAAACCAGAAAGTACCGAAGGGTTTGATGCCTCGTTTGGAGCTTATGGATTTGAACTAACCTACTTTAAAACAGAAACTAAAGATCAAATTAAATATATTTCGGGCTGGCCAATTACTGTTTATAGAAATTTAGCTGGCATAACAACTGCCGAAGGAATTGAAGCGAGCTATCAATTTTATATTGATGCCATTAATTCTGATTTTAATATCAACTATACAGTTCAAACTGTAAAAGACCGCAACAATCAATGGCTGGCAAGGCAACCAGAGACAATGGCTAATTTTGCTATTGATAACTACTCTATTAACAACATTCGCTTAGGTATGAACGCACAATATGTTGGCACTAATTATGACAAAGCTAATCAAGGTGGCGCTCAAATAGGTGAGTATTTTGTAGTTGACCTAACAGCTAACTATTCTTTTAGCCAACATTTAAGCATTTATGGTAGAGTTGAAAACTTATTTAATAAAGACTATACGAATGCAGTTGCTGGCTACCAAGGTACAACAATAACTCCAAGCCACACTTATAACCGAGGTGGCACGCAATTATTTATTGGAGTTCGCGGAGAGCTTTAGAGTTTTATGGCTTACACCTCAAATAAAATCTTGTTGTTTGCTTTATTTATAGTGCTTTTTTTTTATTTAAATCAAGCTTGGGCAAATAATAATTCTATACAACGCATTATTTCTCTTTCTCCAGGGGCAACAGAGCTGGTAGCCTCTGCGGGAGGGGTTGATAAGCTAGTGGGTGTTGTCGCTTATTCTGACTATCCTAAAGAAGTAAAAAGCCTACCTATTGTTGGGGGCTACAATGCAATAAATATAGAAAAAATCATTAGTTTAAAACCTGATTTAGTCATAATATGGACTTCTGGAAACCGAACGCAAGACATTGCTAAACTTGAAAAATTTAGCCATATTCTTGGCTTTAAAATATTTTATTCCAACCCAAAGTCGTTGTTTGATATTCCTCAAGAAATTAAATCTATTGGTAAGATAATTCAAACTCAAGACATCGCCAATCAACGCGCTTATGAGCTTATAGATACTTTAAATTCAGTAAAAGAATTATATAAAAATTCGGAATCAATCAGTTTTTTTTATAAAATTTGGGATAAGCCTTTAATAACCATTAACTCTCAACAGTTCATCAGCCAAGCATTGTCTTTATGTGGTGGATATAATGTTTTTTCTGAAATGTTGCCTTTGGCTGGAAATGTTAATTTAGAAGAAATTATCAAGAAAAACCCCCAAGTTATTTTATTAGGGGGCAATGAATTAAAACAAAACTTGTGGCTAGAAAAGTGGCAAAAACGGGAATTAATTCAAGCTGTTAAGCAACAACAAATTTATAAAGTCAACACAGATAAAACACAAAGACCCACAGAAAGGCTTATTCGCTACTTACCCACTTTATGCCAAACCATTGAAAAGGCAAGACAACATTATTTACAAAATTAATTAAGCGATTCCTTGCGGAAGCACTTAATAACTTATTAAACTTATGAACGATACTTATCTTTTTCTTCTTCTGTTGGAACTTTAAACCCTTGTTCTCTTGCTCGTTCTCTACAATACTCTACTGCAAATTCAAGTAATTCACCCACTGCTCTATGACGAAACTTGTGTTTTTGTCTAACATGAGAGAATGGCCTCAGCAAAGGCGGGTCTAACGGAATGGCTTTTAAAGTATTAAGCTTAAGTTCTTTAGCTAAAGTGGATCTTGAAACAATAGCTAAACCTACTTCAGATTCAACGGACATTTTAACTGCTTCAGGGCTTCCAAGTTCCATAACAACATTTAGATCACTATAACTTAACCCTTGCTCTCGAATATAAGTATTTATGACCGCACGAGATCCTGAGCCTTCTTCTCTAGAAATGTAGCCATACTTACGAACTTGTTCGATTGATATTTTATCTCTATTAGCTAAGGGATGGTTAACAGGACAAATAAGTTGCATTTCGTCTAATCGACATATATCTACTTCAAGATTTTTATTATAAACAGGAGCTTCTACTACTCCTAAATCAACCATGTTATTTTCAACCATTGAAACAATTGTTTCAGTGTTACCCACTTGAAGACGAATATTAACATCTTCAAATCGTTTTTTAAATACTCCCAGTAAGCTAGGAAGCAGATATTCTGCTATGGTTGTGCTGGCACCAATAATCAGGCTTCCTTTTACTTCTGTAGTCAATTCACGAACTTCATCGTTCATTTTTTCGTAACTATCCAAAATTCTTTCGGAAAAACCATAAACAACTTTTCCTGCATCAGTAAGAGTAATCTTATTATGGGTACGATCAAACAACCTAGTATCAAAAAACTCTTCTAGCTGCTTAACTTGAAAAGTAACTGCTGGTTGAGTCATATGAAGTGTTTCTGCTGCTTTAGTAAAACTCATTACTCGAGCAACTGTATGAAATACTTGCAATCTTCTATCTGCCATTAGGTTACCTTGCCTTTTAGTAAATTATTTACATACTAAATATTATTTATAGATTAGAAACTATTTATAAATTAGCATTATTTAATAATGAAACCTTTGTACGAGAACTGAATAGAGTGGTTAAAAACCTATCTCACTCTTATCTAGCACCCTTAAGGAA
>CAYLXI010000029.1:0-15489 GCA_964387695.1 uncultured Piscirickettsiaceae bacterium
TAACTAAATCAAGATGAATTTTAACCATTTTCATCCATTTTTATCCATGATTCCTCTCGTGTAAAGTTCTCATGGTGTTATAATTCAGTCTATTTTTTAAAATTAACACAAAGTAGATTTAACCATAATGGAAAAGCATTTCGACCCAAACATAATCGAGACAAAATGGTATCAAACTTGGGAAAACCAAGGATATTTTAAGCCTAAAAACTCAAATTCAAGCCCTTATAGCATCATGATTCCTCCGCCAAATGTAACGGGAAGACTTCATATGGGGCATGCTTTTCAAGATACCATTATGGATACCCTAATTCGCTATAACCGCATGTTAGGCAAAGATACTCTATGGCAACCGGGTACTGATCATGCGGGTATTGCAACCCAAATGGTGGTAGAGCGCCAGCTTTCTGCACAAGGTTTAACTCGTCATGATTTAGGTCGCGAAAAATTTATTAAAAAAATATGGCAATGGAAAGAAGAATCTGGCGGAATAATCACTCAACAACTTCGTCGCATGGGAGCCTCACCCGACTGGAGTCGTGAACGCTTTACCATGGATGAAGGTTTATCTGATTCGGTTAAAGAAGTTTTTGTAAGGCTATTTGAAGAAGACCTTATTTATCGAGGGAAACGCTTAGTCAACTGGGACCCTGTTTTACATACTGCCGTATCAGATTTAGAAGTAATTTCTACAGAAGAGCAAGGTCATTTATGGCACATGATCTATCCTTTAACGGATGGCTCTGGTCATTTAGTGGTTGCCACAACCCGTCCTGAAACCATGTTAGGAGACCAAGCCGTTGCAGTACATCCTGATGATGAACGCTACAAACACCTTATTGGTCAAACCATTACTCTACCTTTAGTAGGGCGAGAAATTCCTATTATTGCTGATGACTATGTTGATTTAGAATTTGGAACAGGCTGCGTAAAAATCACTCCAGCACATGATTTTAATGACTATGAAATGGGCAAACGCCATAATTTACCCGTATTAAATATTTTCACCGTTGATGCTGCAATTAATGATAATGCTCCTAAAAAATATCAAGGATTAGATCGTTATCAAGCCCGTAAGCAAATTGTGACCGATTTAGAAGACTTGGGACTAATGAAAGAGATTAAACCTCACTCTTTAATGGTTCCTCGTGGAGACCGTACCAACGCGGTCATTGAGCCTTTTTTAACAGACCAATGGTATGTCTCCGTAAAATCTTTAGCGAAACCTGCAGTAGATGCGGTTAAAAATGGGGATATTGAATTTGTACCTAAAAACTGGGAAAACACTTATTTTGAATGGATGAATAATATTCAAGACTGGTGCATATCCAGACAAATTTGGTGGGGACACAGAATTCCTGCTTGGTATGATAATAGTGGCAAAGTTTATGTTGGACGAAGTGAACAAGAAGTTCGTGAAAAACACAAACTAGAAAATAACATTGAATTAAAACAAGATGAAGATGTACTAGACACTTGGTTTAGCTCTGCCTTATGGACTTTTTCAACGCTTGGTTGGCCAGAAAAAACACCTGAATTTGAAAAATTTCACCCAACTTCTGTACTGGTTACTGGCTTTGACATTATTTTCTTCTGGGTTGCTAGAATGATTATGATGAGCTTAAAGTTTACGGGAGAAATCCCCTTCAAACAAATTTATGTTCATGGTTTAATTCGCGATGGTGAAGGTCAAAAAATGTCTAAATCTAAAGGCAATGTTTTAGACCCCATTGACTTAATTGATGGCATAAAGCTAGAAGACCTAGTAGAAAAACGCACTTCTGGACTTATGCAGCCAGAAAAAGCCTCTCAAATTGAAAAGTCTACCCGGACACAATTTTCTGAAGGTATCCCCGCTTTTGGAACGGATGCGATTCGCTTCACCTTTGCCTCCTTAGCTTCAACAGGTAGGGACATTCGTTTTGACCTTAACCGTGCCGAAGGATACCGTAATTTTTGCAACAAGTTGTGGAATGCAACTCGCTATGTTCTTATGAACACCGAAGGTCATGATACAGGAATAGATGAGTCCTTAAAAACTGAACTTTCTTTAGCTGATCGTTGGATTATATCTCGCTTACAGCAGGTTAAATTAGAAGTTTCTAAGCACTTTGAAAGCTATCGTTTTGACTTGGCAGCTAACGCTCTATACGAATTTACTTGGAACGATTATTGTGATTGGTATTTAGAGCTTGCCAAGCCAACTCTAAACAATGATAGTTCAGATGAATCCAAGCGAGGTACGCGTCAAACCTTGGTTAGGGTACTTGAATCTTTACTGCGTTTGTTGCACCCTATTATTCCCTTTATCACTGAAGAAACTTGGCAGTCTGTTGCACCTTTAGCAGGAAAACAAAGCGACAGCATTATGCTTGAACCATACCCTCAAGCAGAAGAGAAAAAAATAGATTATCCTGCTATAGCGGAGCTAGAATGGGTAAAACAATTTATTGTAGGAGTGCGTAAAATTCGCTCTGAAATGGACATCTCTCCTAGTAAGAAACTAAGCGTACTGCTAGAAGGATTAAATGACAATGACCAGGCCTGGTTAAAAAATAACCGAATTTATCTACAAACTTTAGCAAAATTAGACGAAATTAAAATCCTTTCTAACCAGGATGAAGTACCAGAATCTGCCGTTGCTTTGGTAGGAGAAATGAAAGTTCTTATTCCTATCGCTGGTTTAATTGATAAAGATGCCGAGCTGGCCCGCTTATCCAAAGAAATGTCTAAGCTACAAAATGAAATTAAACGCCTTAACGGCAAACTTAACAACGCAGGGTTTATTGCCAAAGCTCCTGAAACTGTTGTCAGCAATGAGCGTAAAAAATTAAGCAACTATCAAACCGCTCTTAATAATTTAAAGGTTCAAAATGAAAAAATCAGTCAACTTTAAAAACATTTCATTAATTATTGTCTTTGTCGCCTTATTTAGTGCTTCTACAATATCAACTGCTAATACTTCTCTAGTTGGTCTTAAGCAATATATAACCGATACAACACCCGTCGGTTTTCGCACAGGACCTACCTACAGAAATAAAATACTACGGATGATAAGACCTGGGTCTGCCGTCACAGTTTTAGAGGTTAATAACAATAACTGGGCTCGCATTGAATACACCACCTCAAGAGGCAATAAACACAAAGGGTGGATTGAAATAGCAATGTTACAAAGCCAGCCTGTATCCCGTACTTTATTCAAAAAAGAAGCTGATAAATTCAAATTGTCTGAACAAGCAAACATTCAACTTACAGAAGAAATTAAAATACTTAAAGAGCGCTTAACCACAATTCAAACAGAGCTTGACACGATTAATAAAGATACCTTTGAGATCAGGCAAGACTATAGCAGGCTTAAAAAAATATCTGGCGATGCAACAAATATTGCCCTTCAAAATGATTTATTAAATCGTCAAGTAACAGAGTTACAAGCTCAAAACAACCGATACCATGAACAACTCATTCAAGCAGGAGATGTCGTTGAACGCCAATGGTTCTTAACGGGTGGCGGCGTTTTATTAATGGGAATTGCTTTAGGATTATTACTGAGAAGACCTAACCGCAAAAAAAAATGGGACAGCCTTTAAACACAGAGCTTACCCAAAATTATTTACAGGCTCTTTAAGTGCTTCCTTGGGGAAGAACTTAACAACTAAGGTTATAATTAGGCTGAGAAAAACGAGTCGCTATTTTTACCCGTATAAAATAACCATAGTTAGACTTAATCAGCGACTACTGAAGAGAGATTTCATTTTTTATTTAGAACTCTAAGCAACTCTTTAGCTGGCACATATCCTGGTAACATTTGACCATCTTCTAAAAAAATATTGGGCGTGCCACGCACATTAAAACCTTGCGACAACTCTATATGAGATGCTACAGGATTATGACAGGTTTTTGCTGCAATATCTTCGCCCCACATCGCTTTATCCATTGTTTTAGCTCGATTATCAGCACACCAAACTGAAACCGCTTTATGATAAGATGCCGAGCCTATTCCTGCTCTTGGATAAGCTAAATATCTCACTTCTACACCATTTTCATTCAATGCAGGTATTTCACTGTGTAATTTTGAACAAAAAGGACAGTCAATGTCAGTAAAAACGGTAATAATATGTTCAGTTTTTCCTGTGGCAGAGTAAATAATCATTGATTCCGTATCTAACTTTTCTAGCTTCATTTTAACTAAATTAACTTTAGCCTTTTCCGTTAGGTTACTGCGGGTCTTTAAATCTACTAAATCTCCACTGAATAAATACCTGCCATCAACGGTCATATAAATAACCTGCCCTTCAACCATGATTTGATACAAATCAGCAATAGGTGTCGCTTCAATAACAGCTAACTCTGGATTAGCCACTAACTCCGCTAAACGATCTTTAATTAACTTTTCTGAAGCCAAAACAGGTGCAGAAAAACCAACACATAAACACATTACTAAAAAACGATAAAACATATAACCCCTTAAAAAACAGTATTACGATAATTTTTTATACAAAA
Source organism: uncultured Piscirickettsiaceae bacterium (assembly GCA_964387695.1). Taxonomy (GTDB): domain Bacteria; phylum Pseudomonadota; class Gammaproteobacteria; order Thiomicrospirales; family Thiomicrospiraceae; genus Thiosulfativibrio. Next base: position 4,501 of record CAYLXI010000029.1, read on the forward strand.
AAACACTAGAAAATATAACTAAATATCCTAGCATAAGAAACTTAATAAATTCCTAACAAACCATGACAATAAACCCCCTAACCTCTTGGATGATGCTTATGGTGTAAATTTTGCAATCGCTCTTTAGCTACATGAGTATAAATTTCCGTTGTCGATAAATCAGAATGCCCTAGCAATAATTGTACGGTTCTCAAATCTGCTCCATGATTTACTAAATGGGTTGCAAAAGCATGCCTTAAGCTATGGGGAGACAATTCAATTTCAATCCCTGCCAAATTAGATAGAACTTTAATTCTATGCCACAAAGTTTGTCTAGTCATGGGACGACCTAAACGGGAAATAAACAAAGTTGATACCCATTTATTTTTAGTTAAAATTGGACGAGAAACTTGTAAATATTTATCTAACCACTCAATTGCCAATTCTCCAACAGGAACAATTCTTTCCTTGTTGCCTTTACCCATTACTTGTACCAATCCTGCGGATAAATTAAGCTGTTCATAGGGTAAATTTACAATTTCAGACACCCGTAAACCCGAAGCATAGGCTAACTCTAAAATTGCCCTGTCTCTAAGACCTAGAGCGGTTAAAGTATCTGGAGCATTCAATAAATTTTCTACTTGAGACTCACTGATAAACTTAGGCAAACTTTTTACTAATTTAGGCTGTTTAAGCAATGCCGATGGATCAATACTACAAACTTTAGTTTCCACTAAAAATTGATAAAATCGTTTTAGAGATGAGGTTTTTCTTGCTATAGATCGCGTGCTTTGTTCCAGCTCAAAAAGAGAATATAAATAATCTTGAAGATGGCTTTTATTTACTTCTTCTAAACTAATAGGGATAGAGGCACTAGAAGGATTAGAAAACAACCAGACCTGGTAATTATGAAGGTCTCTTTGGTAGGCAACCAAAGTGTTTTCACTCAACCCATCTACTAAACGAAGTTTTTGAATAAAAGCTTTAATATGAGATGACAATTGTAATTTTGACATAATGAAATAAGTGTAAAGTATCTTAAACTCGCATCCCTGTTTAGAAATTGGATATAGAGGGCAAGGGGTGGTGCTATATGCCAACTTTATAAGCAGGGATGCGGGTTAAATAAAAAAGGCGTCCAGTTGGACGCCTTTTTTAAAACTTAAATATGACTATTTAACTTTTTCTTTAATACGAGCAGCCTTGCCAGAAAGCTCTCGAAGATAATAAAGCTTGGCACGACGAACCGCTCCACGGCGTTTAACTTCAATCGCGTCAACCATTGGGCTATAGGTTTGAAAAGTACGCTCAACACCTATACCATGAGAAATCTTACGCACAATAAAGGAAGAGTTTAAACCACGGTTTTTCTTGGCAATAACAACGCCTTCAAAAGCCTGCAACCTCTCGTTTTTACCTTCTTTTACTTTAACTTGAACAATAACAGTATCTCCTGCACCAAATACAGGAATTTCTTTAGTCATTTGCTCTTGTTCAATACGCTGAATAATACTATTTTTCATTTTAAAAATACTCCAAATTAGAAAGGTTTTTCAATTTTTTCTAAATTTACTTTTATCCAACATTCGCTACGAAATAAATTCCTAGCCAGAGGTTAAATCTGAATTTTTCTATAAATCAGGACGCTTTTGCTTCGTTCTGATTATTTTTTCTTTTTCTCGCCAAGCATTAATCTTAGCGTGATTTCCTTCTAATAAAACGCTAGGCACTTTTAAACCATCAACTGTTTCAGGGCGAGTATAGTGCGGACAATCTAATAGACCGTCTGCAAAAGAATCTTGTTCTGCCGACTGATTATGACCTAACACTCCAGGAATTAAACGAATCATTGCATCCATTAACATCATTGCTGGTAGCTCACCGCCACTCACAACAAAATCACCAACACAAATTTCTTCATCAACCTGAGTTGCAATAAATCGCTCATCAACCCCTTCATAACGCCCACAAACTAGAGTTATATTAGTTTTTTTTAAAAGTTCTGCAACTTTAACTTGGGTTAATGGCTTGCCTTGAGGGGATAAGTAGATAACAAAAGTCTGCTCTTTAGTCTTCTCATTGCTATCACCTTCTTTTGCCGACAACGCAACATCTTCTTTAATTGCATCCACCGCTTCTTTTAAGGGTTGATACATCATTAACATGCCTGGCCCACCACCATAAGGACGATCATCGACCGTTTTATGACGATCCGTGGTAAATTTACGAGGATTCCATGTTTTAAGAACATAGCAACCTTTGTGTAAACCTCTACGCGAAACGCCAGATTCAGTTAAAGCACTGAAAGTTTCAGGAAAAAGGGTTATGACATCAAAACGCATGCAATTAATCCTAAAAACTATGCTTTATTAGGCTTAAAATCATCAGACTCTAAATCCCAATTTACTATTATTTGCTTAGATTCAATATCTATATTAATAATAAAGTTTTCAAATACAAAAGGAATCAAAGTAGAAGATTCCGAATCATCAGGAGCTACGCGTAAAACATCATGAACACCTGTTTCAACTATCTCAATCACTTTTCCTAACTGAACATCATCTTGATTTTTTACTGTACAATCAATTAAATCACGCCAATAAAATTCATCAGTGTCTTCTAACTGACTAGCATAAATAGAAATATCCGTTCCCATGAAGGTTCTGGCGATTTCACGATCATTTAAGCCATCTAGATGAGCCACAACCAATTTACCACCTTGCAACACCTGACTTTTAATCACATTAAAAGACTGCCACTCGCCTTTTATTTTTAACAACCAAGGAGAGTAGCTTAAAATATTTTGCCGTGGATCGGTATGAGAAAAAACCTTAACCCAGCCCTTTACTCCGTAAATACCATTGATTTTACCGACTAATATTTTCTCATCAGACATTTTATTAGACATGATTACAGATAAAATTATTGGGCTAGAGTTTTAATAACTGATTTCACACGCGGGCTAATTTGTGCACCTTGGCTTACCCAGTGTTCAATACGCGCTGTATCAAGACGAATTTTCTCTTCATTACCACGAGCCATAGGATTATAAAACCCTACCTGCTCAATAAAACGACCTGTTGTACTGTTGCGTTGATCTGCAACCATTACACGATAAAAAGGCTTCTTTTTTGCACCACCACGGGCTAAACGAATAACGACCATAATTTCTCCATTCTTGATCAGCGATGTTAGGCAGTGCCTAACAACAAATTCTTCTACGAAAAAGACGATTCTTTTTCTGTTTATTCTCTCGTAAAAACATGAGAAGCGGAATTATAAATTAATTAGCTTTATTTATCAATTTTTTATAGGCACTCTAAAATATCTTAAGGAAGCACTTAACAAAAAACCCCATTATTTTAATAAAATAACAGGATTTTTAAATTAAGGCATTTACACTATGGGAAAGCTAATAAAACTACCACTACCAATTAATTCTTGTCTTTATCTACAATTTTATTGGCGGCAATCCAAGGCATCATTTCACGCAATTCTTTACCTACTACTTCAATACCATGCTCGGCATTGTTGCGACGAGCTGCTGTCATGGATGGGTAGCCAGATTGACCTTCAAGAATAAACTGCTTGGCATATTCACCAGACTGGATATTTTTTAATGCAATACGCATAGCTTCACGAGATTCTTCGTTAATAACTTTAGGTCCCGTAACATATTCACCATATTCAGCGTTGTTTGAGATAGAGTAGTTCATGTCAGCAATACCACCTTCAAACATTAAATCAACAATCAATTTAAGCTCGTGCAAACATTCAAAATATGCCATTTCAGGAGCATAACCTGCGTCAACTAAAGTTTCAAAACCTGCCTTAACCAGCTCAACTGCTCCACCACATAGTACGGCTTGCTCACCAAATAAATCAGTTTCACACTCGTCACGGAAAGTCGTTTCAATAATTGCAGTGCGACCTCCCCCTACACCAGAGGCATAAGATTTAGCAATTTCTTTTGCATCACCAGAAGCATCTTGATGAATGGCGATTAAATCTGGAACGCCGCCACCTCTAACAAACTCTGAACGAACTGTATGCCCTGGAGCTTTAGGTGCAATCATAACCACATCTAAGTCTTTGCGTGGCACAACTTGATTATAAATAATAGCAAAACCGTGAGCAAAAGCTAGCACCGCACCTTGCTTAATATTAGGCTCAATTTCTTCTTTGTAAAGTACTGATTGAAATTCATCAGGGGTTAAAACCATGACAACATCTGCCCCAGAAACTGCGGTAGCAACATCTGCTGTTTTAAGACCGTAAGCTTCTGCTTTTTCAATTGAAGAGGACCCTTTACGCAGACCAACAACGACATCAACACCAGAATCTTTAAGATTGGCTGCATGAGCATGTCCTTGCGAACCAAAACCAATAACAGCCACTTTTTTGCCTTGAATTATAGATAGATCACAATCTTTATCGTAATAAACGTTCATGCTTTTTCCTTTAATTTTAATAAAAATAATTTTAATAAAAACAGTACGCAAAAACGCACTTTAAACTTTTTACAAATGCAATGACTTTTCACCACGCATTAGCCCCACCGCACCCGATCTAACTGTTTCAATAATAGCATTTGGTGCAATAGCTCCGATAAAAGCATCTAATTTTTGCGATTCACCTACCATCTGAATGGTATATACCGTTGAATTTACATCCACTATTGAACCACGAAAAATATCGGCTAAACGCTTTAGCTCTTCACGCATTTCGCCTGTTGCAACAACCTTAATCAACATAAGCTCGCGTTCAATATGAGATCCTTCAGATAAATCAACCACCTTAACCACATCAATTAAACGATTAAGATGTTTAACAATTTGCTCAATATCATGCTCTGAACCACTGGTTACCAAAGTTAAACGCGACAAAGTTTTATCTTCTGTTGGAGCAACTGTTAAGGTATGAATATTATAGCCTCGAGCTGAAAACAGCCCTGATACACGCGATAATGCTCCCGATTCATTTTCCATTAGCATTGAAATAATATGCTTCATTTATACTTTCCTATACCAAAATCATTTCATCAAGCCCTGCTCCAGCAGGAACCATAGGGTAAACATTTTCTTGTTGGTCTGTCAAAATATCAACAAAAACTAAACGGTCTTTTAGCTCTGGAGAAAACACTTCTTCAAGTTGCTCTTGTAACTTTTTAGGGTCTTCAATGCGAACACCAACATGACCGTAAGATTCTGCTAATTTAACAAAATCGGGCAAAGAATCCATATAAGACATAGAGTAACGGCGTTCATAAAAAAACTCTTGCCATTGGCGAACCATGCCTAAAAAACCATTATTTAAACAAATTATTTTAACTGGAAAACCATATTGTAGGCAAGTTGAAAGCTCTTGAATATTCATCTGAATAGAGCCTTCGCCTGTTACACAAATAACCGTCGCGTCTGGAAACGCCAATTGAACGCCCATTGCCGCAGGAAACCCAAATCCCATTGTGCCTAAACCGCCAGAATTTATCCAACGCCGTGGTTCGTCAAACTTATAATACTGGGCGGCAAACATTTGGTGTTGACCAACATCAGAAGTAACATAAGCATCTCCCTTAGTTACCTTGTGAACCATTTCCATTGCTGCTTGTGGTTTAATTTTTTTACCAGATTTATCATAAGCTAAACAATCCACTGCCCGCCATTTGTCTATTTGCTCCCACCAAGATTCTAATGCTTCTGTATCAACAGACTTATCTGCTTTAGACAATACATTCAGCATTTCAAGTAAGACTTGATTCACCGGCCCTACAATGGGAATATCAACCGCAACATTCTTAGAAATAGAGGCTGGATCTATATCGACATGAATAATTTTTGCTTCAGGACAAAACTTTTCTAAATTTCCTGTCACTCTATCATCAAATCTTGCACCTATCGCAATAATTAAATCTGAATTATGCATGGCTAAATTAGCTTCATAGGTTCCGTGCATTCCTAACATTCCCACAAATTGCTTATCACTTTGTGGGTAAGAACCCAGCCCCATTAAGGTATTGGTGATGGGATAGCCTAATTTTCTAACAAAATCTCTTAGGGTATAAGAGGCATTATCTATAACCACTCCTCCACCTGTATAGAAAACTGGCTTTTTTGCTTCAAGCATCATTTCAACTGCTTTTTTTATTTGCCCACTATGACCTTTTGTTACAGGTATATAAGAGCGTAAATCAACTTCTTGTGGATATTCATAGGTGCTTGTGGCGACTTGGACATCTTTGGGAAGATCAATAACAACAGGACCGGGTCGGCCAGTTGTGGCGATATAAAATGCTTTTTTGAGCGTATCGGCTAAATCATTAACATCCCTGACTAAAAAGTTGTGTTTTACGATAGGTCTTGTAATCCCAACAGTATCTATCTCCTGAAAGGAATCTAAACCAATCATAGAAGTAGGTACCTGCCCAGTAATAACAACCAACGGAATAGAGTCCGTAAAGGCTGTTGCAATACCTGTTACAGTATTGGTCGCACCAGGTCCTGATGTTACAAGAGCCACCCCTGGCTTACCTGTAGAACGAGCAAAACCATCTGCCGCGTGAACGGCAGCTTGCTCATGACGCACTAAAATATGTTTAAGTTTATCTGCATCCGTATCAATGGCATCATAGATTGGCAAAGCTGCCCCTCCAGGATACCCCCATATATGTTCTACACCCTCATCTTGCAAAAAATGTACAAGAATTTGGGCACCCGTTAATTTCACAACAACTATCCTCTAAATTTAAGACCCCTTAAAGAAACATTAAATAACTGTAAGGATTCCGTAAAAATTAAATAAAATATTTTCACTCTAAGAGACCTTTGCATAAATGGGGTGGGAATAAAAATGAGATAAATCTTGCCTTATTTTACCTAAAAAAACACATAATAGCTGGCTATTGCGTGTTTTTTTAGGTAAAAGAAGGTGGAATTTAGCCATTTTAATTTGTGCATCCATTTATGCAAAGGTCTCTATCAACATAAATCGTGAAAAAAAGAGGGTAATTATATAAAAAAACGCCCCATTATAAAAGTTTATTTTTTACCCCTAATCCCTATTTAAAAACGGGATATATAATGATGCCACTTGTTAGATAAGCGTTTACTAAAAACAAATTTAAGCATTCAAATAAAATTTAGCTCTTTCTTTCTAACATTTTTCTCACTAAAAGGTCTTAGCGTCATCAGATTGAGCCTCTTTTGCTAATAAATATTGACGATAATGCTGTAACTCTCCTATCGACTCATAAATATCATCCAAAGCTAGATGAGCACTTTTCTTTTTATGTGATGCGTAAACCTCAGGAGCCCAACGCTTTGCCAGCTCCTTCAAACTACTCACATCTAGGTTTCGGTAATGAAAAAACAGCTCTAATTCAGGCATTTCTTCAATTAAAAACCGTCTATCTTGGCAAATACTGTTGCCAGACATTGGTGATTTACCTTTAATTGCCCATTTTTTTAAAAACTTTAAGGTTCTTACCTCAGCTTCTCGTAAAGTTATTTTACTTTCCTGCACCCTTTTAGTCAGTCCAGATCTTCCATGATGAGTAGTACACCACTCATCCATCGCATCTAACTTTGTTTGCTCAACATGAATGGCCATTACAGGACCCTCTGCAAGAACATTTAACTGTGCATCGGTTACCACGGTTGCTATCTCAATAATGGTATCTAAACGAATCGCTAGACCTGTCATTTCTAAATCAATCCAAATTAAGTTATACTCCGATTTGATATTTGTTCTCACACTATCTCCCTAAATTCTTTACAATACCATTCACCTGCATTATACGGATAAAAAACTCATAGCCTGGTTCTCCACAAAATTTATCATTTCTGTCGTCACCACCCTAATTATTGAGGTTTGGTTAAACATAAAAAACCAATTTCACATTGGTTCTCACAGGGATAATGTTCCTCAAGAATTTAGCGAAGTAGTCCCGCTTGAATCCCACCAAAAAGCTGCCGATTATTCACGTGCCAAGCTCCAACTTGAAAGATTTAACCTGTTTTTTGGTGCTGCGGTGCTTTTATTTATGACGATTGGTGGTGGATTTCAAGATATTTATAATTTTTGGTTAGCAACAGATCTAAATACTATTTGGCGAGACATAGGATTTTTAATGTCCACCATTTGGTTTATGTCTCTACTTAGCCTGCCGTTTACGCTTATAAGCACCTTTAAAATCGAAAACGAATTTGGTTTTAACAAGACCACACCTGGTAAATTCATCAGCGACCTGCTTAAAGGCTGGGCTTTAGCTATGGTTATTGGGATGCCGCTTATCTGGATAGTTTTGAGCATTATGGAAGCCTATTTTGATCAACCTTGGTGGTTTTATACTTGGTTGATATGGATTACCTTTAATTTATTACTTCTTTGGGCTTACCCAAAATGGATAGCACCCATTTTCAATAAATTCTCTCCCTTAGAAGAAGGTGAAATGAAAACCCGTATTGAGGCTTTACTAGAAAAAACTGGCTTTGAATCTAACGGTATTTTTGTTATGGACGGCTCTTCTCGTTCTGGTCATGGCAATGCTTATTTTACGGGATTTGGAAAAAACAAACGGATCGTGTTTTTTGACACCTTACTAGATAAGCTATCCCCTGAAGAAGTAGAAGCTGTTTTAGCTCATGAACTTGGACATTTTAAGCACGGACATATCAAAAAACGCATTGTAGAAACCTTTGCAATAAGCTTAATTGGCCTAGCTATTTTGGGCTGGCTGGCACAAATTCCTGAGTTTTATACTAACTTAGGCATGACAAGCCAAACCCCTGCCGCTGCCTTGTTACTTTTTATAACGGTAATCCCTGCCATTTTCTTTTTCTTGGGCCCTATTAGTGCGTTTAAAAGCCGCAAACAAGAGTTTGAGGCCGATAGCTTTGCCGCAAAGCATGTAGGCTCACAACACTTAATTTCAGCACTTCTAAAAATGTACCGAGATAACGCCAGTAGTCTCACCCCTGATCCAACCTACTCAGGGTATCATGACAGCCATCCACCCGCTAAAATAAGAATTGACCACCTTAAATCACTTGATACTTCAATAATTAAAGAAGAAAAATCATGAACGAAATACCTTTAAAAGATCAATCTTGTAAAGACATTCAAAAAGGCTCAAAGCCACTTATTATTCCAACTATTGAAGGCAAGATAAGAGAGATAGAAGGCTGGGATGCTGCCTTAAGCTACCAAAATATCAATAAAATATTTAAATTTAAAAACTATCATCAAACAATTGCTTTTGTTAATGCGGTAACTTGGATTTCTCACAAAGAAGATCATCATCCTAATATTTGCTTTGACTATAATGAATGCAAAATCACCCTAACAACTCATGCGGCTAAAGGGATTACTCAAAATGATTTTATCCTTGCCGCCAAAATCAACCATCTTCTTGACTAACTTATGTCAAAACGAAAACTAAATGATCGGCAAAAAAGACGCGTAGCACAAAAACTTACCAAAAACACACACACTGCAGAGCACGACTCTTTGGGAGAAAAACAACAAGGGCTTGTCATCACAAATTTTGGCAAACGCATTCTTGTGGAATCCACCAATGGAGACATAATCAACTGCTCCGTTCGCCAGCATATAGGAAAGCTTGTTGCAGGTGATCAAGTTATCTGGCAAGCAGGATTAGAACAAGGTTCGGGCACAGCCATTTCATGCGAACCAAGAAGGCACGAACTAAGCCGCCCAGGGTTTCGCGGACAAACCCGCATGATTGCTGCAAACATTGATTTAATTGGTATCGTTGTAGGAATAGAACCTGGTGTACACCCAGACATGATTGACCGCTACCTGGTGGTTGCTCATCAACTTGACCTGCCTGTTTTTATTATCCTAAACAAAACAGATTTAATTGAATCTGATGAACAGTGGGAAGCCATTGCTGAACTCCTTATTCCCTATTCTGAAATGAATATAGAAATTCTTCCTGTTTCTGCCACAACCTTAGAAGGAATTTCTGACCTTGAAGAATCACTTGCCAAAAAAAATGCCGTTTTTGTTGGTGCATCAGGTGCAGGAAAATCTTCTTTAATCAACGCCCTTATTCCTGATTTAGACATTAAAACCAATAAACTATCTGAGTCAACAGGCCTAGGAAAACACACTACCACCAACAGCATTCTCTACCATCTTAAAAAAGGGGGCAGGCTTATTGATTCACCCGGAGTAAGGCAATTTACCCCTACCCCTTGTGATTTACAAACCCTAGAATCTGCCTATCCAGACTTTACCCCTTTTTTAGGACTCTGTAAATACCGCAACTGCACCCACAGCATTGAACCCAAATGTGCAATTAAAGATGCCGTAGAAAATGAACATCTTTTATTTAGTCGATACCAAAGCTTTCAACGGCTTTTAGAAGACTTTAAGGAATCTCTTAATAACTAACGCTTCTGTCTGCCGCTGTATTTTTTGTTATGTGCTTAATGCTATATTTACGCTTTTTTTGGTAAATGATGGTTCTTCCCAGCTTCGCACTCGATTCCTAGACATATAAATAATAACCACTCTATGAAAATAGTATTTTAATATTTTTTAATGCTTATGAATGGCGTTTAGCTAACATTCCTGAAACATTTTCTGCTAAAAAGAACTTTGGTTTTTTTATCAAAAAGCGTACTTATGACATTAATAGAATTTTAAATCAAAGTGTAGTTGACTTAAATACCGTTAGAAACCACCGCAAACAACACAAAAAATCAGGTTTATTTATTCTAAGACCGACACTAGACCAAGGGTTTTCAAAACAAGAGCTTGACGAAATAGAAAAAACACTAGGAATCCTACTCTGGAAGTTTAAAAACGACTTTAAAATAGAAATGAAAGACACAACAGAAGCCCTAGCCCCGTTTAATGGCTGATAATTCTGAAATGCATTATTTAAAAAAGTTTGCTAAATCTTTGAGGAGGCACTGCGTTGGTATTTACAACTATGCAAAGCATAAACTTACTAGTGCTAGAATTGAAGCGGGTAATGTTGCA
>CAYLXI010000030.1:0-14874 GCA_964387695.1 uncultured Piscirickettsiaceae bacterium
TGAAACGCCTTGGAAAGATAAGTTTAAGGCAACTGAGGCAAGTTTTTTACCCCAAGCACAAGACCTGGTTAAACAGTTACAGCGATTAGATTCACTGCAAATTGGGCAATTAATGAAGTTGAGTGAGAAATTAAGTAACTTAAATTATCAGCGTTATCAAAATTGGACATTGCCTATGGGAATTCAAGCTAAACCAGCTTTGTTTTTGTTTAAAGGAGGCGTTTATCAAGGTTTAGATGCAAAGAGCTTAAATGAGGATGCTGTAAGATATTTACAAAATCATTTAGTAATATTGTCAGGATTGTATGGAGCGCTTAAACCTTTAGATAGTATGCTGCCTTATCGACTTGAAATGGGTACAAAATTTGAAAATAATAAAGGTAATAACTTATACCAGTTCTGGGCTGGTCAAATAACAAGCTGGATTAACCATGCCTTAGCCCAAATAAGCTCTAAAACCTTAATTAATCTCGCATCAAACGAATACTTTAAAGTTATTCAACCTAAAGATATTAAAGGGCAAGTTATTACGCCTGTTTTTAAAGACTGGAAAAATGGGCAGTATAAAATTATTAGTTTTTATGCAAAAAAAGCCCGTGGATTAATGGCTAGATATGCAGCTGAAAATAAAATAGAACAACCAGAAGATTTAAAGCTTTTTGATTACGGAGGTTATGCTTTTAACCCTAAATTTTCAGATGAAAAAAACTGGGTGTTTACCCGTAATATTGAAAATTGACTAGAGCCGCCCCTAAGTTTTGTGTAAACGCCCAGTTTATTCTAAGTAAAATCTCTCAATCTATTCTTGATTAATCTATTCTTGATTAATGAGCTTATAGACTATAGTGATGCATTTAGTAAGGATAAGATTCTCTGATTAATGATGGGTTCATTAGTGATTGTTTTTATAAAACTCGTTATTGACAAGTTTTATAAAACGGATTAATATCATCATCTAATCATATTTTAATATGTAAATTAGAGTTTAGTTAATTTTGTATTATAATATTTTAAGTTTAAATTATGAGGAGAGACCTTTAAATAATTTATTAGAGGGTAAAGGCAGTCAGATTTTTCCCTGTTGAATTATTTAAAGATCTCTAGGAGAGTGTGATTTTGGAAGATTTATTAAGTAATATTGTCAATCCAGTTATTTTGTTTTTTGTGTTTGGTGTGTTTGCAGGAATGGTTCGCTCAAATCTTGAAATACCACCTGCAATCGGAAAATTGTTTTCTTTATACCTGCTTATAGCAATAGGTTTAAAAGGGGGAGCAGCTTTAGCTGAAACAGGTATTTCTGCAACCGCAGCACTAGGCTTGTTAGCAGCGTTAATTATGGCAACAATTGTACCTATATATAGTTTCTTTATATTGCGTAATCGCACGAAATCGTTTGATGCAGCTGCGATTGCAGCAACCTATGGATCTATTAGTGCGGTAACTTTTATTGCTGCCCAGCAGTTTTTAACTCGAAATGATGTTGATTTTGGCGGTCACATGACTGTAGCAATGGTTCTTATGGAGTCCCCTGCTATTATTATGGCTGTTTTACTAGCAACCTATGTACGCAGCAAGCAAAAGCAAGCAGCTCCTGCTGTAGGGGTAGTTGATCCAGCTAAAGGTGCACCTAGTTTATCAATGGGTAAAGTATTGCATGAAGCTTTTACTGATGGTGCACATCTTTTGTTAATAGGTAGTTTATTGATTGGATTTATTACAGGAGCGGAAGGCAAGGCAATTATGTCGCCATTCTCTGTGGATATTTTCATGGGTATATTGGCGTTCTTTCTTTTAGAAATGGGGTTGTTGGTTTCACGACAACTGCGTGAGTCACGCAATACAATTACGCCTTTCCTGTTTATTTTTGCTGTGACCATGCCAATTGTAAATGCTTTGGTTGCCATGGGAATTGCATGGTTATTTGGTCTGCCAAAAGGGGACACTATGTTGTTAATGGTGCTTGCAGGAAGTGCTTCTTATATTGTAGTACCTGCAATTATTCGCTATGCAATACCTGAAGCACGGGCAGGAGTATACTTTACTATGTCATTAGGATTTACCTTCCCGTTTAATATTATGCTGGGCATTCCACTTTATTATGCCCTTCTTTCTATGATTTGGGGTTAGAAGTTATCTAAATAGATTTTTCAAGAAAATAGTCTCCAAAGGAATTTGGGTATGGTATCTCTTGATAAATATGTAAGTTACAACCATAATCCCTACTTAGATACTGGATATAGAGTGATAGAGCTTGTTCGCTAGGCGCTTGCAAAAGAACAATTGCTTCGCTTCCTTAAGGAAGCATTTGTTGTGAAGGCATAGCGGATAAGGGCTGGTACTATGTGCCAGTTTTCTAAGTAGGTATTTGGGTGCAAATATAAATTAGGAGATAAGTGATATGAGTGATATCAGTACAGAAGTAAAAACAAAAGCAGTTAAGCGTATCGAGATGGTTATGCATAAGCATGTTATTGAAGAGATAGAAGAGAAACTTAATGAAAATAAAGTCAGCGGATATACCATCATTCCTGATGTGCTTGGTCGTGGTGAAAGAGGGTTGCATTCTAGTATTAGTTTAGGAGCACTTCAGTATTATTATTTATTACTTTCTTGCGACGAAAAGGATGTTGAAATGATTGTGGACATCGTTAATCCCTATTTGAATAGTTACGGCGGAATGTGCTTAGTTTCTGATGCATCATGGGTTGTTCATCGTGGTGCTGACTACTAGACTAGTCGTGCTTTATCAAGAAATTCCTTAAGGAATTGCTCTTGATAACTAAGATTATTTTATACTGGCTAAACGCGCCGATATTTTAACTGTACTGGCTAGCTATTACGCCTTGTTTCAGCACCATATGTGTTGCTAGACGAGGGTTAGATCGTCATTGCGTTTATAATTAATATTTTAAAATATTTAACTCTTTGTATTTAAAAAAGTTCAATATCATCTTTTAAGCCAGCAATGATTACTTTATTTCTGCCTTTTTCTTTCGCCTCATAAAGAGCAATGTCCGCAGTTTTGTAGATTTCATCTTCATCAGGTGTTATATTTTTTTCAATAGAATTGTAAATGTAAACACCAATAGAAATGGTGACAACTTTATATGAATTTCCTGTATGAGGTATTGCCAAATTTTCAATAGCCATTCTAGAAATATTTGCCATAATTTCACCATCTTCAGGCTTGGTAATATTGCAAAGTATGCCAAATTCTTCTCCCCCTAGGCGAAAGGAAAAATCTTCTTTGCGTTTAAAGCAACTGGAAATAGTTTGAGCAACTTGAGCTAAGACACGATCGCCTTCTTGGTGTCCGTAGGTATCGTTGTATTTTTTAAAATTATCAATGTCAATGAGCATAAAGGCAAGGTTTTGTTTATTTCTGTGTGACCGTTCAATTTCTTTTATAAAAATTTGATTAAAAAATCGTCGATTATATAAGCTAGTTAAATCATCTTTAATAGCCATGTCCTCAACAATTTTTTGTTGGGAAATATCTTGATATAAACAAAAGCTACTAGACCTCTCCCCCAAAAAGGTTTTTAGAGGAAAAGATTTTGAATTAACCCAAAGGGTTTGTCCATTTTTTTTCTGAAGTTTAAGCTCTTCTCCCTGTATTGTTTTTTTGGAGTTTGATTTAGAAAAAAGGAGTCTTTCTTTAATAGAAGAAATTTTTTCAAGAGGCTGTCCAATGAGTTCTTCTTGTGAGTAACCCAGTGCGAAAACCAGAGCCTTGCTTGGTTGAATGATTTTACCATCATCTGATAGTTCAAAACTGATTAAGTGTTCATTGATAATTCGATTTCGGTTTTGCAATTTTTCTTTTTCAACTAATAAAGATATTTTGCTTCCTAGTATCGAGTGAAGCAATGTTAATTCGGTTAAATTTTCTTGAATTGTTTTTTCTTTAATAGATTCAAAAGTCATAATGCCTAATAATATGTTTTCATTACTTATAGGAAATATAAGGCAATCTTTTTCAATTAATAAGGCATTATTTTTGGGGGTAGGATATGACTTTATCTCACTAGAATTAGTTTTGTAGAGGCATTTCAAAACATGAGACTCACCAGAATAAAGGTAAAATTGCCCCGATTTTGCATTAAGTTTTTTGCTTAAATCTTTAATGATAAATTCAGTTAAGCTTTCAATGTCGTGATTTTCTTCAGAAAAAATATTGAAACAGAACTTTGTATTTGTTAATGAAATAGATAATGGCATGTATTTGGTGTTTTTTAAGTAAAACTTTAGTAATTATATCATAACTAAGCAGGTATTAAGGTTAATATTTTACCAGTTTAGATTTCTTTTTGTTTTTTGATTTATTTCAGATAGTTTTAATTGATGTTTTTCTATCTCAGATTTAGAGGCCATAATAACTTTTAATGCCATGCGATTTTTTTGTAATGTGGTGTTACTGGTTTGTTTACTTGTTGTCGACTTAAAATTACGGGAGAGTCTTAGCTTGGTTTGCCCTCCTGTTAAGGCTAAATAGACATCAGCAAGAATCTCTGAATCTAGCAAAGCTCCGTGTAATGTTCGGTTAGAATTATCAATGCCAAATTTTTTACACAGTGCATCAAGTGAAGCTCTTTGCCCAGGAAAGGCTGTACGAGCCATTTTTAAACTGTCGGTAATTTTGCAATGATCTTCTATTTTCCCCCAGGTATTATTTGCAAGGTTAGCAAGTTCAGCGTTAATAAAGCCAATATCGAAAGGGGCATTGTGAATAATCAGTTCAGAACCTGCAACAAATTCCATGAACTCATTAGCAATACTTGAAAAAACAGGTTTTCCAACTAAAAATTTATCGGTAATACCATGAACAGCAATAGCACCTTCAGGTACTTTTCGTTCTGGTTGAATATATTGGTGGTAGTTATTGCCTGTTAGTTTTCTTTTAATAAGCTCAACCGCGCCAATTTCAATAATTTTATCTCCATCTAGGGGGTTGAGGCCTGTTGTTTCAGTATCCAGTAAAAGTTGACGCATTTTAAATGTTCCCTTTAGGAATCGCTTAATAACTAAGGTTCGAATGTAAAAAATAATTAGCAATTGCTGAGTGCTTCTTTAAATTTAGGTTAAAATAATCTGGTTATTTTAAATGATTTTAATTAAGGGTGGGGCATGAAAATTAAAAAAGGTTCTGAGGTCACTTTTCATTATGAACTAAGAGATGAAAAGGGTAAGGTGATTGATACTACGTTTGGTGATGAACCTGTGCATTATATTCATGGTGAAGGGGATATTATTAGTGGTTTGGAAGAGTTGCTTGAAGGCGAAGAACCTGGGTTTGCGGCAAGAGTTACTATTGAAGCAGAAGATGGTTATGGAAAATCTCAAGACGATTTAATGGTTTATGCTGGTGTAGATAATTTTGATGATACTGTAGATTTAAAGGTTGGTGAAGTGGTAGAAACAGAAGATCCTGATGGGGATATTATTGAATTTAGAATCACTAAAATTGAAGGTGATAAAGTGTTTTTAGATGGCAATCATCCTTTAGCAGATAGAGTTTTAGATTATAAAGTAGAAGTTTTAGAAGTGGCATAATCTAGTATCTAACAAGATTAGCCAGTTTCTCCTTAAGTCTTTATGTTTCCACAAGACATATTTCCAGGTACAGCAATATCAATTCTTTTAGGATTTGGCAGGTTTAATGCGTCCATAATGATAGAGAAATCTTTATAAGACTTATTTTTACCAACGCGAAGATTAAATTGTTTTTCTTCACCAATGGTTGATTGAGTTAAGCCTTTATAGTCATGGGCTGGAAAAACTAGAGTTTCTTCTGGTAGATTAAATAACTTTTCTGTTAAGGAGGCATACATGGTTTCATTACTCCCTAGTTGAAAATCTGTTCTACCGCAATCTCGTACCAATAAACTATCACCTGTAAAGGCAGCTCCGTCAACAATATAAGTTATGTCGTTGTTAGTATGACCGGGGGTGTGTAAAACACGGATGGTTTGTTGCCCTAGTTTAAATTTATTACCTTCTTCAGCTAAAATGTCGGCACATGCAGATTCGGAGTTTTTATGCACAACAATCTGTCCACCCAGTTTTTTTCTTATAGGACCCGCACCCGTTACATGATCAGCATGGATATGAGTTTCAAGTAGATATTTTACTTTTAATCCAAGTTCTTTAATATGTTGTACATCTCTATCAACTTGCTCTAGAACCGTGTCTATAATGGCAGCTTCTTTTGTATTTTCATCCCATAAAATATAAGTATAGGTCCAAGTGTCGTAATCAAACAATTGACGGATTTTCATAGTAAAATAGTTCCTTGTTTAAGACTAAAGCTTCTTGACCCTAAACAGGGTCTAGTATTTAATACTTTAGTCATAATAAATTCATTATATATTTATTTAGGGTAGATTAAAAACTTTTGAATACTTTAGAAAATCTTAAAAAATCTTTTAACGCTAACATTTTGGCTGAATTAATAGCTAGATGCTTAATTAAAGATCGTTTTTATTTACAACGCCAGTCGGATAAATTTAAATTTATCTCTAATTTGGCAGAAAATTCTGACTGGTTAAAGTTTTTGCAGCGCATATCTAATTCTATTGAACGGGTTGAGAAAAACCAAGCAAGTCTTCCATGCAATATTGCTTATGATGATAACCTGCCTGTTGCCAAGCGAAGAGCCGAGTTATTTAAATTAATTAAGCAACATCAGGTCATTATTATTGCGGGTGAAACTGGCTCTGGCAAAACGACACAGCTTCCTAAAATATGTTTAGAAGCCGGAAGAGGAGTGTTTGGTAGAATTGCCTGTACCCAGCCAAGGCGAATAGCTGCCAGAAGTGTGGCAGAAAGAATTTCTGAAGAGTTAGGCTCTAAGCTGGGTGAAATGGTTGGTTATCAGGTAAGATTTCATGACCAGGTGCATCAACAAAGTTTAATTAAGGTGATGACCGATGGTATTTTGTTAGCTGAGATTCAAAATGATCGTTTTTTAACCCAATATGACACAATTATTATTGATGAAGCTCATGAGCGAAGTATTAATATTGATTTTTTGTTAGGAATTCTTAAAAAACTTTTATTAAAACGCCCAGATTTAAAAGTCATTATTACTTCAGCCACCATAGATACTCAGCGTTTTGCAGAACATTTTGGTGATGCTACTCCCGTGATAGAAGTGTCTGGTAGAACTTTTCCTGTAGAAACTCGTTATCGCCCTTTAAATAAATTTGAAGATGATGCAGGTAATGTATTTGAACAAGACATTCCAACAGGAATCATTCATGCCTTAGATGAGCTAGAAAAAGAAGATCCTTTTGGTGATGTTTTAGTGTTTCAAATTGGTGAAAGAGATATAAAAGAAACCGCAGAAGCATTAAAAAAGCATAAATTTAAAAACAGCGACATTGTACCTTTATATGCTCGTTTAAGTATAGTGGAGCAAAATAAAGTTTTTAAAACTTCACAAAAACGCCGTATTATCTTATCTACCAATGTGGCAGAAACCTCATTAACCGTTCCGGGTATTAAGTTTGTTATTGACCCAGGTTTAAGCAGAATGAGTCGTTATTCGGTGCGTTCAAAAGTACAACGATTACCCGTAGAAAAAATATCTAAAGCCTCGGCTAATCAAAGAAAAGGTCGTTGTGGTCGGGTGAGCAATGGTATTTGTATTAGATTGTATGATGAAGAAGATTTTAATTCTCGTCCAGATTTTACGCCACCAGAAATTCATCGAACTTCTTTAGCTTCTGTTATTTTGCAAATGGCTCAACTTAGGTTAGGAGAAGTTAAGTCTTTTCCGTTTATTGAACCACCAGAAGATAGAGCAATTAATGATGGTTTTAGGCAACTACAAGAGATAGGGGCTTTAAATGAAAAACGCCAGCTTACGCCTTCAGGAAGAAATTTAGCTAAATTACCATTAGAACCACGCATTGCTAAAATGGTAATTGAAGGGCAAAAAAACGGTGTGTTAGCCGAGATACTGGTTATCGCTTCAGCCCTAAGCATTCAAGACCCACGAGAGGTTAATGAGTCGAACCGCCAACAGGCAAAACAAGCCCATAAGATCTTTGAAGATAGTCGTTCTGATTTTTTATTTTTTCTTAATCTTTGGCGTTTTTATGAAGATAAACGCCGTCATTTATCACAAAATAAATTAAGAAAACTCTGTAAAACTAATTTGTTGTCTTATATTAGAATGAAAGAATGGCATGATTTATATGTGCAATTAGAGTCTAGTTTAAAGGGAACAGGGCATAAAGTGCCATCGTTGCATCTATATGAAGAAGTGACAGAAAACGGCTTGGTGGCAGAAAAACTCTCTGAACTGCATAGTTTAGGGGTGCATCGTTCTCTAATGGCGGGGCTATTAGGTAATATTGCTCTGCGTGACGAAAAAAATTATTTAGGTGCTAGAAGTACCAAGTTATTTATTCACCCTGCATCTGCATTATTTAAAGTTAAGCCCAAGTGGTTACTTTCTGCAGAGCTAGTAGAAACCACTAAGCTTTATGCCAGAAACAATGCGGCAATTGATGTGCGCTGGGTAGAGAGCATGGCACAGCACCTAATTAAGCATTCTTATTGTGATCCGCATTGGCAAAAAAAATCAGGACAGGTAGGGGCTTATGAATCTATCACCTTATATGGATTGCCTATTGTGAGTCGTAGGCGTTGCAATTATGGACCTATAAACCCTAAAGAATCGCGTAAAATATTTATTCAAGATGGACTGGTAAGAGGGGATCTTAATAGCCGTGTTGCCTTCTTTTTGCACAATAAGAACTTGATTCAACAAATTGAAACCATAGAAAACAAACTGCGTCGTCCTGATTATATGGTGGACGATTCTGCCTTGTATGATTTTTATGATGCAAAAATACCAACACATATTTATAGCCAGCCAGCATTTGATAAATGGGCAAAAAAAACCGCTGAAAAAACATTGCAAGAATGTTTTTTAACCGAAGAGTTTTTATTAAAACAAACCATAGGCGATGGCGTATTACATGATTTTCCTGACCAATTTAAATTGGCTAATAGCTTACCTTTAAAAATAGATTACCAGTTTGAACCAGGAAAGACAACCGATGGCTTAGTGTTTCATATCCCCTTATCTGCTCTTAATCTGGTTAAAGAAGCAGATTTTGAATGGCTCACCCCAGGGTTTTTAAAAGAAAAGGTGGTTTGCTATATAAAATCTTTACCTAAGAGTTTACGAAAACAATTTATTCCTGCACCACAATATGCCGAGTTGGTTCTACAAGAAATGTCTATAGACAAGGTTCATGAAAAAGGTGGCTTTCATAATCAATTAATTTGGGCATTAAACCGCCGAGGACAACAAAGAGTGTCCATAGCTGATTTTGAAGAAGTAAAACTGCCAACCCACTTACAACCTTTTTATATATTAGAAGATGAAAAAGGTAAGTTTTTGGCACAAGAAACGGCTCTAGGAAATCTAAAAGAAGACTATAAGCACTTATTAGAAAATAAAATTCATCAGCATCAAGCAAAACGCCAACCAGAAAAAGTGATTAATAACTGGACATTTGGGGACTTACCTTCACAAAAAATCATTAAAAATCAAGGGGCAGAAATGCAGGTTTATCCTGCTTTACAGCTTAAAAACAATCAAATTGTCTTGGGTTTAATTGCCGATGAAAATCAAGCTAAGCATTTGCATGGTGTTGCAGTTTTAGCCTTATTATGTCGCCATTTAATGGATAAAGAAAAGTATTTGCAGAAAAAATTGCCCCTACAAAAAGCTTGTTTATGCTATGCCCCTTATGGCACTTGCAAAGACTTAACTCAGCAAGTTATTGAGCGAGCATTAAAATATTTAGTGCCTGAACCAGATAAAATAAAACAGCAAAAACAATTTGAAGCAACTTTAGAAAAACTAAGGACACATTGGATAAATAAAGCCCAGGATATTGCCAAGCAAGTAAGTTTAATTTTAATAGCACATCAAAAAATAGCTAAAAAAATTAAAGGCAATCTTAACCCGCGTTGGTTAGCTTCAATAGCAGATTTAAGGCTTCAATTAGATCATCTTATCAGCAAAAATTTTGTACAAGATACACCAGAAGAGTGGTTTAAACAATTGCCACGATACTTGCAAGCTATGGAAAAACGCTTAGAAAAGATAGATGTAGATCCCAGTAAAGACCAAATATTTATTAGACAGATACAGCCTTTATTGAATCAATATGAAGTTTTAGCCAAAGATGCAACCAGTATTAGTTTACCCGTGAATTTACCAGGCCTGGTAAAAATAAGATGGTTAATTGAAGAGTTAAGGATATCACTGTTTGCCCAACCCATGAAGACCCTGCAACCCGTGTCAATTAAAAGACTAGAGAAGATGCTGAAAGAACTGTAATCACGGCCTAGGAATTTGGGTTTACTGGGTATTTAAGTCAATAACCTTTTGAGCATCTATAGCACCTTGAGTCATGCCTAATCTTTCATAGCTTTTTTGTATGAGCTTTAAAGCTTGTAAATTAACCATAGAGCGGGGATAGCGTGTTAGGACCATTCTTCCGCGATTAACGGCAGCAAGATAGGCTCCTCGTTCAAAGTAGTATTCAGCAACTTGAAACTCATGCCTAGCCATGCGGTTATGTAAGACGATTAAACGCTCCCTAGATACTTCATCATAAACACTGTCGGGAAACTTAACCGTAATGGTTTTATAAGCATTGTAAGCATCTTGCGTGGAAGACATATCCCGACGAGCAGGGTCAGTTAACCAACTGTCTAACCAGCTTCTATTGATAGAGTCAGCAGATAAGGCCTTTAAGTAATAGGCATAGGCAAGAGCTTGGTGCCTTGGAAAAAGCCTGATAAACTCCTCTAATTTCATTATCGCGGATTCAGGCTCTCCAAAACGATAATAAGAGTAAGCTAAGTCCAGGTAAGCTTGTTCGGCATGTTCACCATAAGGAAAATGAGCTTTCAGTTTTTCATAGTAAGAAATAGCACTTTCCCAGCGTTGGTCATCAAAGGCATTTCTGGCTTGTTCATAAAATTCTTGAGCTGTCATTTCCGACTCATCTTTTTCAATAAGAGAGGAGCAGCCTTGAAGCATAAAAAGAGAGATAAATATAATGTATAAAAGAGTTTTGTTCATTTTTTTCTGTAAAATAGGAGCGAATAGAAACAAAATCATATCATAAATTTTATAAGAAGAGATTATTTTGAGTAAGCAAGAACTGACGGCTAAAGTTTCAACCACTAAAATGGGGCAGCGTTTAGACTCTGTCGTAGCAGAACTTTTTCCAGAATATTCTAGAAATAGAATTCAAGATTGGATTAAAACAGGTAATCTTACCTTGAATGGAAAGGTAGCAAATAAAGCAAGTTTTAAAGTTTTTGGGGGTGAGAATGTCGTGCTTCAAGCAGAACTTGAAAATGAAGTTTTTCATCAAGCAGAAAATTTAGCATTGAATATTGTTTATGAAGACAACGATATCTTGGTTATTGATAAGCCAGTAGGTTTGGTGGTTCACCCTGGAGCAGGCAATCCAGATGGAACTTTGTTGAATGCTTTATTGTTTCATTATCCTGATATTAAAGAAGTGCCTAGGGCAGGGATTGTTCATCGTTTAGATAAAGATACCTCTGGTTTAATGGTCGTTGCCAAAACCGTACCTGCACAAACTCACTTGGTTGACCAGTTGCAACGCCATGAAGTTGGGAGGATTTATGATGCCGTCGTTGTGGGTAAAATGATTTCAGGAGGACAAGTAGATAAACCCATTGGTCGTCATCCTCGTGATCGTAAAAAAATGGCCGTCTTAGCAGTGGGTGGTAAAAGAGCCGTTTCTAAATACCGCGTACTAGAAAGGTTTAGAGAACATTCTTTGGTTAGGGTTGAACTGGAAACGGGTCGTACTCATCAGATTAGAGTACACATGGCAGCCATTAACTTTCCTTTGGTTGGGGACCCTGTTTATGGAAGTCGTTTTCGTATACCCAAAAAAATGGATCAAGATTCCATCAATTTTTTAAGAACCTTTAAACGCCAAGCACTACACGCAGGGAGATTAACTTTAATCCACCCAAGTACAGGCAAAGAAATGTCATGGCGTACACCCATGCCTGATGATATGTTTACTCTCTTAGATGTACTAAGAGAAGACATGGAATCAGTCTTTGATAACGAAAGATACGAAGAGTTTGGTGAACTTGATGATGGTGTTGAATGGGCATGGGTAACAGATGCTGATATCCCAAAGGATTAGTTTTTAATATATGATACTAAATTTTATTAAGCCAGATTGGCCAGCCCCTAAAAATATAAAAGCCTATAGTTCAACTCGTTTAGGAGGTATTAGTAAACCACCTTATGAAGGTTTTAACTTGGCTTTGCATGTTGAAGATGACTCTGAACAAGTGTTAAAAAATCGCTATTTATTAGCTTCAAAATTAAGTTTACCTTCATTACCCTTTTGGTTAAACCAACAGCACACCACAGACTGTTTGTATTTTTGCGAAGAAAACAAAGGAAATATTCCTGTAGCAGATGCCAGTTGGACAGACCAACCTAATTTGGTGAGTATCGTCATGACCGCGGATTGTCTACCTTTGTTGGTCACCAATAAAAAAGGCTCATTGGTCAGTGCAATACATGCAGGCTGGAAAGGATTAGCTGACGGTGTTGTTGAAAAATCGATTAAACTTTTGCCAGAAAAACCTGAAAACCTGCTGGTCTGGATAGGTCCTGCAATCACACAAAATCACTTTGAAGTAGGGCAAGAAGTATTTAATGTTTTTGTATCTAAGAGCCAAGATTTTAAAAGTTGTTTTAAAGAAAATGAAAATAAAGCGTCTTTAAGCAAAAAATATTGGGCAAATTTACCAGGCCTGGTAAAAATAACTTTAAACCAATTAGGGATTAAAGCCATATATCACCACAATGCTTGTACCTTTGAAAATGAAAACTTATTTTATTCTTACCGTCGTGAAGGCATAACGGGGCGAATGGCAAGTTTTATTTGGTTTGAAAACTGATGGCTTGAAGACTGAGAGAGTGGACATGAAAAAAAATTTAGAAGAATCAATTTGGACACAGCGTTATACAGAATTCTTAGCAGATAAAAAATCTCGTCCAGGGCGTATTGTATATCAAAGAGATCGAGCAAGGGTTATTCACTCCGCTTCGTTTAGGCGTTTACAGGCAAAAACTCAAATCTTTGGTTTAAGCGAATCTGATTTTTATCGCACCAGATTAACCCACTCAATGGAAGTCGCACAAATTGGATCTGGCTTAGTTGAACAACTTATCACCTTAGCAGAAAATTCATCTAATACAGCAGGATACTTAGCCTGGCTACCGTCTTTTTACCTAATGGAAGCGATTTGTTTAGCACACGACTTAGGGCATCCTCCCTTTGGACACGGGGGAGAAGTGGCATTAAACTACATGATGCGAAGTCATGGAGGGTTTGAAGGCAATGCCCAAACCTTAAGAATTTTAGCTAAACTAGGAGAATATACTGACAAAAACGGCATAGATTTATCTCGTCGTGCCATATTAGGCGTTCTAAAATACCCTGCCATCTATACCGATATTATTAAACAAAATAAAAGCTACCTTCAAGAAATTGCCAAACCAGAATTGTTAGACTTTAAAACTTTGCAAATGAAAGCATGGTATCCACCAAAATCAAGTGTTTATGAAGAAGAAAAACAGGTTTTTGAATGGGTGTTATCTCCTTTTTCAGAGCAAGACAGAATTAATTTTACTCAGCTATTTGATAACAACAAGCCTTTTAAAGTAACGCATCATAAATCATTTGACACCACTATTATGGAGATAGCAGACGATATAGCCTATGGTATTCATGACCTTGAAGATGCCCTAGCCATGTCTATGGTACCAAAATCTATATGGATAGAAGAAGTTATGAATGCCCCTTGTTTTGTCATAGCACCCTTATGGGGAGAGAAGATGACCGAACGATTATTTAGCAATCGCTCCAAAGATCGCAAACATGCCATCAGTAAAATGGTTGGGATTATGATTGAAAGCATTAGCGTAGAAGAAAATACTTTGTTTGAGCACCCATTGCTGCGTTATCAAGCAAGGCTAGGCTCAACAGAAATGGCAGTGTTAGAATTGTTAAAAGATTTTGTCTATAAAAATGTGATTACCCTACCAGAGGTGAAAGGCATGGAGTATAAAGGGCAGTTAATTATTTTAGACTTGTTTAACTCTTTAAGAGCTAACCCAATGGCTTTATTGCCTAGAAACACCTATCAAAAGTACCTTAATGCTCAAAACAACAATGCCCAACAACGGGTTATTGCCGATTATGTTGCAGGCATGACAAACACTTATGCAGAACGTCTTTATGCAAAATTATTTTTGCCACTACAAGGTTCTATTTTTGATAGGCTTTGATTTTCACCTAGGTTCTAAATATAAATCTTATTTGCACCGATAAACCTGAAAAGTTTGAACACCCGCTTCAATTTCAGTTAAGGCAACAATGGTATCGCCTCCCATGTGTGCCGCATCATTTTTAGCAATAGTTTTTAATTCTCTTTCTAGTGTGTTTGTAGGCATGCTAACGCCAATAAAAGAACTTTTTATTTGTACAATAGTTTTACCTAGTTCTTCGCAATGAGTAACATGCTTAGGGCTGACCAATAAAACATGTTGAGCTTCTTCTGTAACTTTATTAAAAGAACAGCCATATAAAAAAAAGCTAGAGAGTAGAACGACGCTTAAAGTTTTTATAGAAAAGTTCATTATAATTTCCCTTTTGGATTTGATAATTAATAATCATGATTTTAAATTATAATTGTTTTTAAGAATAACAATATTATTAATTAGAGCCTCCTCAAAAAGTTAAGCTCTAAAAACCAACTTTTCGCTCCAAA
>CAYLXI010000031.1:0-11342 GCA_964387695.1 uncultured Piscirickettsiaceae bacterium
ATAGTGGCGTCCCGTAGGGGAGTCGAACCCCTGTTACCGCCGTGAAAGGGCGGTGTCCTAGGCCTCTAGACGAACGGGACACTATAATAAAAATTAATCACAATTTTAAATCATTTAACTACGGCCTAGTGCAGTTATAACAATAATCTAAAACATCTCTAAAAATAACGCTTAAATCCATATTTATAAACAGGATTATATTTAAATGGTGGAGCTAAGCGGGATCGAACCGCTGACCTCAACACTGCCAGTGTTGCGCTCTCCCAGCTGAGCTATAGCCCCATTTTTATTATTTAATAGCTGTGTAACCAATGGGTGCGTATTATATAGAATGGCTTAATAAGGTCAAGTATTTTTTGTAACTTATTATTATGATTTTTATGCTCGCCTCCTTACTAGCTCTGTAAAGCTTTGATTAGTTTTGTTGTTTTCTTGCTTTAATGAACTCTAATGCTTGCGTTAATCGTTCAATACAGCGTTGCTGGCCAATTAATTCGGCCGTTGCATCAATTGAAGGAGACTGCCCTCCTCCTGTAATGGCAACTCGTAAAGGCATGCCTACCTTACCCATTCCTACTTTAAGTTCATCAGCGGTTGCTTGTATTGCCTGATGAATTGTTTTTGCTTTCCAGTCTGTAATATTTGCTAGCTTTTGTTGTACTATAATTAAAACCTTCTCTACAACTGGGCGTAAATGTTTTTTAGCTGCTGCTGGCTCAAATGCTGGGTAATCTTTATAAAAATAGGTTGCTGAATCCGCCATTTCTACTAAAGTTTTAGCTCTTTCTTTTAATAACTCAGCAACTCGTGTAAGTTCTGGCCCAGCAGTTAGGTCTATATCTTTTAGTGCTAAGAAGTGTGATAAATAACGGGCTAGATGTTCAGGCGTGGCTTTCTGAATATGTTGTTGATTAATCCATAGTAATTTTTCCATGTTAAAGCTAGAAGGTGAGCTATTGACTGTATTTAATTCAAAATATCTAATCATTTCATCTATTGAAAAAATTTCTTGATCACCATGAGACCAGCCAAGTCGTACCAAATAGTTCAACAGGGCTTCTGGCAAAAACCCTTCTTCTTTATATTGCATTACGCAGACCGCTCCGTGGCGTTTAGAAAGCCTTGCTCCATCCTCTCCTAACACCATCGGTATATGAGCAAACTTAGGAATATCTGCTTCTAATGCTTTATAAAGATTGATTTGTCTTGGGGTGTTGTTAAGGTGGTCATCACCACGAATGACATGAGTTATGTTCATATCCCAATCATCAACGACCACCGTTAAGTTATAGGTGGGTGTGCCATCAGAGCGGGAAATAATTAAATCATCTAGTTCTTTATTGGCAATAATAACTTGACCTTTAACTTCGTCTTCAATCAACACTTCTCCGTCTAGAGGGTTCTTAAAGCGAATAACTGGGATAATTCCTTCAGGAGGTGTTCCTGAGAAATCACGATATCGTCCGTCATATCGTGGTTTTTCTCCCCTAGATTTTTGCTGTTCACGCATTTCATTAAGTTCTTCAGAAGAGGCATAGCAGTAGTAGGCCAAATCTTTATCAAGTAAGCCTTGAATAACCTCTTTATAACGCTCAAAGCGATGCGTTTGATAAAAAGGACCTTTGTCATGATCTAGTCCTAACCAAGCCATACCTTCCATAATTGCATCAACCGATTCTTGGGTAGATCTGGCTAAATCGGTGTCTTCAATGCGTAAAATAAACTCTCCGCCAGTTTTCTTTGCGTGTAACCAAGAAAATAAGGCCGTTCTAACGCCTCCAATATGTAAATAACCTGTTGGGCTAGGGGCAAATCTTGTACGAATCACAAATATTCTCCTAAAATTAAAAATTAATAAGGGTATTATAAATGACTTAATAATACCCTCTTGAATATTTTTTAGTATCGGTTAATATCTTTTATTTATATTTAATTAAAAGCCAATTTATCATGCCGTCAGAATTTTCACTCAATACTATTTATTACACTATTACTCCAGCAGACCCTTGTGGGCATTTATTTGCTGTAAATCTTATAATTACCAGGCCTGGTAAAAATGGGCAGCAAGTTTCTCTACCTAACTGGATTCCAGGTAGCTATCTGATTCGTGACTTTTCAAAGCATATCATTAACTTGCAGGCTGAAACCTTAACGGGCAAAAGATTAAGCATCAAGCCAGTTAAAAAATCTACTTGGGAAATAGAACCTTGTAGTGAAGCGGTTAAAGTAAGCTATCAAGTTTATGCTTGGGATCTATCGGTAAGAGGCTCCCACTTTGATCAAAGCCATGCTTTTTTTAACGGCACTTCAGTTTTTATGGCGGTTGAAGAGCAAAGAGAGTTTACTTGTCAGGTAGCAATCAAAACTTCAAAGCATAGTGAGACAGAAAACTGGAGCATTGCTACCACCCTGCCCCCAATATCAATTAACTCTAAGGGATTTGGAGAGTATCAAGCCACTAACTACAAAGACTTAATTGAGTACCCAGTTGAAATGGGAAGTTTTTTAGAATTAAATTTTACTGCAAATAATCTCCCTCACAAAATAGTTTTTACAGGAAATATAGAAAGAAATAAAATAGATAAAGATAGGTTAATACAAGATTTAACTGCCATTTGTGAAGTTGAACTTAATTTATTTTTTAAGCCTTATCCCATTAAACACTTCTTATTTCAGGTTATGGTGACAGAAAATGGCTATGGAGGCTTAGAGCATTTAGATTCTACTGCTTTAATGTGTTCAAGAAGCAACCTCCCCTATCTTAGTGATGAAAAACCTAGCGAGGATTATTTACAATTTTTAGAGTTGTGTTCTCACGAATATTTTCACATTTGGAATGTTAAAAGAATTCAGCCAGAGGTTTATCAAACGACTGATTTATCTCAGCCAGTTTATACCAATCAGCTCTGGTGGTTTGAAGGCATCACTTCGTTTTATGATGGTCTTATCTTAAATATGGCAGGTATCATCAGCAATGAAGAGTACCTTAACCGGCTTGCCAAAGAAATGACCCGTGTTTACCGTATGCCAGGGCGTTTTAAGCAGTCTGTTGCAGAATCTAGCTTTTTAACTTGGACTAAATTCTACCAGCAAGATGAAAATGCCCCCAATGCCATCATTAGTTACTATACTAAGGGAAGTTTAATTGCCCTAGGATTAGATTTAAAAATCCGTTTTGAAACCCAAAACAAAAAATCTCTTACGGATATTTTGCTTTACCTTTGGAAAAACTATGGTCAAACAAAACAAGGGCTTAAAGAAGGTGAAATTGAAGGCATTTGCTCACAAGTTTCGGGTGTGGCGTTACAAGACTTTTTTAATGATTTCTTATACGGTAAGAAAGACCTTCCTTTTGAATCGCTTTTTAATCCTTTCGGCATTAATTTTACCCTTCGTCCAGCGACAGATAACCAAGATAAAGGTGGGCAAACTGAATCCAGTAAATTCCCCGTTAACTTAGGTGTTAATCTTGTTGCAACCGAGCATCAAACCCTTAAAATAACGCATGTTTGGGAAAGTTCCAGTAGCTATAAAGCAGGGCTGGCAGTAGGAGATGAAATTATCGCTATAAATCAATACAGAATGATTAATATCAAAGATTTAGAAGTGTTTTTAAGCCATTGTTCTACAGAAGAAAAAATTATTTGCCACTTTTTTAGACGCGATGAGCTAAAAGAAACTCTCTTAACCTTACAAAGTCCCCTAAATGATAGGGTGGTATTAAGCTTCTCAAAAAGTTCCAATGACAAATTAGAGTGGTTAAAAAATGTCTGATATAACGCTAGAAATAATAAGTAAAATAAACAATCTAGAAAGCAATATGGAATATCAAGAAGATGCAATAGAGGCTTTAAATAGCACGGTTGGACAACAACACCAAGAAATACAGCAACTGCAAAAGAAAATCTTGCTGCTTTCTGAATATATAAAATCCTTAAAAGACCATAATAATTCAGGAATTAAACGCCCAGAAGAAGAAGTTCCACCCCCGCATTATTAAACTTTGATGCCACAACATGGTGAAACTGAACATCTAGGCTCTGCTTATTTCATCATAAGATGAGGCTTTAAAAACTTAGTCATAAGTTTCTGCTGTTAATTTTTTTCATAACCCCTTTTTTACTTTTTTTTACTTTCGGCGGTTATGTTTTTTATAAGGAGAATCAAAAATATCATCACTTCCCCGCCCTTTTCCTCTGCTGGGTTGTTTTGAGTGTTTTGCTCCTGCATGATTTCTGGGTTTTTTACCAGAAGATGAATGGCGTAAATCTGGCCTAGCTTCTTCTGGTAGTTGCACGCTTTTTAAAAGTTGATTAATTTGCTTCCAGCTAAGGGGTTCTGCCTTGCCTCGCCTTAGATTTCTAGGCAAATTAAAGTCACCATAACGCACACGAATTAATCTACTAACCTGCACACCTTGCGAAGCCCAAATACGACGCACTTCACGATTTCTACCTTCTTTTAAGCTTACTTTAAACCACTGGTTAATAGAATCGCTATCTTGTTGGGGCAATTTAGCAACTTTATCAAATTTAGCTAAACCATCTTCTAATATGACACCTTTTTTAAGGATTTTAACAACCTCTTCAGGAATTTCTCCAAATACTCTTACTGAATATTCTCGTTCCACTTCATAAGATGGGTGCATCATTCTATTGGCGAGTTCTCCATTGTTGGTTAAGATTAATAAACCTGATGTGTTTAAATCTAATCGCCCGATACTAATCCAGCGACTATTAATAATTCTAGGAAGATGGTCAAAAATAGTATCACGACCTTTTTCATCCTTGCGGGTGCATAATTGCCCTTCTGGTTTGTTGTATAAAATTACTTGGGTTGACTGAGTAGCTAGACGACTTTCTTTGATAATTTGATTGTTCACTTTAAGAACATCTGTTGCTAAAGCTCGCTCTCCTAGAGTGGCAGTGCGACCATTAATTTGAACCTTACCTTCAGAAATCATTACTTCAACAGCACGACGCGAACCAACGCCTGCATTAGCAAGAATTTTTTGTAACTTATCGCCTAACACATTTGTTTTAGAGGGGTTAACTTTAGATTCATTAGCTTGATGATTTGATCTAGAGCGCCCTTGTTCATTAGAAGGTTTTGTTTTTGATTTTTTTACAATAAACTTTGACATAAAATGAAAACCCTTATAACCCAACCATTGAAATTAAAAATATTTTAAGAACCTGAAAAGGTCCTGACATTAAAGGGCCTAGTATTCCAAAAAAAAGCAGACCAAGTAGGATAAAAAAACCGTAAGGCTCTATTCGATTATAGTTATAGGCAAGTTTTTTAGGCAAAAAAGACGAAAGTACTCGACTGCCATCTAAAGGTGGAATAGGAATTAAATTTAAAATAAATAAAATTAAGTTAATTGAGATTCCTGCTAAACCGCTATAAATTAAGAATTGACCTATATCGGGTGAAGTTACTACCACAATAGTTCCAAACTTAGCTATAAAAGCCCAAGCAACTGCCATGAATAAATTTGAGATAGGTCCAGCTATTGCAACCCAAGCCATATCTGAACGGGGGTTTTTAAAATTTGCGGTATTAACAGGCACGGCTTTAGCCCAACCAAACACAAATCCTCCTATTATCAGTAAGGCTATAGGCACAATAATAGTTCCTATAGGGTCAATATGTTTAATAGGATTTAGGGTTAAACGACCAAGCAGTTGCGCGGTACGATCTCCCAACTTACTAGCAACCCAACCATGTGCTACTTCATGTACTGTAACCGCCAAAATAACAGGAATTGCCCAGATAGCAATTTTTTGCATAATTGTTAATTCTAGCATTCTAAAAACTTCCCTTGTCCTTGACGAACTAAGATGGGCAATTCTTCAGTAAAATCAATGACAGTTGTTGGTTCATAACCACTAAAACCCCCGTCAAGAACGGCATCTAAAGCATGGCCTATTTCTTCATAAATAGTCCAGCCATCCGTCATTGCCATTTCCTCTCCTGGCATAATAAGAGAGACGCTAATCAAAGGTTTTTCAAAAAATTCAAGCAGTGCATTAGTTACAATGTTTGTCGTTATTCTTAACCCAATGGTTTTCTTTTTGGGGGTTTGTAAACGCCGAGGTACTTCACGACTGGCAGGTAAGATAAAGGTGTAAGGACCTGGTAAGTGGGTTTTTAAATAACGAAACTGAATATTACCAACCTTGGCATATTCAGAAAGGCTACTTAAATTGCGACACATAATAGTAAAGTCATGGTTAGGATTTAAATCACGAATAGTTCTAATTCTATCTGCTCCAAGCTTATTGTCTAATAAACAAGCTAGTGCATACCCAGATTCTGTAGGATAGGCAATGACTCCATTCTTTTGTAAAATATCAACAACTTGTTTTAGCAATCTTTCTTGAGGATTTTCCTCATGAACAGAAATATAACGGCATTCTTGTGGCAATGTAATTTCAACCTAGATTAAATTCTAAATTCCTACATAGCCCGAATCCCTGCTTAGAAACTGGATATGGAACTAAAGCCCCTATTTAATCTAAATAGGGGTGATAAATAGGAATTATTAAATTTGTATTTACTTAAATTTCGGTATTATACCCTAATCAATATTGGTGGATTTAAGAATATCCCATGCTTCCCAAACAGGTTTACATTTTTTAGGTAGCGGGGCTAACCAACCCAGTCCACGCCATGTTTGTTCTGGCGTATGAAAGTCTGAGCCTACTGAGGCATATAAACCAAAGCGTTCTGCTCTATCTGCCATGCCAAATTGATCAGAACATACCCTTGCCTGATTTACGACTTCAATGGCTAACCCGCCTGCACTTTTAAAATCTACAATCATTTTATTTAATTTAGAGGCCGTCATTTTATAAATTTGTGGATGAGCAATAACCGCTACCCCGCCTGCTTGCGTAATCCAACCGACCACTTCAGATAATTCTGGCCAGTTAACCTCTGCATAAGCAGGCCTACCTTTTATTAAAAACCTGTTAAATGCTTGTTGCTGGTTACTAACAATATTTCTTTTAACAAGTTCTTTGGCGAAATGTACTCTGCCTATTATTCCTGTTTTAATCACGGGCAAAATATCTTCCAAGACATTAAAAATATTCTTTTTTTGTAATTTTTCATCAATCTCCTTAGCCCTTTGCCAGCGAAGGTCTCTATTGCACTTCAATCCTGTTTGTAAAACTGAAGAATTAACATCAAAATTTAAGCCTACTATATGAATAGTTCTTCCCTGCCATTGACAAGAAATTTCTGTTCCTGAAATAAGTTTTATATCATTATCTGGGGCATAATCTATCAATTCTTCATAGCCACTTGTTGTATCATGATCGGTAATCGCTAAACAATCTACTTGGTGATACTTAGCTAAATTAATTAGCTCTTGTGGTGTTAAACTACCGTCTGAAGCGGTGGTATGACAGTGAAAATCTACTTTCATTTAAGGATAAACCTGTTAACATTTATTATTCTATAATTTTAACCGCCCTGCCCTATAAAAAAAAGAAAAAAGAGAGATTTAAAAATGCTTTATTCCATATTTGCTTATGATGTGATCAACAGTCTACCTTTGAGAAAAACCGCTAGAACCGAACATATTAAGCGTTTAAATGCCCTTAATGATGCAGGAAGATTAATATTAGCTGGCCCTAACCCTGCCGTTGACTCTGATGACCCAGGGGAGTCTGGTTTTACAGGCAGTTTAATCGTGGCAGAGTTTAACTCGTTAAGTTCTGCTCAAGAATGGGCAAATTCTGACCCTTACTTAATCGCGGGTGTTTATGAAAAGGTTATTGTTAAGCCTTTTAAAAAAGTAATGCCATAATCATAACTTAAGAGGAGGGGTTAGATATGTCTAATGTGGCTTTTTTAATACCTAAAAGAAATCAAAAATTAAAGCTTGAAGTAGCAGAACCTATTGAATTAATGGATGTTGATTTTGTCGAAATTCCTCTTTTAGGGTGGACATCTGCGGGTGAACCCATTCAGATGGAAATGGACTATGACACTATTTCTGTTCCTTGCACTATGGTAAAAAAAGAAACTTTTGCTTTGCGTGTAAAGGGAAACTCCATGATCGATGAAAATATTGAAGATGGAGACATTGTTATTATAGAACGCCGTTCTACTGCTGAAAATGGAGAGTCTGTGGTGGTTAGAATTAATAATGAAGATGTGACCATGAAAAAGTTTTACATAGAAAAAGAAGGCATTCGTTTACAGCCTGCTAATGCCAATATTAAGCCTATTTTTATTACTAACGAGAGCATTGAGATTTTAGGAATAGTAACAGGGATTTTAAGACATCCATCATGATTCAAATATTTGTTACAGGCGGAACTTTAGACAAAGACTATGACCCAATTACAGGAAATTTATTCTTCCCCAGCACCCACTTACCTAAAATGCTTTCTCAAGCTAATTTTTCTTTAGATATAAAAACTAGAGTATTGTTTAAAAAAGACAGTTTAGATATAGAAGATGCAGATAGAAAAATAATTTTACAGGCATGTAAAGAGACAGAAAGTAAGCAGATTGTAATTATTCATGGAACAGATACTATGGCTAAAACAGCAAGGTATTTGCACCTTTATCTTAATAAATATTTCTTTGACAAAACCATTATTTTAACAGGTGCTATGAGACCTTTTAACCTAGGTCATTCTGATGCTATGTTTAATTTAGGAGGTGCTTTAATGGCAGTTAAAAATACCAGGCCTGGTATTTTTGTGGTTATGAACGGTCAATTATTAACAGCTCAAGAAGTGGTTAAAAATAAAACTTTAGGCGTTTTTGAAAGTTCAATTTAAAAGTTAAACATAAGAACCCATTTTTTACCACTCAAGCCCTTTTAAATACTGAAACATTGCACGAGAAGATTTAGGGGGTTTATTATGCTCAGCTTCTTTCTTGGCATTACGAATCCACTGCCTTAACTGGTTTCGATCTGCTAAGGGATAATCCATAACAAACTCATTTAAAACTTCATCTCCTTCTGCTAACATTCTATCTCGCCAGTTTTCTAAACGATGAAAATGGGCATTTTGTTGTTTTTCTTTAACCCTTTGAGATTCTATTTTGGCTTTAATTTCAATTAAAAGCTCTTCATCATTACGCAAAAAACGACCTACAAATAGTTTTTGTCTTTTAAGTGCGGGGCCTTTCTCCATGTTTTTTAACATTAAAATAGCTTCTCTAAAATCTTCAGGAAGACCAAGTTTGTTTATTTGGCTAACAGTAAGCTCAGAGAGTTCTTCACCTAAATTTGTTACGGCTTGTGCGGCTTTTTTAATTTGTGAGCGACTATCAAACTCCTCTTGCTCCCAATCTGGTTGAGATACTTTTTCAGTTTTACGACCAACATTACGAGCTCTAACCATTTTTCATCCTTTAATTGGCATTTGTGCCAACCACTCTGTTTCATTTAAAATTTGTATGCCGAGTTGTTCGGCTTTCTTTTGTTTTGAGCCTGCCTTTTCACCCATAATTAATAAATCAGTTTTTGCCGATACACTTCCCGTTACCTTAGCTCCTGATGCTTCAAGTAGTTGTTTTATTTCACTTCGTGGCATTTTGGTAAAAGTTCCTGTTATAACCACTGTTTTCCCACTTACAAAACTAGAGACATCTTTTTCTTTAATTTTAGTTTGAGACCAATAAACGCCTTTTTTTAACAATCCTTTAATCACATCTAAGTTATGTGGTTGCTTAAAAAAATCTAAAATATGCTTGGCGACAATAGCACCAACATCATCAATAGTTATTAAACTTTCAAAATCAGTGACAAGTATTTTATCTAAAGATAGAAAATGATTGGTTAAATTTTTAGCTGTAACCTCCCCTACTTCTGGAATACCCAGACTATAGATAAATCTATCTAAGGTGGTTTTTTTTGAGGATTCAATCGCACGCAATACATTTTTAGCCGACTTTTCAGCCATTCTCCCTAAGTTTAAAAGTTGCTCTAGGGTTAAATTATATAAATCATCTGGATGTTGAATAAGGGATTCATCAACAAGCTGATCAATAAGCTTATTACCCAATCCTTGTATATCCATAGCTTTACGAGATACAAAATGCTGTAAAGCTCGTTTGCGTTGGGCTGGGCAAAAAAGACCACCTGTACAATGGTAAGCAGCTTTATCATCGTACTTAGTTACCTCTGACTGGCATTCAGGGCAGGTTTTAGGCATAGAAAATAACATTGTTTCTTTGGCTCTCTGTGAAAGCACGACTCCCGCAATCTCTGGAATAACATCTCCAGCACGGCGTACAACAACGGTATCACCAACTCTAACATCTTTACGAATAATTTCATCTAGGTTATGCAAAGTAGCGTTAGAAACAACAACACCCCCTACCGAAACTGGTTTTAGCCTTGCTACAGGGGTTAAAGCACCCGTGCGCCCTACTTGAATTTCAATGTCTAGCAGTTTTGTCCAAACCTCCTCAGCAGGAAATTTTCTGGCAACTGCCCAGCGAGGTGCTTTGGCAGTAAATCCAAGTTTATTTTGTTGTCCAATATCATTTATCTTATAAACAATACCATCAATTTCATAGGGTAAGCTAGATCTTTTATCATTAAGTCGTTGATAATATTCTAACGCTTCTTCAAAAGTATTAACCACTGCGGAATCGGGATTAACGGGCAGTCCCCAAGCTTTAAATTTATTAATAACTTCGGTATAAAGATTGGGTAGGTTAAAATCTTTACTTAATTCTCCCCAACCATACAAATAAAAACTTAAATGGCGTTTAGCCGTTATGCGAGGGTCTAGCTGTCTAAGCGAACCTGCGGCTGCATTTCTAGGATTGGCAAAAGGCTTATTTTCTTGCTTAATTTGTTCTACATTTAAAGCTTTAAAAGATTTTTTAGACATAAAAACTTCACCTCGTACTTCAATAATACGCGGTAAATTATCACCTGTTAATCGCAATGGAATTGCTTGAATGGTACGTATATTATGAGTAACATCCTCACCAATCGTGCCGTTTCCTCGGGTAGAAGCTTGAATTAATAAGCCATTTTCATAACGCAAATTAATTGCCAAGCCATCCATTTTAGGCTCGGCAGACAATCCATTTAAAGATAAATTAAACTTGCTTGATATTTTTTCAAAAAAATCTTTTATGTCTTGATTTGTAAAAGCATTTGCCAAAGAATACATGGCTACCATATGTTGAACCGATTGAAAATCTTTCAAAGGTTCCGTCCCAACCCTTTGACTAGGAGAGTCTAGCGTAATCCATTCAGGATGCTCTTCTTCATAGCACAAAAGCTCTTGATAAAGATCATCATATTGACTATCAGTGATATTAGGAGAGTCCAGAGTATAGTAAAAAATATC
>CAYLXI010000031.1:11352-14742 GCA_964387695.1 uncultured Piscirickettsiaceae bacterium
TTCTGAATTTTAAGTTTAAGTTGCAGGTAGGTTGAGTAGTTTTTTTTCATAAAATTTAGAGGAATAATATCTCTGATATGATTAATTAATAACTTCTCTTGCTTCGTAACTAATTGCCAAATCACGCATAACTTGAATTTCAGATTCTTTTAATAGGCGGCGTTCACCATCATAAAGACGAGAATTGAATTTTTGGGAAATCTTACGAGCTATATCAACCATATCGTTCATGGCTGCTGGAGCTTTAATGCAGGTAGGCAGTTCAAGTATTAAAGCAATACCTTGGATTTTAGATTGTTCAAATCCTTCAGAGCTTATAGCTGGAAAAACGCCAGGTTCTAAAATATTAGCAACATGGATATATTCTTTACCTTGAGAATTTTTCTTAAAATAAATACCTTGCTCCGAATAAGAAAGCCCCACTTTTAAGAGATATTTATGAAGCTCGGCCATGTTGAATTCTTTAGTACCCATCACAATAATTACAAAAACTTGAGGGGCTTTGTCTTTATGTAATGCCGTTTTAACCTCAGGAACTATTTCACTTTCAGGTTTACCAAAAGAAGGGGTAGGATAATTTTCATTTAATTTAATAGCCTCTTTAGATTCACTCTCTAAAGAAGGTTTAACTGATAAAGAAGAATCATCAGGAAGTATAGGATGATTTAATTTCTCTTCTGCTT
This sequence comes from uncultured Piscirickettsiaceae bacterium, assembly GCA_964387695.1. Classification (GTDB taxonomy): domain Bacteria; phylum Pseudomonadota; class Gammaproteobacteria; order Thiomicrospirales; family Thiomicrospiraceae; genus Thiosulfativibrio. Next base: position 12,036 of record CAYLXI010000031.1, read on the forward strand.
CCACCATTAGGTCCGTTGTTTTTTGTTTTTTAAGGGTATCAAATTCTTTACCAAAGGATAAACGACCTTGAGAATCAGGAACATAATCTTCATCATCGACATTTAATGTTGGTTTTGCTTGAGAGGGAACCGTTAGTTGAGGTTCTTCTAGATTATGCAATGCCTTATTTTCATCTTTAAGAGAATGAGCATCATTGGGAGGTCTATTAGTTTTACTCTGTTGGTTTTTTTTCTTTATATGTAAAGATAGCAAAACGCCAATCACAATAATTGCAAATACTAGCAAAACCATTTGTAATTCATTCATGAATCGTTTTTCCTTTTTACCTATAAAATACTAAAATAAAAAAATGATAGAATATTACTATAAAAATCCACAGTAAGACCCTAAACAAATAATCTTACAGGCTTCAAACACTTTTTTCTACCCAAAAATGACTTATATTTTATGACAAAACTCATCTCTTGCTTACATAAACCTTATTTTTCTCTTTTGCTGGGTATTGATATTGGAACTTCTGGCATAAGGGCTTGTTTTGTTGATCCTATAACAAATAATGCTTTAGCTTCATTTTCTATCGAAATGCCCTCGTCTAACAGAGAAGAAAATACCAGCGAGCAAGATCCACTTATTTGGATCGAAACGCTCAATAAATTATTTAAAAAAATTAATCAACACGCCCTCTCAAAGTTGATTAAGCATCTTGTGGTAGATGCGACCTCATCCAGTATTTTATTGATTTCAAGGTCAGGCATACCACTTTCTTCTGCCCTTATGTATAACGATAAAAGAGCAATACTAGAAGCCGATAAGATATTGAAAGCATCACCTAATACCAGTGGTGCGCGTGGGGTTTCTAGCACTCTTGCAAAAGCTATGTGGCTAGAAAATCAGCTTAAAAATGGTGAGCAGCCTTTTATTTGTCACCAAGTAGATTTCATTAATTTTTATTTAACAGGAAAACTTAACTTAACAGATGAAAATAATGCTTTAAAGCTTGGCTATGACAGCATTCAGGAAAAATGGCCTGAATGGATAAAACAGCTCACCTCTTTACCCATGCCACAAGTAGGAAAACCTGGAGAAAAAATAGAAAAAACATTAATTGTCGACTCTACAAATTTGTTAAGACTGATAAATTTAAACTTAAAATATCCTGATTTAGATAAGTTTTTAGAACAAGATATTCAGGTTTATTTAGGCACTACGGATAGTATTGCAGCTTTTTTAGCTACTGGAGCAAATAAAATAGGTGATGCCGTTACCTCGTTAGGTTCTACCATTGTGATTAAACTGATAACAGAACAGCCAATTTTTAGTTCAAAACATGGGATTTATAGCCATAAACTTGGAAATTTATGGCTAGTGGGTGGAGCGTCCAATGCTGGCGGTGCTATTCTTTTAGAATATTTTACTTTAAAAGAACTCTGTTACTTATTGCCAAAGTTACCCCTAAAACAATCAACTAAACTTAAATATTATCCCTTAATATCAAAAGGAGAGAGATTTCCAATATCAGACCCAAATTTTCAACCTAAAATAACTCCTAGACCCAAGTCAAACTTAGTATTTTTACAAGCTTTAATCGAAGGTTTAACAGAAATTGAGAGATTAGGGTTTGAGAAATTAATAGATTTAGGCTCTGCAAAGGTTAACCAAATTTTTACCACAGGTGGGGGGCAAAAAAATAGCGCATGGATGAGTTTAAGAAAACAAAATTTAAGATTTCCTTTAGCCACTTCAAAAGAAACCGATGCTTCTTTTGGCGTAACTCAACTGATTCAACCTAAAATAAAGAGTTCCCTAAGGAGCGACTTAAGCAGAAAAAACTTTTTTAACCAAATCTAAGGTTAAAATAGTTTCATCGCGTTGTATATCACCCCTTATAATGCTAAACGGTGTTTTTTTATCTCCCATATGGTTAATAACCAAATCAGCAGCCGAAAAATCATCATGTTGAGTATAATCATTAATGGTTATAATGGTTTTAATATTTGCTCCAGTCGCTGACAAAACACCATTTAAAGAATCCTCAAATGCAACAACTTGTTTTGGCGTTAAATCCATTTTTTCTAATGCCCAAAGAAAAATATCAGGGGCAGGTTTTTTAGCAGGTACTATATCCCCCGCTGCAATCACTTCAAACCAAGACTCTGACCCTTTACCTAAAGTATTTTCTAACAATGCGGTTACATTTTCTGGTGTGGTAGTGGTGACTATTGCCATACGCATTCCTGCGTTTTTAGCTTCTTTGATGAGGTTCTCAACTCCTGTTCTAAGCGGTACCTTGCCTTCTGAAATTAATTGCACATAAAACTTTGTTTTGGCAGCATGCAAATCTTTAACAAATCCATCAAAATCATTAGGTTTTTTAAAAGTGCTATTAAATTTTTCAAGATAAAACTTAATACGCTCTTTACCACCCGTAACAGACAAAAGTTTTCCATACAGAGCTTCATCCCAATTCCAACCTAGCTTAAACTCATCAAAAGCTAGATTAAAGGCGATACGGTGCCCATCTTTTTCTGTATCGGCTAAAGTTCCATCTACATCAAACAATAAAGCTTGTAAATTTTCCATAAAAAATAATTCTCTTTAACTTGTGTAAAAAAATACTATACGAGATTTTTACTTAAATTTCTATCAAATCCATAGAAGACCGAATCCTTATATAGATATGCTAATCCATTTTAAAGTTCCTTGGTT
>CAYLXI010000032.1:0-14677 GCA_964387695.1 uncultured Piscirickettsiaceae bacterium
TAGCGACTCGTTTTTCTCAGCCTAATTCTAACCTTAGTTATTAAGCTCTTCCTTAGAGAACGCGGTTAATAACCGAGAGGAGTTTTTCTGGGCTGAAGGGTTTTACAATCCAGCCAGTCGCTCCTGCATTTTTGCCCTTGGTTTTCATGTCACCCGAGGATTCTGTTGTTAAGCATAGAATAGGAGTAAATTTAAAGTTAGGCATGGCTCTGAGTGCTGTAATAAGTTCAATGCCATTCATGTTGGGCATATTAATATCGGTAACAACTAAATCAAATCCTTCTTTTTTAGCTATTGCTAATGCAACCGCACCATCTTCTGCTTCAGTGACATCATGCCCAGCTGATTTTAGTGACATGCTAACCATTTGACGCATTGATTTAGAATCATCTACTGCAAGGATTTTTGGCATTGTTTATATCTCTTAGGTGGTTTAAAGTTAAAACTTGATTATATCGCTATTCATGGCTTTCAAGTGATTTTTTGATCTCATTTAGAATGCCTACATTAATTAATTGATCGGCATGTAATACGATGACCATTTTTTCACCAATTGTCGCAAGCCCATTAACATATTCTGTATGAATTGCTCCCCTGATTTCTGGTGCGGACTGCAATGAGTCAAGGGATATTCCGTGAACATCGGAAACACCATCAACAACCAAGCCAATAATTTTTTCTGTGAAGGAGCTGTCCGTGGCTCTGAGAATAACAACAACCGTACTGTCGTCATAACTAATATTTTTTAAGCCAAATCTAACGCGTAAATCAATGATGGGAGCCACTGCCCCGCGTAAATTAATAACACCCATAACATAGTCTGGAGAGTTTGGAATGGATGTTATTTTTTCCCAGCCCTTTATTTCCTGAACTCTGAGGATATCAACCCCGTATTCTTCTTCGCCTAGGATAAAGCTTAAAATTTGATTATCATCCACCTCTGATTGTTCTTTGCCAGCTACTAGACTTTCTCTCATTTTTAGCCTCTATAATGGTTGAATGGTTGGTTTCAGTTAGTCGTGAGACGCTTTCCCCAAATCCCTATTTATAAAACGGGCAGATGGTGCCAGACCTTGCCCTCTATACCTTCACAAAATATTCCAGCTTAACCTTGGTTATTAAGAGTTTCCCTAAGGGTGAAGCTAATATTTTTTTGCAAACACCTAACGAACAAGCTCTAGCACCCTGTATCCAGGCTCTAAAGTAGGGTTTGGATATTTCATAAAATGCTCTTGCTGATGTGAATAATTAAAGTTTACTCGAATTTAGTTGAAAAACCTAGCAATATCTCATTTCCAAATTTTTGCTTATATCAAGTGAGTATTTAGGATTATTGTTATTTCTACTGAATAACCAAAGCAAGGATTATGTCACATATAACTAATGTTTTAAGTGTGTTTTTAAGTTCGATTTTCTATGTGGAGATTTTGGTTAAGCAACTTTATTGCCAAATGATGTTTTTTCTATCTATATATGTAGGTCTATTAGGGAAGTTTGTTTGGTTTGCAATAAAATTTGAGGTTTATTTTGGGAGAGTAATAAGTTTTTTAAAATCAGTCCTGAGTCAGAAAGTTGTTGTCGTAAGCTTGTTATTTCTTTGTATATCTGAAGTTCTAATGATTTATTATCTGCCCATATGTAGATAGATAATTCTTTGTTATTTAAAGAGAGTTTATAAATCATTTCGCCTTCTGCTGAGCAAATATTTAATATCACCTCTGTAAAAGAAGAGTCTTGATAAGATCTTTTGCGAAAATCTATTTGGAGTTTTTTAATAGAGTTTTCTTGCTGTATGGGGAGTTGCACACTCAATATATTTGGGGTTTCAAACAGCTGAACTTGTTGCAAGGTAATTTTATTAATTGCTTGACCTAAAATAGCAGAAAGTTTATTGGTTGTTGCTTCGTTTTGTGCCAAAGAAGTCATTTGCTGGTTAAGCTGAAGTAGCTTGCCTTTTAAATCTTGTGGTGAAGGTTTGTTATCTTTTTTTATGCCATTTTCAAAAAACAAACCGCTGTTTTGCAAATGTGATTTAATATCTTTTGCTGATGTATTAGCGCTGAGCTTAAAGTAATGCTCAAGCAGAGAGTTTAATTGAGCCTGAATAGAAGGGGGGAGCAAGGCTATTATTCCTGGTTGAGTAAGTTGTTGAAGTGCTTGAGCAATGGGGGTTTGATTAGGCAATAATTGCCGTAGGGCATCTTGAATGAGTTGTTGTGCTTGTTGTGCTTGTTGTGTAGAGGTTTTTTCTGGTGAGATGCCTAGTTGCAAGCTAGGTATTACTTGTAAAACAGTAACTTTTATTTGTCCTGTTTCCGATAAAAGGGTTTTATTGTTTGCACTAAAGGATTGCCCCGCTAAATTAAACTGAACTTGCTCCCCTTTAATGCTTGTTATATTAATTTGAAGAGTCTGACCTTGGATTAACTTAATGGTATGATTGCTGTTGTTCGCAGGGGAAGGTAGCAAGTTAAGGTTTGTGATGGGAGTTGCCATATGTAACCTTTGATTGGTTTTATGATAATTTAAATAGTGGGCGGAGTTTATTCTATTAAACGATAATTTAAAAAAATAGCAACTATAATAACCCAAATTCCTGCTTAGAAACTGGATATAGAGTGCTAGAGTTTCTTCGCTAGACGGCTGCAAAAAACCTTAGCTTTGTCCTTATGCCTAACCCTTAAATTCACCCTTAGATTAAGCAGTTTTTTTGTGAATGGATAGAGGGTAAGAGCTGGCAGGGGCTTGATGCTATATGCCAGATTCCTAAATAGAGATTTGGCAATAATTGAAGCTGCAATGCTTGTTTTAGTTGTAAAGTGTTTTTGAGGGAGAATGATGAATGAATGACAAAGAGTTCAGCTTCGCTGATTCAGACTTTAAACGAGTTAAAAAAATAGTGTATGATTTTGCAGGTATTGATTTAAGTGATTCTAAGAAAAATCTTGTCTATAATCGCTTGTCTAAAAGAATTAGGTTTTTATCCCTGTTGAGTTTTAGTGATTACTTAGATTATGTAGAAAATCAAGGCGAGGCTGAATTTGTACATTTGATAAACGCGATTACAACTAACCTTACCTTTTTCTTTAGAGAGAATCATCATTTTGAGTATTTAGCAGAAGTAATTATTCCAGCGTTGCTTAAAAAAAATGTTTCTTCTAAGAAAATAAGATTATGGTCAGCGGGTTGTTCAACAGGAGAAGAGGCCTATTCTCTTGCCATTGTATTAAAAGAGGCTGTTCCTGTAGGTTGGGACGCTAAAGTTTTAGCGACAGATTTAGATACTAATGTTGTACAAACAGGAATGAAAGGCGTGTATAAGATAGGTCGGTTAAAGGGGGTGTCTGATGCGCGTGTTAAGCGGTGGTTTTTAAAGGGTTCTGGCCCTAAGTCGGGGTTTGCAAAGGTTAAGTCTGAACTACAAGATAGTATTGATTTTGGTCAAATTAACTTAATGTCTGACTGGCCTATTAAAGATAAAATTGATGTTATATTCTGTCGAAATGTTGTGATTTATTTCGACAAAGAAACCCAGTCAAAACTGTTTGATCGTTATGCAAGTTTATTGCCTGAGAAAGGCCATTTGTTGATAGGCCACTCAGAATCTCTTTATAATGTATGCGATCGTTTCGAATTACTCGGGCAAACTATTTATAAAAAGATTCATTAAATTTAAGAGAATTGAATATGTCACCCATTAAAGTCCTTATCGTTGATGATTCTGCTTTGGTTCGCCAGATGCTAGAAGAAATGTTAAATTCAGATCCAAGAATAACCGTGGTGGGTACTGCATTAGATCCTTTAGACGCTCGTGGCAAAGTTAAATTGCTTCGGCCAGATGTTTTAACGCTTGATATTGAGATGCCAAAAATGGATGGTGTAACTTTTTTAAAAAACTTGATGCGCCTTCACCCGTTACCAGTTGTTATGGTTTCTACCTTAACAGAAAAAGGAGCCGATATTACTTTCGAGGCTTTGGATTTAGGAGCGGTTGATTTTGTAACCAAGCCTAAGATTAATTTAATAAATACCTTTGAAGACTATTCGATAGAAATTTGTGAAAAGGTCAAAGCAGCCTCTAAAGTAAATAAATTTGCATTAGAGCAACATTATGCTCGTTATGCAGCCAATCTTTTAAAAAAGCCCAAAATCTTATCTGCTGTTAAAGAGCCTCGTATGTCTGCAAAATATTCAGCGGGCGTTATTTTGAAAAAGTCAGGAGGTAGTGGTCGTAATTTTAGAGCAGCAGAAAAGATTATTGCTTTAGGTGCTTCAACAGGTGGAACTGAAGCGATAAAAGAAGTGCTAATGCGATTGCCAGCCAATTCCCCTGCTATTTTGATTACTCAACATATTCCTGCAGCCTTTAGCTTGCCATTTGCAAAAAGAATGAACTCTGTTTCTGAAATGAATGTTTGTCAGGCAGAAGATGGGCAAGAAATTCTACCAGGGCATGTCTATATTGCACCTGGAGATAAGCATTTATTGCTTGAAAAAAAGAGTTCAGGTTATGTTTGTCGTTTAAGTGATGGTCCTGCGGTGAATCGTCATAAACCTGCTGTTGATGTTATGTTTCTCTCGGTTGCTCAAAATGTAGGGGCTAATGCGATTGGAGTTCTTTTGACTGGAATGGGTAATGATGGGGCGAATGGAATGAAAGAGTTACAGGCGGCAGGAGCGCCAACCATTGCACAAGACAAAAAGTCTAGTGTGGTTTGGGGGATGCCAGGAGAAGCGGTTAAGTTAGGGGCTGCAGATAATATTTTATCACTTGATCAAGTGCCTAAAAAGATCCTTTCTTATACTTAGGGAAGAACAGAGCAGTAAAGTTTATGACTGGATGTTTTTTTATCACATACAAAAGTATCTTGTGTGGCATGTTTTATGCTTTTACTTTGATCACTTGTATTTAATTTTTTAAGGACTAACAGATGCTTCAAGCAATAAAGCAATATTGGGTAGCATGGATAATAACTGCTCTTGGGATCGTTTTAATTAGTATAGAGATTCCTTTTGCAGGGATTATCTCATTAATTATCGTTTCATTGGTTTGGTCGTTGTCTGTGGCAAAAGTGGCACGAATTTCTCATTCTAATGTGAAACAGAGTGTTTCTGCTGAAAAAGAATTTAATGTTAAGGTAGTTGATGAGTCTTTATCTGTTCTGATGAGTGATGTCGATGCGGTTCTAGATCAGGAGGTAGAAATTGTTCGTGAAGAGCTTTTGCAGGTTAAGCACTTGGTTGCAGAGGCTATCGGAACTTTAAGTGAAAGTTTTTCTGGTTTGCATTCTCAAACACAAGCAGAATATCAACTTGTGGTTTCTCTTTTAGATAATTTGGGGGGAGATTCAGGTGAAGGAATGAGTATTAATAAGTTTTCATCAGAGATTAAAGTCTTATTGGCTCACCTTACAGGTTTGTTAAGAAAATCTAGCGGACGAAGTTCAGAAACAGTTAGTAAAATTGACGATATGGTAGAGCAAATTGAATCTATTTTTATTTTACTTGAAGATGTTAAAGGCATTGCAGATCAAACAAATCTATTAGCGCTGAATGCAGCAATTGAAGCTGCCAGAGCAGGTGAAGCAGGACGAGGGTTTGCAGTGGTTGCTGATGAGGTACGTAAATTATCTTTAAATTCTAATATTTTAAATGATCAAATTCGTAAGCAAGCAGAAAAAGCAAAGCATACGGTTGATCAGGTCCGTAAAATTGTGAGTGAAAGTGCTTCAAAAGATATTGATCAAGCCAGCACTTCTCAAAAAGAGGTAACGGATCTGGTTTCTGAGCTAGAAGTTATGAACGACGGTATTTCTGTAAAATTAGGAGATGTTTCTGGCATTATTTCAGAAATTGAAGCAAGCGTCTCCAATGCAATGCGTTCTTTACAGTTTGAAGATATTGTTCGTCAATTAGTGGAGCAAGTATTAAATCATTTAGAAAACTTAAGTAGTTTTTCAAAGGAAATTAATCAATTTATTGAAGACGGAAAAAGCAACCCTGTAACAACTCTAGCAGAACATGAAGAAAGATTAGGGGTGTTTAGGAGCGTTATCCATGATAAGCGTCAGGATATTGAATCAAATAGAATGAAGCGCGTTCAGGCAGTCTCAATGGATGAAGGGGAGGTGGATCTCTTTTAGAGGGTATAAGTTAAAGGTTGTGTAAAAATACCCTTCATCAGTTATTTATCCTTCGCTCTTACGACTTCCTCCGAATATATTAGAATGGTAGTGTGTATTTAAAGAGTTTTTAAGTTTTTCTTTAAATGTTTAGAATTAAGTAATCACTGATTTAGCGAGAGATTGCTTATGTTTTTTTAGTAGCGTGTTTTTCAATCGGGGCAATCTGTTTTTTTGGTTTGAGTATAGTAGGAGAAGATGAATTATGTTGATTTAGGTAATCAAGATTATAATGTAACCCTCTGCTTTCTTGTCGTTTTAAAGCACTTTTAACCATAATCTCTGCTACAAGGCTTAGGTTTCTAAGCTCTAAGAGCTCGCTATTAATTTTGTGTGAAAAGTAATAATCGTTAACCTCTCTCTTTAAAATTCTAATTCGTTTTAAAGCTCTTTTTAAATGTTTATCTTGCCTAACAATCCCTACATAATCCCACATAACGCGGCGAAGTTCATTCCAATCATGGCTTATGGTCACTCGTTCTTTAGGTTCAGTAACAAAGCTACTGTCCCACTCTTTTAAGCAAACAAGGGGTCTCTCTTTAAAGTTGTTAAGAATATCTTGATAAGCGGTCTCGGCAAAAACTAAGCCTTCTACTAAAGAATTGTTGGCAAGGCGATTAGCACCATGTAAACCAGTGTAGGCGGTTTCACCTATGGCATAAAGGTTTTGAATGTCGGTTTGTCCATTTAAATCTGTATGTATGCCGCCACAAGTATAGTGGGCAGAAGGTACGACAGGAATAGGATCCTGGGTGATATCTATGCCAGCTTTTAAGCAACGATCATAAATGGTAGGGAAGTGATGTAGAATAAATTTTTTTGATTTATGAGTGATGTCTAAATAAACACAGTCAATGCCATAAGTCTTGAGTTGAAGATCTATTGCCCGTGCAACAATATCTCTTGGTGCTAAATCCTTGCGTTTGTCATAATCTGCCATAAAGGCATAGCCATTAGGTAGTCGTAAAATGGCTCCTTCACCTCGAAGTGCCTCACTGATTAAAAATGAACGGTCTTTAGGGTGAAATAAACAAGTAGGGTGAAATTGATTAAATTCCATATTGGTTACTCTGCAACCTGCACGCCAAGCCATAGCAATTCCATCACCTGTAGAAGTGTCAGGGTTGCTGGTGTATAGATAAGCTTTACTCGCCCCCCCAGTTGCTAATATGGTGTAATTAGCAGTAATAGAATAGATTTCATGGGTTTCTTTATTTAAAACATAGCTGCCAATGCAAGAGGTTTTATTGTGCGATAAAATTAGATCAATCGTCATGTGGTTGGAAAAAATCTTAATATTAGGGTCTTTTTTGACTCGCCTAATTAAAGTATCTATGACGGACTTTCCTGTGTGATCTGCGGCATGAATCACACGGCGATGGCTGTGTCCCCCTTCTCTAGTGAGATGGTATTTATCCGTTTTTTTTTCTTTGCTAAAAGGCACTCCAAGGTCTATTAGTTCATAGATTGATTGAGCCGCTTTTTCGCTAACCATGCGTATGGTCTTTATATCTCCCAAGTAAGATCCTGCGATTAAGGTATCTTGAATATGGGCATCAACAGAGTCAAAAGGATCAAGAACCGCTGCGATGCCACCTTGGGCATATTGAGAACTTCCCTCCTTTAAATCAGACTTGGCAAGCAGAATTACAGAGTAGTGCTTAGCAAGCTTTATAGCAGCAGATAAGCCCGATATACCACTCCCTATTATGAGAATGTCTGTGTTGAAATGACAAGAAGATGCTGGCAAAATATTATCTTTTTTATGTTCTGACTTGAATATTATGCATTATGTTACCATAAGAACTCCATGATTAAGGAATAAGGAAAAGTTTTTGAGTCAAACAATTAATTTAAATGATCAAAAGCCAGGTTTAAAATCAGAACTTGAATCTACGGGTAGGGTGGTTTCTGTTGAAGCTGGTTTTGCTTATGTGATGACTCAGAGTCAATCAGGTTGCTCTGGTTGTCAATCTGAAAAAGGTTGTGGAACAGCTACTTTAGCAAAATTATTTGCGCCTAAAGCCAAAGCCCCGCTAAAAGTTATTGACTTGGTAGAGGCAAAAGTAAATGATGAAGTTTTGCTTACCTTAGATGAATCAGACTTGATTAAGCATTCTTTTATGGCCTATGGTCTACCCCTGTTGGGATTGTTTGTTTTGGCAGGATTATTTCAAGCATTATTTTACCCGATTTTTAAAAATGACTTTCCAGCTATTTTAGGAGGGTTTTTAGGCCTAGGTTTAGGCTGGGTCTTAACGAAAAAAATTTATAAACCTGTACGACCTATATTAAAAAAAATTATTGCTGGAGAAGCTTATGAAAATTAATTTATCTCAGTTCAAATGGAGCTATTTAATTTTAGTTGCTATTTTATTGCTGCCAATAACCTCACAAGCAAAGCAAGAAGTGGTGGTGTTACTGCCAGATTTTAGTGCTTTGACAGAGCAAAGTAGCCCAGTAGTGGTGAATATCCGTACTACGCGAATGGTAGCGCCCAGGGCAAGTCGTTCTTTAGAGGGTGTTCCTGAAGAAATGTTGCGACACTTCTTCGGTTTACCTCGTGGGCATGCTCTTCCTAGAGGTCAGCAGGATTTAACACCAAGAAAACAGGTCAATTCTTTAGGCTCTGGATTTATTCTAAGTGCAGATGGTTATATCGTGACTAACCATCATGTGATTAAAGGTGCGGACGAAATTTTGGTTAAAATGAGTGATCGTGCCGAACTAAAAGCAAGGCTAGTAGGAACGGATCCTCGTAGTGATATTGCTCTACTAAAAGTAGATGCTAGAAATTTACCAGCAGCAAAAATTGGCTCATCTAAAGATTTAAAAGTTGGGCAATGGGTCATCGCAATAGGGTCTCCTTTTGGTCTAGATTTTACTGTAACGCATGGAATTGTCAGTGCATTAGGTAGATCCTTGCCAGATGATACTTATGTGCCATTTATTCAAACAGATGTTTCAATTAATCCAGGTAATTCTGGAGGTCCTTTGATTAATATGAGGGGTGAAGTGGTTGGAGTTAATTCACAAATTTATAGCAAAAGTGGCGGTTCAATGGGATTATCTTTTTCTGTCCCCATAGATTTAGCCATGCATGTTGTTGGGCAGTTAAAAGAAAAAGGCGAGGTTGAGAGAGGGTTTTTAGGCGTTCAAGTGCAAGAAGTAAGTGCAGATCTTGCTAAATCATTTGGTTTGGATCGTCCTAAGGGTGCTTTGGTCGCTGAAATCGTTAAAGACGGTGCTGCAGAAAAAGCAGGAATCAAGCCTGGAGATGTTATTTTAGAATTTGACGGTAAAAAAATTGATCGTTCAGCCAGCTTACCACCGATTATTGGTAGAACAGCTTTAGATAGAAAGGTCACTGTGTTAATTTTACGCAATGGGCAGAAAAAAATGCTAAGCGTTAAATTAAAGCCGTTAAGTAAAGCAGAGAAAGTGAAGGAAGCTAAGATTTCCACTGAAAGTGGCTTATTAAATGCGGAAGTTAAAAATATTAAACCAGAAGTTTTAACTGAAGCAGGCCTAAAGTTTGGTGTTAGGATTATTAAAATAGATGAAGGTGCTGCCAGAGAAGCAGGCTTGCGTGTAGGAGATATTTTAGTATCTATTAATTTTAAGCCCATTAAATCGGTAGAGAGCTTAAATGAAATATTAAATAAATCACCTAAAGGGAGAGCTTTGCCTGTTAGAGTAGTCAGAAATAATCGTTCATTATTCTTGCCTTTAATTTTGGAATAAGTTTTGTCTTAAAATGGTACAAAAATAATGAGTTCCTAGTGTAAATGCCGTAAAATACGCAGATTAATTTTTTTGATGCTTTTGTATTGCTTATGCATACAGAAGATTCTTTTTAGAGGTTTTAATGGCTAACACGCTTAAACATATTCGTAATTTTTCAATTATTGCTCATATAGATCATGGTAAATCGACACTTTCAGACAGGTTTATCCACTTATGTGGTGGTTTATCTGAGCGTGAAATGGAATTCCAAGTTCTAGACTCAATGGATATTGAACGCGAGCGAGGCATTACTATTAAAGCTCAAAGTGTTACTTTAAATTATGAAGCAGAAAATGGCGAAACCTATCAGCTTAATTTTATAGACACTCCTGGACATGTAGACTTTTCTTACGAAGTCTCACGGTCTTTAGCTGCTTGCGAAGGTGCTTTGTTGGTGGTAGATGCCTCGCAAGGGGTTGAGGCTCAAACCGTTGCTAACTGTTACACCGCAATAGAGCAAGGTCTTGAAGTGTTGCCAGTATTAAATAAAATTGATTTACCAGCAGCAGAGCCAGAAAGAGTGGTTGATGAAATTGAAGAAATTATTGGTATAGAAGCCCATGATGCAGTGCAAGCCAGTGCCAAGTCAGGCATAGGCATTAAAGAAACCCTAGAAGAGATAGTCAAAAAAATCCCTCCACCTGTTGGCAACCCAGAAGACCCGCTTAGAGCTTTAATTATAGACTCTTGGTTTGATAATTATCTTGGCGTCGTTTCCCTAGTAAGAGTAATGGACGGCAAAGTTGGTAAAAAAACCAAAATAAAAATGCTCTCTAGCAAAGATGAATATAAGGTTGACTCGGTTGGGATATTTACCCCAAAGCATACCCCTAAAGATTTTCTTTCGGCAGGAGAAGTAGGCTTTATTATTGCAGGGATTAAAGACATTGACGGAGCACCTGTTGGCGACACCATAACCGAAGCAGGGGCAGAGGTTGAAGCTCTTGAAGGGTTTAAGCCAGTGCAGCCGCGAGTTTTTGCAGGACTGTTTCCTATCAGCTCAGAAGACTATGAAGACCTACGAGAGGCATTGCGTAAACTAAGGCTCAATGATGCCGCTCTACACTTTGAGCCAGAAAGTTCTGATGCTCTAGGGTTTGGGTTTCGTTGTGGGTTTTTAGGAATGCTACACATGGAGATAGTTCAAGAACGCCTAGAGCGCGAATACGACATGGATTTAATCACCACCGCACCCACTGTAATTTATGAGGTATTAACCAAAAAAGGCGAAGTAATAAAAATTGATAATCCCTCCAGCTTGCCAGATCAAACCTATATTGAAGAAGTAAGGGAACCCATTATTTCTGCCAATATTTTAGTGCCACAAGAATATATTGGTGCAGTAATGAAGCTCTGTTTAGAAAAACGCGGCGTACAAAAAGAAATGACCTACGCTGGAAATCAGGTTTCTATTAATTATGAATTGCCACTCAATGAAGTGGTGCTAGACTTTTTTGATCGTTTAAAATCTAATACCCGTGGCTATGCCTCTATGGACTATGAGTTTAAGCGTTTTCAAACAGACGACTTGATTAAAATGGAGTTTTTAATTAATTCAGAACCTGTTGATGCTTTAGCTCTTATTGTACATAAAAGTATGTCAGTGCAGCGAGGCAAGCTTTTAATTGAAAAGCTAAAAGATATCATTCCAAGGCAAATGTTTGATGTAGCTATTCAAGCAACAATTGGTGCAAAAATTATTGGTCGTACTAATGTTAAAGCTTTACGAAAAAATGTTACAGCAAAATGCTACGGCGGTGATATTTCTCGTAAGAAAAAACTACTGCAAAAACAAAAAGAAGGTAAAAAACGCATGAAATCTATTGGCAGTGTAGAATTGCCACAAGAAGCATTTTTAGCTATTTTAAATACCAGTGATGATTAAGGTAAATATATGAATTTTGAACTTATTCTTGTAATTGTAACCGCTGTTACGGGTATGATTTATTTTGTTGATGTAATGGTGTGGAAGCCAAAAAGAACGCGCTCAGCTATTACAGAAAAAGAACCTATTATTGTAGAATACTCTCGTTCACTTTTTCCCGTGTTCTTAATAGTGCTTGTTTTGCGCTCTTTTATTATGGAGCCATTTAAAATCCCTTCTGGATCTATGTATCCAACATTACAAATTGGTGATTTCATTGTGGTAAATAAATTTGCCTACGGGGTTAAGTTACCTGTTACACAAAAGAAGATTTTTCCAGTTGGATTGCCTAAAAGAGGTGACGTAGTGGTGTTTAAATTTCCTGGCGACCCTAATGTTGATTATATTAAGCGCGTGATAGGCATTCCAGGGGATGAAATATCTTACATCGGCAAAACACTGTTTGTTAATGGCAAAGTTTATACACAACGACTTTTAGGAACATATGAAGGCACTAATTCAGGAGCTGTTATGAGTGGTGCAGCATGGATTGAAGAAACGAATATAGACAATGTCAGTTATGAAATACTATTAGATAAATATAAAGCTGGTTTAGATATGAACACGGTTATCGTACCTGAAGGTCATTATTTTGTGGTGGGAGACAACAGAGACCACAGTAATGACAGTCGTTTTTGGGGATTTGTACCAGAAAAAAATATGAAAGGTAGAGCCTTTGGTATTTGGATGAGCTGGGACAATGGCATTCAGCTTGACCGTATTGGTGAGGGGATTTAAGTTATGTCGTTCTCTAAAAAAAATAAAGAGAAATTGGCCAAGTTGCATCGCTTAGAAAAAAAGTTAGGCTATGAATATAAAAATATTAATAGCTTACAACATGCACTAACTCATAGAAGTGTGGGGGCAAAAAACAATGAACGGCTTGAGTTTTTGGGAGATAGTTTAGTTAATTTTACTATTGCGGATATACTTTTTCACCAGTTTCAAAATAATTCTGAAGGAGATTTAAGTCGGATTAGAGCTCACCTAGTTAAAGGAGAAACCCTTGCTGAAATTGGTAAAGAATACCATTTAAGTGATTACCTAACATTAGGTCCAGGTGAGCTAAAAAGCGGGGGTTATCGTCGAGAATCTATTATTGCCGATGCCGTAGAAGCAATTATTGCCTCTATTTATGAAGATGGAGGGCTTGATCCTGCTAGGAAATTTGTAATGCGTATTTATGCATCTCGTTTAAAAAACATTGACCCAGAAGAAGTTGGCAAAGACTCAAAAACTCTTCTACAAGAGCTTTTACAATCTCGTCAACAACCCTTGCCAGAGTACAGTGTTATTAGTGTTAATGGACCTTCCCACAATCAAGTGTTTACAATTTCTTGCTATGTTAAAAAACTTAATACCAAATTTGAATCAACCGCACATAACCGCAGAAAAGCAGAACAAAAAGCGGCTGAAAAAGCTTTAAAAGAACTTAATAATCTTTTTAAGAACCCTATCAATAGCCCTGCCAATAGCCATGCCCATAACTAACGATGAGCTCAATATGAATGAAAAAAAAACGACTGATTATTTAGCTGGATTTGTTGGTGTCATTGGTCGCCCAAATGTAGGTAAATCGACTTTAATGAATGGTTTGCTGGGTCAAAAACTTAGTATAACTTCTCCCAAACCTCAAACCACTCGCCATCGTATTCACGGTATTTATACCACCGATAGCCATCAAATTATTTTTGTTGATACTCCCGGAATGCATCTTGGTGCTAAAAAATCCATTAACAAATATATGAACCGCACGGCAAACAGTGCTTTTGGCGATGTAGATGTGGTGTTATTTGTAGTGGAAGCGGGCAAGTGGACTCGTGAAGATCAAGCGGTAGCAGAAAAATGCAAGACCATTGATGTTCCTGTGATTATTTTAGTCAACAAAATAGATAAATTTAAAAATAAAGAAGAGCTATTTCCTTTTTTACAAAAAATTTCTGAAAATACCTCGTTTGATATGATTATCCCAGTATCTGCCTATAAAAAACAAGGCATGGATATTATCGAAAAAGAAGTTCTTAAGCACCTGCCTAAGCAAGATGCTATTTTTCCAGAAGACTATATTACCGATCGTTCCTCACGGTTTCTTGCCTCTGAAATTGTCCGCGAAAAACTCATGCGTTCACTAGGTGAAGAAGTTCCTTATGGGGTTACGGTTGAAATTGAAAAATTTTCTTTTGAAGAGGGAGAAAATGGCAAAGAAGGTCGCTGGATAATCAACGCACTCATATTAGTAGAAAGAGACGGGCAAAAACAAATTGTCATAGGTTCAAAAGGCGAAAGAATTAAAAGCATGGGTATTCAAGCTCGCAAAGATCTTATTACCTTGCTAGATGCTCGCGTGCATTTAGAATTATGGGTTAAGGTTAAAGAAAATTGGTCCGATGACGAAAGAGCCTTAGCCAGTTTAGGCTACAATGACAGTCATTCTGGTTAATATAAATATTCTGGTTTAACTCTTTATGGCAAAAGAAATTACTCAACAAGCATTAATTTTACACCGCCGAGATTATCGAGAAACCAGCTTGTTAGTTACTTTTTTAACCCCAGAATACGGCAAGTTTAATGCAATCGTTAAAGGAGTTCGCACTAAAAGTAAAATATCTCAAATAAAACAAGCTTGGCTACAACCTTTTCAGCTATTAAATATTAGCTGGATAGAAAAGCCTACAACAAATTTACCAGGCCTGGTAAATTTAAGGCAGCTAGAGCCAACTAAAGTGCGTTTTCCGCTAGATGGTGAAAATAATATTTGTGGATTGTATGTGAATGAGTTGATCTA
>CAYLXI010000033.1:0-14630 GCA_964387695.1 uncultured Piscirickettsiaceae bacterium
GCGACTCGTTTTTCTCAGCCTAATTCTAACCTTAGTTATTAAGCTCTTCCTTAAGGAATCGCTTAACCACGACTTCTTAAAATATCCAACACACCTTTTAAAGACTCTTCGGTGGTTTGCTCTCGCACTGCACTTCTACCACCTTTAAAATAAAAACATTTAGAAACTATCTCTTCATGCCCTTGCAATGCCCAAGAAATCCAGACTGTGCCAACAGGTTTATCTAGCGTGCCACCTCCAGGCCCTGCTATGCCACTACATGCCACGCAAATTTCAGCATGAGAATTTTGCAATGCGCCTATTGCCATCTCCTCAACACACTCTTTACTCACTGCGCCTTTCTTTTGAATGGTCATTTCATTAACGCCCAGCATTTCACACTTAGATTCATAGCTATAAGTAATATAAGCCCTGTCAAACCAAGCGGTGCTTCCAGCAACAGAGGTTAAAGCCTCAGCAGTTAAACCACCCGTGCAAGATTCTGCCGTAACAATCATAGCATTATGATTTTTTAAGGCCTCGCCCACTTTAACCACCAAAGCTTCTCTTTTCATCGCAAAACTCTCCAAGAAATTTATAAAAAATATGCTCAAGCATACTCTTTTTTTGCTGTTTTTGCATGTTATAATCATCTTGAGACCTTAAAATAATCAAAACAAATAAACTTTTTATATGAGCCAAAAAAATCGACCTTTCTAGCCAAACCCCTATGATGCAACAGTTTTGGGCAATTAAAGAACAGCACCCAAATTATTTACTTTTTTATCGCATGGGAGATTTCTACGAATTATTTCATGATGATGCCGTTAAAGCCTCTAAACTGTTAGGCATAACCTTAACTGCTCGTGGAAAATCTGGTGGCAATGCCATTCCCATGGCTGGCGTTCCACACCATTCTGCTGATGGTTACTTGGCAAAACTGGTTAAGCTAGGTGAATCGGTTGCTATTTGCGAGCAAGTAGGCGATGCTGCAACCAATAAAGGACCTGTTGAACGCAAGGTTGTACGCATTATTACCCCTGCAACTCTTGTTGAAGATGCTTTATTAGAGGGTCATTCAGAAAACTTACTCGCTGCTATCTTTCAAGACGACAACAAGATTGGCTTTGCCCATTTAGATGTAGCAAGTGGACGCTTCGAGGTTACTGAGCTAGACACTATCACCGATCTTACAGCAGAGATAGAACGCATTAAACCCGCTGAGTGCTTAATGCCAGATGACCCAATATGGCTTCAATCTCTGCCTGAAAACACTCTAAATTTACCAGGCGTGGTACATTATCCTCCTTGGCACTTTGAATCTAGCTCTTGCCACAAACGCCTAACACAACACTTTGGCACGCAAGATTTAGTCGCTTACGGCTGTGAAAACAGCCCCGCTATGATTGCTGCTGCTGGTGCGGTTTTGCACTATGCAAATGCCATGCTGCAACAAGATTTAAGCCATATTTTTAGCTTGCATCACTATCAAACCACCGACACTTTAGTAATAGATGCTATTAGCCGACGAAACCTAGAAATAGACACTAATTTAACAGGTGGTCGCAACAATACTCTTGCCGATATTTTAGACAAAACCACCACTCCTATGGGAGGGCGGTTGCTTAAACGCTGGCTTAATCAACCCTTAAGAAACCTAGAAAAAATTAATGAGCGTTTAAACGCAATAGAAGATTTAATTCAACAACAAACCTTTGAAGCATTTGCTTTGCAACTTAAGCCCGTTGGAGACATTGAAAGGATTTTAAGCCGTGTTGCACTTTATTCTGCTAGGCCTAGAGATTTATTACACCTAGGAAGCACTTTAAAGCAACTTCCAGAACTTACTCAATCTTTAAAAGCTCAAACCAGTGAGAAACTACTTAATTTAGCTGAACAGTTACAAACCTACCCTAAGCTATCAGCAACTTTAATCAAAGCTATTTGTGAAAATCCACCCATACTTATGCGAGATGGTGGTGTCATTGCTGAAGGCTATGATTCCGATTTAGATGAGCTTAGAAATTTAAAAAATCAGGCAGGAGAATATCTTTTAAAACTTGAACAGCAAGAAAAACAACGCACTGGAATATCTACCCTAAAAGTCGGCTACAATCGAGTACATGGCTATTATATTGAAGTTAGCAAACTTCAATCCCAACAAGTTCCTGTCGAATATATTCGTCGTCAAACCCTTAAAGCTGCCGAAAGATACATTATTCCAGAACTTAAAGTTTTTGAAGATAAAATTCTATCCGCTAATGAAAAAGCTTTAGCACGAGAAAAATATCTTTATCAACAACTTCTTGAAACCATTAACCAAGATTTACAAGCTCTGCAAATAACGGCAAATTGTCTTGCCCAACTAGATGTTTTAATTAATCTAGCCACTCAAGCAGAACAACTAAACTTAGTTAGACCAACAATAACCAATGACTCTGGCATAGAAATCATTCAAGGAAGGCACTTAACCGTCGAAGCTTTATCTAAATTGCCCTTTATTCCTAACGATACTTTATTCAACCAACAACGGCAATTGCAAATCATTACTGGCCCTAATATGGGCGGAAAATCAACCTTTATGCGCCAAACTGCTTTAATTGCGATTATGGGTTTTATTGGTAGTTTTGTGCCAGCAGAGTCTGCTACACTAGGGTTAGTGGATAGGATTTTTACTAGAATTGGTGCTTCAGATGACCTAACATCTGGGCGTTCAACCTTCATGGTTGAAATGACCGAAACTGCCCATATTTTGCATCATGCAACCAAACACTCGCTTATTTTAATAGACGAAGTTGGAAGAGGAACCTCTACTTTTGATGGACTATCCTTAGCTTGGGCTATTGCAGAACACCTTGCCAAAAACACTAGGGGATATTGTCTATTTGCAACCCACTATTTTGAATTAACCATTTTAGCCAAAGAGTTCCATAATACCGTCAATATTCATTTAGACGCTTTAGAGCATAAAGATAAAATTGTTTTTATGCATCAAGTACAAGAAGGTTCGGCATCAAAAAGTTATGGCTTACAAGTAGCCTCTTTAGCGGGTATTGCTCCATCGGTCATTAAAAAAGCAAAAACTATTTTACAGGGTTTAGAAAACAAAACCTCTCAACAAAATAACACCAAAACCATACATCCTGAACCTGTTCAACAATTTGATATGTTTGCTGTTGCCGACCCAAAAACAGAAGAAATAAAAACACAACTAGCAAAAATAAATCCTGATGACATGACACCAAAAATGGCATTAGAGGCTCTTTATATGCTAAAAAAAATCTTAAAATAAAATCTTAAAACAACATTTTAAAACAACACCATAAATAACAAGGAAATCATGCCATGATTGTCGATATTACCAAAGAAAATTTTCAAGAATTAGTTGTTGATAATTCCAAAAACCTACCAGTATTAGTAGATTTTTGGTCTCCTAACTGTGGGCCCTGTTTGCAAATTATGCCTCAACTAGAATCTCTTGCACAAGAAATGACTGATCAGTTTATTTTGGCAAAAGTTAATACCGAAGAGCAGCCAGAACTTGCCGATCATTTTCAGATTAAAAGCATTCCTTCTTTTAAAGTGTTTAAAAATGCTAATGTGGTTGCCGAATTAGTGGGAGCACAACCTATTTCTGAAATTAAAGACTTATTAAAACCTCACTTACAAGCAGACCCTTCTGAAGAATTACGCCAACAAGCACAAGTTGCTTTTCATGATGAAAACTATAGCGAGGTTGTAAACTTATTAGGGCAAGCCGCACAAGCTAATCCTAACAACTATCTGGTTCACTTAGATCTAGTTAAAATGTACTTACACACTGGAAGTTTAGAAGAAGCTCAAAATCTATTTGCTAAACTACCAGAAGAGGCTCAAAACTCACCCGAGGGTAAGCCACTTAATCTCTTAATGGAATTTAGTAAAATTGTTCATGAATCTGCTCCTATTACAGAAATTCAAGCGACATTAAAAACCAATCCAAATGATGCCAGTTCTTTATATGGCTTGGTGGGATACCTGATGATTAACAGAGCCTATGAAGAAGCTCTGCAAACTCTGCTAAAACTCTTTATGGTTGAGCGAGAATTTAAAGAAGGTATTGCACAGAAAACCCTGCTTAAAAGCTTTAATGCTTTACAGGCAGACCAGCCAGAACTGGTTAAATCTTACCGTCGTAAATTTCAAGGATTACTTTTTTAGTCTTGTATCCTTGCACCTTCTTTACACGCCGTGGGCTTGTAAAAAAGACTCATAATCGCCTTGAAAATGCTCCACACCTTCTAAAGTCATCGACAATATTTGCGTGGCTAAAGAAGAGACAAATTCACGATCATGAGATACAAAAATAACACTACCATCATAGTCGTCAAGTGCTTGGTTTAGTGATTCAATTGACTCCATATCTAAATGATTCGTTGGCTCATCCATTATCAAAATATTAGGTTTTTGTAACATCAACTTACCAAACAACATCCGCCCCTGTTCTCCCCCTGATAAAACCTTTACCGATTTATCAATATCTTTTTGAGAAAAAAGCATTTTCCCTAAAATTGCCCGCACAACTTGCTCGTCATCTGAGGGAGATTTCCATTGACTCATCCAATCAAACAAGCTTGAATCTTCTGCAAAATCGTGGGCGTGATCTTGAGCGTAATAGCCTATTTTATTATTTTCGGACCATTTTATTTTGCCTGAAGTTAGTGGTGTATCACCTAATAAAGTTCTTAAAAGAGTGGTTTTTCCAACTCCATTTGCTCCAATTACCGCTAATTTTTGCCCTACTTCTAACATTAAGTTCAAATCTTTAAAAACAACTTGCTCACCAAAAGACTTTGACATGTTTTCTATTTCTAAAGCCAAGCGAAACAATTTTTTATTTTGCTCAAAACGAATAAAAGGATTTACTCGGCTTGATGGCTTTACTTCTGACAATTCAATTTTATCAATTAATTTCGCTCTGGAAGTTGCTTGCTTGGCTTTAGATGCATTGGCAGAAAAACGACTTACAAAAGATTTTAATTCATTTATTTGAGTTTGTTTTTTGGCATTATCAGATAATAACTGATCTCTAACCTGGATTGATGCCATCATATATTGGTCGTAATTACCAGGGTAAAGTCGCAATTCACCATAATCTAAATCTGCCATGTGAGTACAAACAGAATTTAAAAAATGTCTGTCATGAGAAATAATAACCATGGTAGATTTGCGTTCATTTAAAATATTTTCTAACCAGCGAATGGTATTAATATCCAAATTATTGGTCGGCTCATCAAGTAATAAAATATCTGGATCAGAAAATAAAGCTTGTGCCAGCAAAACTCTTAGCTTCCAGCCAGGGGCTACTTCTGACATAAGGCCTAAATGCTGTTCAACAGGAATTTCTAATCCTAACAAAAACTCTCCTGCACGAGATTCAGCAGTATAACCATCTAACTCACCAAACTCTATTTCTAAATCAGCAACTTTAAGACCGTCTTCTTCTGACATTTCTGCCATGCCATAAATTCTGTCGCGTTGTTTTTTTATTTCCCACAGCCGTGGATTGCCCATAATGACCGTATCAACCACCGAAAACTCTTCAAAAGCAAACTGGTCTTGCTTTAGCTTGCCCACAACATCTTGAGGGTCGGTGGAAACATTGCCTGCGGTTGCATCTAAATCTCCGCCTAGAATTTTCATAAAGGTTGATTTACCGCAACCATTTGCCCCAATTAAACCATAACGATTACCGTTACCAAATTTAACTGATATATTTTCAAATAATGGTTTAGCACCAAACTGCATCGTAATATTTGCTGTCGAAATCAAAAGATTTTCCTTAGAAGGGTTTAAAATTGGGCGTATTTTGCCATATTTTTACCATGCTTGGTAAATTTGATAATAAAAAAGGGCTAAAAAGCCCTTTTTTATTAAAAATTTCAGTTTAAAAACTGTCTTTATGACAAATTAAGACCCTTAAACTTTTAACTCGCTAATTTTAGTTAATACATTTTGTGAAGAAGTATTCATCTCTTCTGCCTGCTCTAATGCTCGCCCAGCAAGTAAGCTGTTTTCTTGAATATTGCCATCAATATCACTAACCGCTTGGTTAATTTGGTCAATGCCTATTGATTGCTCTCTAGTTGCCTGAGAAATTTCATTTACCACAGTAGATACCTCCGCGATAACTGAGCTCACATCACTCACGGCTTTGCCTGATAGCTCTGATTGCTCAACGCCTTTTTCAACAAGTTTAACTGTATTTTCAATAAGACCTTTAATTTCTGAAGCGGCATCTGCTGAACGCCCTGCTAGATTTCTAACCTCCCCTGCCACCACAGCAAAACCGCGACCATGTTCACCTGCTCTAGCCGCTTCAACCGCTGCATTTAAGGCAAGCAAGTTAGTTTGAAAGGCGATTCCATCAATTAAATTAGTAATTTCTGCAATTTTTTGTGATGCCTCTTTAATAGAGTGAATCGACGCTAAAGATTCTTCCATTAAAGCTGAAGTGTGAACAACCTTGGTATTGGCATCTTTAGAGAAACTAATTGCCGCTTCTGTGTTATCTGCTGTCATTTTAACGGTTGAGGTAATTTCTTCTAAAGAAGCGGCCGTTTCTTCTATTGAGGCTGCCTGAGACTGACTTTTTTCACTAATATTACCCATTTCACGAGTAATAACGCCTGAACTTTTTGAAATATGGCTTGCCGCCTGTTGAGTCTCTTTAATAAAGACAGATAAATTATCTAACATGCTATTTAAACTAAGCTTTAAATCATTAAAACCACCCTCTGTTTGAGCCGTTACTCTTGCGGTTAAGTCTTTTTGAGCTGCCTGAGTTGTAACCTTAGAAACATCTTTAATAATAATGCTCATAAATCCAATAGAAGCTCCAACATTTTGCAATACTTCTGCAATTAATCCTTTACCTTTAAAGGAGGATTGATATTCAAAATCTCCCTTAGCAACGGCTTGTATCGACAAGTTAATTTCAGTAATAGCGGTTTCTAAGTCTACTAAAGTTGCTTCAACACCTTTTCTAAAACTTTCTGGCACGGCTGGGTTCATTTTGTGAGAAAAGTTACCATTAGACAAGGCTTGCATAACCAAATTCAATTCAGACATCATAAAATCGACCGATTCAGTGGCTTTATTTGTGCCATCTTGCAGTGTTTTTAAATCTCCATGGGAGTTATTATTAGATCGGGCAGAAAAATCTCCTTTACCGATAGAGCTAAGTACATTGTTGGTATCATTAATTGATATTGTCATTTGTTCCATTAAATTATTATAAGATTTTGCTATCTGTCCAGTTTCATCTTGAGATAAAACTTTTGCTCTAGAGGAAAAATCTCCCTCATTGGCAACTTTTTTCATAGACAGGGTAATTTCATTAATATTTCTACTTAATCCTCTAATAATAAATAAAGCCAGCAATAAAACGATTAATATCACCGCAATTAACACTGCGATAGAAAAGTAAAGAGCTTGTGTTGCAATATTTTTTTTATCCGTTGCAATATCAAACATTTCTTGTAACAACCTTTCTTCAACTATTTTAAAAAGATCTACTTGTTGTCCTTTAATATCAACCCAGTGATATGGGTCAATACCAAAGCCTCCCGTTACGCTTTTTTTATCTGCTATCGCTTTCATCCTTAAAACTTCTTTTTTAATATCATCCCTTTCTAATGTTTTCTTTCTAAACTCGACTAAATGAGGCTGGGAAATTAAATCAAATTGCCTAATATAGGTAAGCTTAGCACTTCTAAATTCAACAAATCTCCTATAGGATCCTGGTGTAAATTTATCTTGAGTAAATGCTAGTGCAAGTATCGTTTTTTCTCTGCCAACTTGTTCTTTAGCATAACTAAAAGACTTATAGGCAACCAAACTAGAAACCAGTAAAGGGTCATCAAAATAAGAAATTTGCATGGTAATCCATTCCAAATACAAGTTATTGAGTTTGGAAAAATGCATGGTTGCAGACCTAGATGGAATATCAAGATTATCAACTCTTTTGCGAATATCATCTGTTAACAAGGTTTGCTCTAAAGCAACATTAAGCTGATTCTTAAGGTCTTTGCTCATTTTATTTTTTGGCATCTGAGAGATAAAAGTCGTTAATTCTAGTTTCTGACTATCAAAATTTTGGCGTTGTTGAAGCAATTCTTTTGCATATTGCCTCCCTTTAGAGCTTAAAAACATTGATGTCATGGCTCTTTCTTTTTGCGATGCATCAACTAGGTTAGCAACCTTAGCGTTAATTTGAGTTAAAGTATGAACATATTCCTTTTCTGTAACATCTTTAATGTTTGAAGCAATCGATATAAAACCAAAAACTAAAGTCGCTACAAGCGGTACAGAGACCAAAAGCAGTAACTTTTTAGCTATAGATAAATTGTTTAACATACATCCTCCAAAATTAATTCCTTATTATCATCCCAAACCCTTACTTAGAAACTGGCACTCTATATCCGGTTTATAAGTAAGGATTTAAAAAAGCAAATACTGCACCAACACATCTAATTTATATCCGTAACTGCCAACCCTATTTAGAAGATTGGCTGATAGAAGATTGGCTAGCAACTTCAAAACCAAGTGCTTCACATTCTGCTTGAGGCACCCAGCCCAGACAGGCACGCACCTTTAACGATTGATAATTCCTTATGATAGGCATCACCGTAAGCAAACCCCAAAAAATTTGATAACACTGCCATCCTATTGCAGAAGGTTGTTTAGCCCACCATAGATTATTTACACCAAAATATTTAGTTTTAAAAACTAAATGAATCGCTAGCTTCCAATATTTTAATCCGTTTTTTGTTTTTATGTTTATTTTATCCACTCTAGCTTCAACTTATTTAATGTCACCCTATAATTAAATGATTTTTCATGCTTTTTAAGAAGCTTTTATAAGAAAAATTTATTTCCCATGTTCTTCTTCATAAGCTCTTATAAAATCTTCTAAATCCTGCATACTTACCAAGCCCACTGTTGCTGCAACAGGAGCCCCAGACGGTGAAATCATATAGGTTGTTGGCAAGCCTCTTAAAAGACCAAACGGAGTTGTTCTGCCATCTGCCCCATCTTTTAAACGAACAATTGGGAAGTTAATCATTTGCTCTTCAGCAAAAACTTTAATATCTTCAACGGGGTTTGTCTCATAATTAAGCCCTAACACAATCGCATTGTTATCTTTATTTGCTTCATGGAACATAATTAACTCTGGTATTTCTTTTAAGCAAGGGGGACACCAAGTTGCCCACAAGTTAACCACAACCCACTTGCCTTTAAAGTCTGACAACATAACAACATTGCCGTCTAAATCAACAAATTCAACATCTATTACTTCTGTTTCTGCCGACTTATCTGATTTTGCCTGCACTTGAAAAGATAGCAGACTCATTACAAACACTGTTACCATAACATAAACTGTTTTCTTTAACATTTAGTTTTTTCTCCTTAAAATCCAAACCCCTACTTAGAAAACTGGCATATAGCACCAGCCTGCTCCCTAGGTACTCACAAAAAATGCTCGCTTAACCACTTAACCTACGGCTAATGCTTGGTGAAGTAATTGCTCTTTTGTGAATGCCTAGCTAACAAGCTCTAGTACTCTACATCCAGTTTCTAAGTAGGTATTAGGGTTAAATATTTTTTAACAAAAGGCAAAGTTAAACGCCTTTTTTCTGCCAAGGTTGCCTGTTCTAGCAGATGCAATACTGCCATTAATTCTGATATTTGATTGGAAAATTTCTTTACCAAGTAATTTCCTACTTCAATAGGTAAATCAAAGCCTTTTTTTTGTGCATGCCTTTGCAAGGCTTCCACTAAATTTCTGGGATCAGATAAAACAGGAACAGGCAAAGTTATAACGCCTACCAAGGCACTGTTTAAGTCTGTATATTCGATGGGCCACTCAAGATAAGAAGTTTTGCCTGAAAAAACAACAATATTACCTGATGTTTGAGCTTTAATTAATAAATTTGTTAAAGATTTTTGCCATTCAATTTTATTAATTTTACTGTCAATATCATCAATACAAACCAAAGAAGTTTCCTCTAGCCCATGTAAACTGTCTGCAATAAGGGACAAACTGGTGTCTTTTAAAGGCAAATAAACCGAAGATTCTTGTAACCCCGATTTATATCGGCAAGCCGCTTGCAACAAATGTGTTTTACCCGCTCCAGAAACGCCTTGTAAATAAAACCCTGCGGCAGAACCTTGCTTTAAATTTGCTTGAAACTGATTAAGAAAAATGGCAGTTTCAGGCTTTTCTGTTACAAAAGTGTCAAAAGATATTTCTTCTCTTAGGCTCATTTTAAGGGGGATTTGAACGCTAACCATTATTCCCACTCTGCCAAAATTAAATTCGCACCCACATCATTACTCATGACACTTAACCTAATATTTTTGTGCAAAGATTCAATCACAAAATCTAATTTTCCTCGATACTCAACTTCAAAAAGTATTTTGTTCTGAGAAGTCTTAACTAAAGTCACATTTCTTAAATAAGAACTTTGCGATCTTAAAAAAGATTCTAGCTCATTAAAGCTTTTAAAGCTATCTACCCCAGAAATAGACAAAGAAAACTCACCGAATACTTGTGATTTTTGACGATAATTACTAGACAAAACTCCCAGCACATCATAAAAAGTTTTTTTAAGATAATCCCTTAATACCTCTTTATTTTTTATCGTACTTTCTGCAACCCTAATTAAATTTGAGGAATATAACTGCCAAGATAGGTGTTTTTTAGTTGGCGAGTCTTGTTGCATATTTATAACAAGCAAATACTGTGCGTTAGCTTTTTCTAGCATTTCTTCTAAAATCCGTTTTTGCAACCCTGTTTTAGGCAAAACCCAATCAGAATTGGTCTCAGGCACTGTTATTTCTAAAGCAACATTTCTAGCAAAATCTTCAAAATACACATCTGCTCTATAAGATAAATTTTGCTTTGTCAGTGGTGTGACTAAACCTGCAAGATAATGCCCCGCCACAACAAATATTTTAGGGCGTTGCTCTCGTGGCCAGATCAATAGGTTGCTTTTTTGAAACTGCCTATAAATACGTTGAGCAGAAAAATCAAAAACCACTTTTTCGGCAACCTTTACGCCATCTAAAATAACTGGGCGATAACTATAAGTGTCTAGCCAATATTTAGGGTTTTGAGTAAATACCTTGATTGCAGGATTTGATAAAATATTTAGGGTTCCTGTCAAACGAATTAATTCAATTTCCATTGCCCTTTTTAATAAAGGATCAAAAGACTGCCCTTTAACTTTTGGTAACTCAACTCTAAACAAGGATTTATCTTGCTCGAACGCCTTTACAGGCATGCTAATTTGCCATGCAAGCGCCCCCAAGAACAACAAAACAATAAAACTTCTCATATCTTCCCTATCAACATACAAAATTTTAGTTACAATATATTATCCGATTTTACAAATTTTATTAAGAAATAATATACATAACTATGACTACAAAAAAACAATCTATTAGCTACAAAGATGCTGGCGTTGATATTGATGCAGGAAATGCATTGGTTGAAGCAATTAAACCCATTGCAAAAGCAACCTCTAGACCAGAAGTAAATGCTTCATTAGGTGGCTTTGGTGCTTTATTTGAGCTAGACATGCAAAAATACACCAACCCCTTATTGGTTTCTGGAACAGACGGCGTTGGCACAAAACTTCGCTTAGCAATTGACCACAACAAACATGACCAAGTAGGCATTGACTTGGTTGCCATGTGTGTTAATGACCTTATTGTGCAAGGAGCAGAGCCTTTATTTTTCTTAGATTACTATGCGACTGGAAAACTAGAGATAGATGTAGCTACCTCTGTCGTTAAAGGCATTGGAGAGGGTTGTCTACAATCTGGCTGTGCATTAATTGGCGGTGAGACGGCAGAAATGCCTGGCATGTACCCAAAAGGTGATTATGACTTAGCTGGATTTTGTGTGGGCATTGTTGAAAAATCAAATTTAATTGATGGCAGTAAAGTCGCCGCTGGCAATGTATTGCTTGGTTTGGCCTCTTCAGGACCTCATTCAAATGGTTATTCCTTAATCCGAAAAGTTATGGAAGTTAACAACTCTGATCCTCAACAAGATTGTGATGGACAATCTTTAATTGATGCTTTAATGATGCCAACCAAAATCTATGTTAAATCTGTTTTAGAATTAATGAAGTCGGTTGACATTCATGCCATTTCTCATATTACTGGAGGCGGTTTATTAGAAAACTTACCTCGCGTTATGCCCAAAAATACAGTGGCTCATGTTAATACTCAAAGCTGGAATCGTCCTGCGGTATTTGACTGGATACAACAAGCTGGAAATGTGAAGTTTGAAGAGATGCACCGTACTTTAAACTGTGGAATAGGACTCGTCATTATTGTTTCTGAAACAAACAAAGACAAAGCAATTGAAATATTGACTTCTCATGGTGAAACGGTTTCGGTGATTGGTCAGATTACTTATTCAGATAACAATGAGCCTAGTGTTAAATTAAGCTAGGCTGTTAATTAAATGAATACAGCTCGTATAAAAAAGAAAATTGCCGTCCTGATTTCTGGAAAGGGTTCAAATCTTCAAGCATTAATTAATGCTCAATCAGGGTATAATTACGAGATTGGGCTTGTTATTTCTAATCGCCCAAATGCTTTAGGTTTAAAAAGAGCTCAACAAGCTAAAATTAAAACCCTTATACTTGATCATACCCTTTATTCTTCTCGAGAAGAGTTTGATGCAGATCTCATTAAGGCGATTGATTTTGAAAAAATAGACTTCGTCATTTTATCTGGATTTATGCGAATTCTCACGACAAAATTCACTTTACATTATCTAGGAAAAATGCTTAACATTCACCCGTCTCTTTTACCTAAATACCCTGGACTACACACTCACAAGAAAGCATTAGAAGCAGGGGATAAAGAACACGGAGTTAGCATTCACTTTGTTACGCCTGAGCTAGACAGTGGCCCAGTTACTTTGCAAGCTAAAATAAAAATTGAAGACTGTGATACAGAGGAGTCTTTACAGGCTAAAATTCATATTGAAGAACACAAAATATATCCTCTTGCAACCCACTGGCTAGTTTCCAATCAACTTACTCTTAACAATAATCAAGCTTTTTTTAAAGGACAGCTCATTAAGGAAGAACTTAAAAAACCCTTACCTTTTGCTCAAAGGACACCAAATGACTAACAATTTTTTTATTAAAAACTTTCTACTTATGGCACTCGCCTGCCTGTTTGTTTTATTATCTCCCGCTCATGCTGGTTCCATTAACACTCCTTTAAAAAACTTTAACGCTGTTTTTGATGTTCGTGTTTTTGGTTTCAATATTGGTGATACTTCTCACAAAATGAAATGCCAAGAAAATCTATGCCAACTTACAAGTGAAGCCACCCCATCAAGATGGGCGCGCCGCTGGATTAATGAAGAAACCGTTGAGGTCATTCAACTAGACCAATCTAATAACGACATAAAGTTATTAGAATATAAAAAATATCTCACTCGTCATATTGACGCTCAAAGCATTCAAAAAACAACAACCATTCAAAGAGATCTAAAAAACAATCAATTACATTTTATTGAAGGGCAAAAAACATTTAATCCTAAACCCCATGCATTCGATTTAATCTCTCTTGCTTATGCAATTCAATATTTAGTTATCAACCAACAGCCTCTAAACAGTTTATTTTTACAAGATGATAAAAACCAACAAAAAATTGTCTTTTCAGAAGTTTTTAAAGAACATAAAATTTATCTCGATTTTTCAGGTCACATTGCATCCCAACGCTTTAGCTTTTCTAATGATAAAATATCGGCTAAACTTTGGCTCATTCCAGAATTAAACCATTTCCCTGGAAAAATAGAAGTTCATAACAAAGAGACTGATCGCAAAATCACTCTAGAACTACAAAAAAAACCTAACTTCAATTTATAACAAGGTCTTACCCAAATCCCTACATGGGGATTTGAGTCTTATAACAAATACTACTATGAAACTAAGTGATCGTGATATTATTGAGCATTTAAAAATTGGAAAAATTTCAATTGACCCTCAACCTGACTCAAAAAAAATAAAAGGCGTTAGTGTTGACCTAAGACTAGATAATAAATTTCGTGTCTTTAATGACCATACTGCCCCTTATATTGATTTAAGTGGCCATAGTTCTGAAGTCCAAAAGATTATGGATACGGTCATGAGTGACGAAATTACCATCGGCGAAGAAAATTCTTTTTTTCTACATCCTGGTGAACTCGCTTTAGCGGTAACATTAGAATCCGTTACGCTTCCTGATGACTTAGTAGCTTGGCTAGATGGACGATCAAGCCTTGCTAGGTTAGGCTTAATGGTACATGTTACAGCTCATAGAATTGACCCTGGCTGGCAAGGTCAAATTGTGTTAGAAATTTTTAACAGCGGTAAGCTTCCTTTGGCTTTAAAACCCGGCATGGATATTTGCGCTATAAACTTTGAAACTTTATCTAGTGCCGCGATAAAACCTTATAACAAGCGAAAAGATGCAAAATACCGTAATCAAAAAGGGCCAACTGCCAGTCGTATTACCAAAGATTAAGAAAATATCAATTTCACCATGGTTTTTACCAGGCCTGGTAAAAATCATGGAAAAACAGGATTCATTTTATG
>CAYLXI010000034.1:0-9468 GCA_964387695.1 uncultured Piscirickettsiaceae bacterium
AGGTTATAAATGTTCTTTGTAAACAACAGGTTATTACTTAACTTACTGGCATTGGTACTGACCCCTTTTTCCTGTGTAGTAGAGGTTTTTAATCCCTTCTGGTGCAAAATATAGTCGTTTTTGTGTGTTAGATGGTCTTGCAGCACCATAAATCTATGCTGTTTTTATCCTCGACCTTGAATACTTTGTTTTAATCCTTACTTTACTTTTGCATCTTATTATTTTTTACAAAAAGGAAATTACATGACACAAATTATTTTTACGACCTCTATGGGTGATATTACTATTGAAGTAAATCATGATAAAGCTCCCATTGGAGCTGAAAACTTTGTTCATTATGCCAGAGAAGGATTTTATAACGGTACTATTTTTCATCGTATTATTCCAGGGTTTATGGTTCAAGGTGGCGGAATGCTACCCGGCATGGAAGAAAAAGAATCTGGTGAAGCTATCGAAAATGAAGCTGACAACGGATTAAAAAATGTACGCGGCTCTCTATCTTATGCGCGTACTAACGACCCGCATTCAGCAACGACTCAATTTTTTATGAATTTAACAGATAATAAAAGTCTGGACTACACCTCAAAAGATACCTCTGGCTGGGGCTATGCCGTATTTGGTCAAATTACTGAGGGGCTAGATGTTATAGATGCCATGGCAAAGGTAGAAACCACTAATCGTCGTGGACATCAAGATGTTCCCGCTGATGATATTGTTATTACATCTACAAAAATATCCTCTGAAAAAACAGAACAAGTTAAAGAGTCGCTTAATAACTAAGGTTAGAATTAGGCTGAGAAAAACGAGTCGCTATTTGCGCTGAAATGAGGCGTAATAGCTAGCTATTGCAACGAAATGAAGTGAAAATATCGGCTCGTTTAGCCCGTATAAAATAATCTTAGTTGTTAAGTGATTCCTTAAGGAAGAGCTTAATAACTAAATCAAGAAAAGTGAAATAAAATGGTGGGTCGTGCGCGATTCGAACGCGCGACCAATTGGTTAAAAGCCAACTGCTCTACCAGCTGAGCTAACGACCCTGATAGAAGATGCTAAATAATGATTGTAACCTTATTATTAAAACTTTAATTAGGTAATCAAACTTTAGACTTAAAAATTGTGTTCCATAAATGGTGGGTCGTGCGCGATTCGAACGCGCGACCAATTGGTTAAAAGCCAACTGCTCTACCAGCTGAGCTAACGACCCTCTCTGGAATGGGGCGTATTATACAATTTAGATGAGTTTTCGCAAGCTATATTTTTCTTTTTTTATCAGACAAGCTCTACTTAACACTTAACCACTTACCATCATTTCTATATAGAAACTGAATGAGACCTTTGCATATAAAAGTGCGATAAAATCTCAAGCCCTTATTAGAACCCAAATATCTACTTAGAAAACTGGCATATAGCACCATCTCTTGCCTGCTATGGCTTCACAAAAAAATTTTAGTGAACAATCTCTAGCACTATATGCCAGTTTTCTAAATAGGGATTTGGGTAGAAGCTTAAATATATCTAGTAGGATCACTTTCTTTAGCATCGATAAACCCTTGTTTTCTTAATCGACAAGAATCACAAATACCACAGGCTCTTCCCTGCTTATTTGCTTGATAGCAAGAGACTGTTAAACTGTAATCTACTCCTAAATCATAGCCCTGTTGAATAATGTCTGCTTTGGTTAAATTTATTAACGGGGTTTTAATATAAATCTTTTGGCCTTCTATTGCTTGTTTTGTAGCTAAATTGGCCATTTTTTCAAAGGATTCAATATATTCAGGTCGGCAATCTGGATAACCAGAATAGTCCACGGCATTAACGCCAATAAAAACTTCATTGGCATCAACCACTTCTGCCAAACCTAAAGCATAGGATAAAAATATGGTATTACGGGCTGGAACATAGGTTATGGGAATATCATCTGCCACACCAGAGGTAGGCACACCTATCTCTAAATCTGTTAAAGCTGAACCGCCAATAACGCCCATATTCATTTGAATAACTCGGTGAGTTTTTACTTTAAAATATTTAGATAAGCTAACCGCAGCTTCTAGCTCTGCACTATGGCGTTGACCATAATTAAAACTGATGGTATGGCACTCATAGCCTTGCTTGGTTGCTATGGCTAAAACCGTCGCTGAATCTAGCCCTCCTGATAATAAAATAACGGCTTTTTTAATTTTTTTTACCATACTTTATTGCTTTAACTCTTTTAAACGACTCGCAGCTTTTTTAGCCGCTCTATCTTCTGGATGCTGTTTAATAAGCTGCTGATAGAGTTCTTTAGCTTGCTGAGTTTTATTTATATTTTGTAAAGTATCCGCCTGCCTTAATAAAGAATCTGGAGCTTTTGAGCTGGTAGGATAATGCTTTTGCACCATAGCAAAAAAGTCAATTGCTTTTTCTTGTTCTCCCAATATGAGCAAGCTTTCCCCTGCCCAATAAGCACTATTACTTGCTAAAGAGCTTTTTGGAAAAGTATTTTTAAAAGCTTTAAAGGCATCAATAGCTTCTTGATACTTTTTTTGCTTCAGCAAATCAAAGGCTTTCCTGTAAATTTCTCTTTCTTCATCGGTTGCTGGATGAGTTTGAATCACTTCAGAAACCACTAAAGGTTCTTGTATCTCTTCAGTGTCCACTAAATTAAGGTTTTGTGAGGCTTCTTTGGCTGGTGTCTCCACGCTAGGCATTATTGGCCTAGATGAAGGAGTTTCTTCTAGCACACTTGAACGAGAATCAACATCAAGATACTGTCTGGAGTTTCGTTCATTAGCTTGCCTAAGCTGATGCTTTAAACGATCCACATCATCGTGCAAGCTTGATATGTCTCTTTGCTGCTGTGAAAGCTGCTGGCTTAATCTAAGTAAAACGGGATTATCAGCCATTCTCTCTA
This sequence comes from uncultured Piscirickettsiaceae bacterium, assembly GCA_964387695.1. Classification (GTDB taxonomy): domain Bacteria; phylum Pseudomonadota; class Gammaproteobacteria; order Thiomicrospirales; family Thiomicrospiraceae; genus Thiosulfativibrio. The sequence continues at coordinate 2,891 of CAYLXI010000034.1, forward strand.
ATCGCTCAATTCTGTTTTCAATATTTGATGATATTTCAGCAGAAAAAGCTACCATGCTTGTTGATATAATGCAAAGGGTTAACCCGCCTACTAGCAGTTTTTTGATCATTTTATTGCTCATTATTATTCATAAATATTAATTTCAACACGGCGATTTTTTGCCCAAGCTGCTTCTGTTTGAAGATCAACTGCGGGCATTTCTTCTCCCATACTAATGACTTCAATACGAGACATATTCACTCCATATAACATAAAAACTTCTTGAACGGCCTTGGCTCTTCTTTCTCCTAAAGCCAAATTATAAGCTGGCGTACCTCTAGCATCTGTATGACCTACTAAGGTTAAATTTTCATTTAAATTGTTATTTAAATAATCTGCATAATGCTTGATCGTTTTGTGAGCTTCCTGACTTAGAATTGCCTGATCATATTCAAAGTAAATAACGGGTTGGAATCCTTGTGCTAACATTTCTCTTTGTTGCTTTGCTAACTTTTCTTCAGCCGATAACATTTCTCCTGTTAAGGCCTTGCCACTCAAGCCTTGTTGTTGCGTTGCACCTATAATTTCAACACCTTTTTCTATTTGAGAAGTATCCTTCTCAACATAGTCTTTATAAATAGTAGGAATAGGCTGTCCTTCAGGGTCATCAACCTTGATAATCTTAGAAGACCCACCACAAGCTCCCAATAAAAGTGTTGCTAGCATCAAAAGTAATACCGATATTTTTTTCATTATATTTACTCCATTAATCCTTAAAAGGTCCCCATGCTGGCTCTCTAACTTCACCTGATTTTACACTAATATACTGCGTAATACGCCCATCAACTGAAACAGAGGCTAGGCGACCTTTACCATTTTTATTCATGGCATATAAAATCATCTCACCATTGGGCGAGAAACTAGGAGATTCATCTAAAAAAGTCCTAGTAAGCACCGAAAAATCATTTGTAAACAAATCCAAAACGGCAATATTAAAGCCTTTAGATACATGTACCATTACCAAGTAACGACCATCGGGGGAAATCTCTGGATTAGCATTATGCCTGCCCTCAAAGGATACTCGCCTTTCTTCACCCGTGTCGAGAAAGACTTGAAAAATTTGTGGTTGACCCCGTCTATCTGAATTATAGAAGAGTGATCTTCCATTACTCGCCCAAACCGCTTCGGTTTCAATGGCCCAATTTCTTGTTAATCTGCGAAGATTGCGAGTGGCTAGATTCATAATGTAAATATCTGCAGAACCATCTTTAGAAAGCGTCATAGATAGACTTTTACCATCTGGTGACCAAGCAGGCGAACTATTAATGCCTTTAAAGCTGGCGATTAATTCACGATGGCTTCCATCTAAACTTTGAATAAAAATTTCTGAACGCCCATTTTCAAAAGAAACATAAGCTAGTTTTTTTCCGTCTGGAGACCAAGATGGAGACATTATTGGATAAGAAGATCTAAGAATTTGCTGTGCACCATGACCATCTGCATCGGCTACTTCTAATGCAAAATATCTTTTTCCATTAATTCTGTGAAGCGTAACATAGGCAATTTGAGTACTAAAAGCACCTCTAATACCCGTTAACTCTTTGTACATTAAGTCACTCATTTGGTGTGCAACTTTACGTAATAAGTTTTCAGGGATATTAGACCATCGTTTGGCAAAGACTTCTCTTTGTCTTAAAACATCCAAAAAAAACATATCAATGTTAAAAAAACCTTTTTGTTCTGCCTCTGTGATAGAACCCATTAATAAATTATCAATATCCATACCTCGCCATTGGCTATAGTCTACTTCAGATAAAGTAGAGGGTTGTTGCGGCATTTGTGATGAATTAATCGGTCTAAATTTTCCTGTTCTTAAAAAATTAAATGCAATAATCTCAGATATTTTTTCTGGTGGGTTCAGCTCACTTCCTTGCCAAGCTAAAGGTACAATAGCAATAGGCAGTGCATCTTCATCACTTTGATCTATTTCAATAATTAAATTAGCTTGGGCACTGCTTCCCCAAACTAATAACGCAAATAAGATACCTGATATGATTTTTAACATTCTTTTGCTGTCCTATTTAGAAACATTACGCTTTACGATTAGGGCTTAAATATAAACTGAATATGGCGTTCAAATAATTCTTCAATTGGTGGCTCGGGTAAAGGTGCAGAGCGATAAACAGCATTTACGGCATCTTTTTTAAATTGCTCTGATGCATCATCATTACAGTTTAATACTTTTACGCTCACAATTTCACCTTTTCTAGTTTGAACAATCGAAATTTCGCATTGTGCATTAGGTGAAACTCTTGCTGCCGTTCTCCAGTTGTTTTTTACTCTTGCTGCAATTGAAGAGATATAAGCTTCTCTTAAATTCTTCATTTCATTTTTCTTAACTTTTGCCCGTTTATCAGCAGCAGCTTCTGCCAGCCTTCTTTGCAAATTGGCTTCTTCTTGTTCTTGTTCTTGTTGCATTCTAGCAACTAAAGCTTGTTGTTCTAAGCGTTTTTTCTCTTCTGCTCTTTGTTTAATTTCTACTTGTAATTTTTGAGTTCTAGCTTCCTCTGCTTCGCGTTGTTTTTTTGCTTCTGCAACTTTTAAGGCGGCTTCTTTACGCTGTTTATCAGCTTGTTCAGCAGCTTTTTTAGCTTGTTCAGCTCGAATCTTTTCTGCGTCAGCCCGTTTGGTTTGAGCAACCACTTTTTGTTTTTCTATTTCTGCTAAACGCTTAGCTTCTGTCGCTTTACGCCTTTCAATTTCTGCTCTTTTTTGCTCGGCATCGGCTTTTTTGCGTTCTGCGTCTGTCCTTTTCTTTTCTGCCTGTTGTTTAATTTTTAACTCTGCCAGGAGCTTTTTTTCTTTTTCTGTTTGCTGCTCAAGTTGTTTTTGGACAAGATTCTTGGCTTCTTCTTGCTGTTTTAATTGTGCTAGTTTCTTTTGAACTAGGTTACCATCTACCGCAAAAGTTTGCATTGGTTCTGTTAGTTTAACCTGCGGCTTAATCTCTGTATTTTCTTCGACATTGAGTGATATTTTTAAAACTTCTGGCTGTGATAAGCTTGCATAGACGAAACTTGCTAAAATAATCAGATGAATAGATATCGCAATAAAGCTAGAGATGGGATAGCGTAAGATAAAGGCAAGCATAATTAAAACGCCTCTGGTTCAGGCTCTGTTAATAAAGAGACTTTTTCGACTCCGTTAGCCTTTAATAAGACAAACAAATTAACCACTTTACCATATGCTGCTTGCCGATCTCCTTGAATAAAAATAGGGGTTGCTGGGTTTAATAAAGTTCTTGCTAGAGTTTCTGCAATTAAATTTTCTAAATCTTTTTGGCTTAGATAAATGTCGGGGTTGGCACTGGTTTTATAAAGACCGTCTCTAGTAACTGTAATGACAAAAGGTTTTTCTGTTGGGGTTATTTGGTCGCTTTGAATAATAGCAGGTGCTTGGGGTAAGTTAACCGTTATTGCCTGCTGAACCATGGGGGCTGTTATCATAAAAACAATCAGCAAGACTAAAGTCACATCAATATAAGGCACTACATTGATTTCAGCCATCAGCGGTTTTTTTTGTCGAGAACTTCTAAAACTGTTTTGCATAATAATTGCCTATTAATTATTTTTAGTCTTTAATAGAATGAGATTGTCGCTGAATGATGGTTAAAAAACCTTCTGCAAAATTCTCATAATCTGTCACAATTTTGTTAGTTTTAGTCATAAGTTGATTGTAAGCAATGACTGCTGGAATCGCAGCAAACAGCCCTAAAGCTGTTGCAATAAGAGCTTCGGCAATTCCTGGGGCAACCGCTGCCAGCGTTGCATTTGGCATTTCACCTAAAGCGATAAAGGCATTCATTATGCCCCAAACGGTTCCAAACAAACCAATGTAAGGTGCTGACGAACCAATTGTAGCTAAAATTGGGGTGGTTTGCTCTAGTCTTTCTGCTTCATTAGAAAAGGTTACTTTCATTGCCCTTTGTACACCAGAGACTAAATCTGTTGACTCTTTAACCCCTTGTTTTTTTAAGTTTACAAATTCTTTAAATCCTGATTCAAAGATTGATTGCGTACCTTGATTGCCCTCTAAGTTTAGAGAAACCTGATTATAAAGAAGAGTTAAGTCATGACTAGACCAAAAGGTTTCTTCAAATTCATTAGTGGCCTTTTTTGCTCGTTTTAATTGAGCACTTTTTGCAAAAGTAATAGCCCAAGCCATAATAGACATTATTAGCAATATAATCATAACACCTTGAACAACAAGACTGGCTTCCATGACAAGTTCTAAAAGAGTGGCGTTATTCATTATTCTATGTCCTTTGGTTCTGGTAATTCTAAATGGGCGTAGGCATGACGCGTTGCCACTCGCCCTCTTGGGGTTCTCATTAAAAAACCCTGTTGTACTAAAAAAGGCTCAATAACATCTTCAATTGTACCTCGTTCTTCTCCAAGAGCTGTTGCGATACTGTCAATGCCTACTGGCCCGCCATCAAACTTTTCAATCATCACTTCTAATAAACGACGATCCATTTTATCTAATCCTAAAGAGTCCACTTCTAATAAATTAAGAGCGTCATCTGCGATATTTTGAGTAATAATACCCTTGCCTCTTACCTGTGCAAAGTCTCTAACTCGTCTAAGTAACCTATTGGCAATGCGTGGTGTACCACGAGAGCGTTTTGCTATTTCCTTTGCCCCTGCTGGCTCTGAGTGTATTCCTAAAATATTAGAAGATCGTTCAACAATTTGTTTTAATTCTTCGTTTGAATAAAACTCTAACCTTTGCACCAAGCCAAACCTATCTCTAAGAGGGGCAGTCAACAGCCCTGCACGCGTGGTTGCCCCCACCAAGGTAAAAGGTGGAATGTCTATTTTAACGCTTTGTGCAGCAGGACCATCCCCAATCACTATGTCAATTTGAAAGTCTTCCATTGCAGGATAAAGAACTTCTTCAATGACGGGAGAAAGGCGGTGAATTTCATCTACGAACAATACATCATGAGGCTCTAGGCGAGTTAAAATGGCTGCCAAATCGCCTGGCTTATCAATCACAGGCCCTGATGTTTGGCGCAAGGTTACGCCCATCTCTTCAGCAATAATATGAGAAAGCGTTGTTTTACCCAAGCCTGGAGGACCGTACAATAAAACATGATCTAAATGTTCACCACGCACTTTAGCGGCACGAATAGATAACATAAGCTGCTCTCGTACGGCTTGCTGACCAATATATTCATCAATTTCTTTAGGTCTAACGGTAGGCAAGGCGTACATTTCTGTTTCGGTTGCTTGTCCTCCCGTTAATCTATCTGTTTCAATCATGCTTTTTTCTTATTTTAAATATCTTTAAAAAATAGTTTCATTTAAATCTTAGTGCTTTGCAATGCTTTTTTAATCAAATCTTCTAAAGAAAGCTCTTTATCTTTAATTGCTCTCACCATTTTATCTGCCTGAATAGTTTTATACCCTAAGCTTACCAAAGCTTCAATAGCTGATTGCTGAATATGATTGAAAGAAGCTGACAAGGAAAGAGAATCTGAAACCTTTTGAGTAGAATCTGCTTCAACAATAGACCAGTTCTTTAGTCTGTCACGCATTTCTATAATAAGCCTTTCTGCGGTTTTTTTACCTACACCAGGTATAGAAGTGAGTCCCGTGGCATTATCTTGTTCTACGGTGGCAACAAAATCATTAACGGACATAGCAGAAAGAATACCCATTGCCATTTTAGCCCCCACTCCATTCACTTTAATTAACTCTTTAAACAAAGCCCGCTCTGTTTCTGTTGCAAAACCAAACAACAGCATAGCATCTTCTCTCACATGCATATGAGTTAATAATGTTATTGTCTCATTAATATTGCCAAGAGCATAAAAAGTTGACATAGGGGCTTCTACTTCATAGCCTACCCCGCTTACTTCTAACAATAAAACGGGCGGCTGTTTAGAGTGTAGTCTGCCTGTTAAAAATCCAATCATAAAATTCCTAAAAATGAGTCCCTTTCGAGATTTTTTTGGGGTCAATCCCTAAAGACATGTAGCGATCATGGCATAAAGCACAGGCCAGAGCATCTGCGGCATCTTCTTGAGGCGTATCTGTAAGTTTTAAAAGCGTTTGTACCATATATTGCACTTGAGTTTTACTGGCATGACCCTTACCGACAATTGTACTTTTAATTTGAGTTGGAGTATATTCCAAAATAGGTACATCCTTAAGTGCCGCGGCACACAAAATAACTCCTCTTGCCTGCCCAAGTATTATGGCTGTATTGGGATTTTTATGCATAAAAACTTTTTCAACCGACATAACATCAGGCTGATATTGATCAATTAATTGAGAAACTGACTCAAAAATATTCTTGAGTCTACCTGAACCAGAGTATTTTTCAACCCTAATCACCCCACTCACCACATAACTTGGGTTATAACGACCTGATTCAATAATACCAAACCCTGTTTTACGAGAGCCTGGGTCTATGCCTAAAATGCGTTTTAATTTAACCAAACTAGCTCCATTTTTACCAGGTCTGGTATGCTTTAAAGGGTCGTTTAATAGCTAAGAAGAGCGTTTAACTAGACCTTTTGAACGAGAAAACTC
>CAYLXI010000034.1:9478-14437 GCA_964387695.1 uncultured Piscirickettsiaceae bacterium
TTTGTCTACCGACTCTAAAGCCTTTAAACGAATCTTTTCATCAACAAAAACTTCACCTGTTTTATACTCGAGGCATTTAGCTAAGTTTTCAAGATTATTCATTGCCATCCAAGGGCAATGAGCACAAGAACTACAACTTTTTTCCTGACTGCCTGTCGGAGCAACAATTAAAGTTTTATTAGGCGCAAGTTGTTGCATTTTATAGAAAATACCCATATCAGTTGCCACAATAAACTTATTATCAGGCATTTTTTCAACTGCATTAATCATGACACGAGTTGAGCCAACAATATCTGCCAGTGCCACCACTTCTGCTGGAGATTCTGGGTGCACCAATATTTTTGCATCGGGATGTTTTAATTTTAAAGCCTCTAGTTCGTAAGTTTGAAACTCGTGATGCACAATGCAGTTACCACGCCAACGAATCATTTCAACGCCTGTTTCTTTTTCTATCCAGTGCCCTAAATGCTCATCAGGAGCCCAAATAATTTTTTGACCCTGTTCTTTAAGATAAGACACAATTTCTAAAGCATTGCCTGATGTTACCACCCAATCTGCTACGGCTTTAACGGCAACACTGGTATTAGCATAAACCACGACTTTATGATCTGGGAATTGGGCACAAAAATTGGCAAACTCATCAGCAGGGCATCCCTCATCTAGTGAGCAGGTGGCATCTAAATCAGGCATTAAAATGGTTTTTTCAGGACTTAACATTTTAGAGGTTTCCCCCATAAAACGCACCCCACAAACCACCAAAGTGCTAGCCTTAGATTGCACACCAAAATTTGCCATTTCTAAAGAATCTGCAACCTTACCCCCTGTCTCTTCTGCCAAAGATTGCAAGTCTGCATCCACATAATAATGAGCAACTAATTGCGCATCATGTTGTTTTAACAAACTCTTAATTTTATCTTTTAACCTCACCTTTTCTTGTTCAGAAAGCCAAGGAGAGGTTGGTGCAGAAAAAGCGAGTTTATCAATACGAGATTGCAAATTATGGGGAATAGTTTTGGCTTGTAAATCTAAAATGTCCATAATAAAAACTATAAGTTATCTCTGAGACTTAACCGGCTTTCTAAATCTTAAATCCAGCTCTTTTAACTGTTCGTTATCCACCAAACCAGGTGCTTCGGTTAACATGCAAGCCGCCGATTGAGTTTTAGGAAAAGCAATAACATCACGAATAGACTCTTTGCCTGTCATAATCATGACTAGACGATCTAAACCAAACGCCATACCTGCATGAGGTGGGCAACCATATTTTAAAGCCTTAAGAAGAAAACCAAATTTGTTTTGTGCTTCTTCATCAGAAATACCTAACATTTTCAAAACCGCCGCTTGCATTTCTGAATCGTGGATTCGTACTGAACCTCCGCCTACTTCTAAACCATTTATCACTAAATCATAAGCACGAGATAACATTTGTTCTGGCTGGTCATGATTTAAAATCTCTTCTGTTGTCGCTTTAGGCTGAGTAAATGGGTGATGAATCGCCGCTAAACGGGCAGTTTTTTCATCGGTTTCAAACATTGGAAAATCTACTATCCAGATAGGAGCCCATTGTTTGTTTAACATGCCTAAATCTTCACCAATTTTACAACGCAATGCACCTAAAGCTTCATTAACAATTTTTGCTTTATCCGCACCAAAGAAAACAATATCTCCATCTTCAGCACCCACTCGTTGCATAATTTCCATAACCTGTTCAGGAAAAAATTTAACAATAGGTGATTGCAACCCTTCAATGCCTGCCGATAAATTATTAACTTTAATATAAGCTAAACCTTTTGCACCATAAATACTCACAAACTTGGTGTAATCGTCAATTTCTTTACGCGACATTTTACCACCTTGTGGCACTCGTAATGCTGCTACACGGCCTTTAGGGTCTTTTGCAGGTGCTGCAAACACTTTAAAGTCAATATTTTGCAATAAATCTGCCACATCAACCAACTGCATATCAATACGCAAGTCTGGGCGATCAATCCCGTATTTTTTAATAGATTCTGCATAGGTCATTCGCGGAAAATCATTATTTAAAGTAATACTTCCTGCTTCAAAGAAAATAGTTTTGACTAAACCTTCCATCATATTCATGACTTGCTCTTCAGACATAAAAGAGGTTTCAATATCTAGCTGAGTAAATTCTGGCTGACGATCGGCTCGCAAATCTTCATCACGAAAACAACGAGTGATTTGGTAATAACGGTCAAAACCAGACATCATTAATAATTGCTTAAATAATTGCGGTGATTGAGGTAGGGCAAAAAATTTATTAGGGTGAGTTCGGCTAGGAACTAAATAATCACGAGCACCCTCTGGAGTCGACTTGGTTAAAATAGGGGTTTCAATATCCATAAACTCATTGTCATCTAAATACCGACGCATAGCTCGCGTTACTTGATAACGAGTCCTAAGGGTTTTTTGCATCTCATCACGACGCAAATCTAAATAACGATAGGTTAATCGCACTTCTTCTGAAATATTTTTATCGTCTAACTGAAAAGGAATCGGAGCAGAACGACTTAAAACCTCTAAAGAGCTTGCCACTATTTCTATTTTACCCGTTGCCATTTTTTCATTAATCGTTTCTGGCGTTCTAGCCGTCACTTTACCGATTACTTTTAAAACAAATTCAGAACGCAATTTTTCTGCTTTAGAGAACTTATCAGCATCATCAGGGTTAACAACAATTTGCACCAGTCCATCACGATCTCGTAAATCTATAAAAATGACTCCACCATGATCTCGGCGACGATGAACCCAGCCAGATACGGTGACTGTTTGGTTTTCTAAAATCTCTGTTACTTGTCCACAATAGTGTGTACGCATCATGTTGCTGCTACCTTTAATTTTTAATTCTTAATATTTTATTATTTGCTGATTTTATTATTTACTGATTTTCAGTTGTTTTTTCAAGCACTTCTGATTTTTTATTATTCCAAGGAGGTACAACCACCCCACCAGAAATTACCATTTTTAACGCACTATCAACTGACATTTCTAGCTCTATAATGTCGGCTTTACTCGCCATAATAAAAAAACCAGAAGTGGGATTAGGGGTTGTAGGAACAAATAAGTTAATAACCTCTCCCAATTCTGCCTTACATTGTGCCTCGCCTTTTTCTATGCTTGTTTGAAAAGCCAAAGTCCATAGGCCTTTTCTAGGGTACTGAATAAGAAACGCTTTTTGAAAAGTTTGCGAATCATTACCAAACAAAGCCTGTGATATTTGCTTAACCGCCGTATAAATAGACCTTACTAAGGGTATTTTAGATAAAAAAGCTTCCCATAGTTTAACTATTTGCCCCCCTAAAAAGTTAGCCGCCAGCATACCTGTTATAAAAACCACAACCAAAGATAAAATGAGCCCTAACCCTGGAATATTCCTCCCAAACAATTCCTCTGGGCGATAAGAAGCGGGTAACAACAATAAACTTCTATCAAAAAAGCTTATCAAAAATTCCATAACAATAATGGTTACGACCAATGGCAACCAAATTAACAAACCTGCTATTAAGTAACGTTTTATAAAAGCCACTATGTTCTCCAACAAATAATTAAGCAAGCTATTATAAAAAACTTATCTCCTTTGCGGTTAAATTATTTAACATTAATGACTTTAAATTGTGCTAACTTAGACTGAAACCTAGATACTGCAAGTGCTAGAATGCATATAACGCTAATAATAGTGCTTGCAGTATCTCGGCAGAAACCAATTAAAAGGGATATTTAATGCAGACTTCTTCTAACTTATACACGCTCATTACAGGATGCTCAACAGGCATTGGATTTCATGCTGCGACAACTCTAAAAAAGCGAGAGTTAGCGGTTATTGCAACTTGCAGAAAACAAGAAGATGTTGCTAGATTAAATGAATTAGGAATCCCTTGTTTTCAACTTGATTTAGCTTCATCTGATTCAATTAAGTCTGCAGTAAGCCAAATTCTTAAATATTCTAATAATAATATTGGGATATTATTTAACAATGGTGCTTTTGGGTTACCTGGTGCGGTTGAGGACTTAAGCCGAGAGGCGATGCGTTATCAATTTGAAACCAATGTTTTTGGCACTCAAGAACTTACCAATTTAATTATTCCTATCATGCGTCAACTTGGAGGTGGAAAAATTATTTACAACAGCTCCATTTTAGGGTTTGCAGCCATGCCTTATCGCGGAGCTTACAACGCTAGTAAATTTGCGATTGAAGGATTTGCCGACACACTAAGGCTTGAGTTGGCTAGAGACAATATTCAAATAAGCCTTATTCAGCCAGGACCTATTACTTCAAACTTTAGGCAAAATGCTTACCTACAATTTAAAAAATGGATTCAAAATAAACCTTCTGTACATCAAGATAACTACCAAGCAATGGTTGCCAGATTAAAAACGGTTGGACCTGCTGCCCCGTTTACGCTAGAACCAGAAGCCGTGACTAAATGTTTGGTGCATGCTATTAATCACACTAAAATTAAAAGTCGCTACCCTGTTACCCTACCAACTAAAGTTTTTGCCATACTGAAACGAATCTTACCAACCTTTGCTCTTGATTATTTTCTAACCAAGGCCGGTGGTGAAGGTAAGCGATAAAATACGGAACAGACTCCTCTCTATTTTTAACTTCTATTAAAAATAAGGGGATTACACTTCATTATTTACAGGCTCGACTTCTCTTGGAATAATGCATTTAAACTCTTCTTTATCAGTATCGTTTATAAACTCAACCTTTGGATTTATACTTAACACTCGTTTGATACCACTCCCTCTACCAGTATAAGGTAATATATTATTGCATATTCGGTATAAAGTTTGGTTTCGCCTTATTGTATTACCTAATTTTATTTTTTCAACGGTCAACGAATTAAATAGGGCTCTTCTCCGCTTTGTTGAGTGAAAAATCCTGATTATGCGTAAAATAATGAATCATTATCAGGTAGTGAAGATTGTCTGATTTTA
>CAYLXI010000035.1:0-14389 GCA_964387695.1 uncultured Piscirickettsiaceae bacterium
TATTGTCATAAGGTAGCATTTTTACTTCTACTCCTGCAGGATGCAGTGGGTTGCTCATGCCGTCGTCTCGCATAAATTGCAGGGCAGGTTGTAGCAGCGCAGCAAACAATGAAATTAAAACTATAAATAAAAATATATTGCGTTTAGTTCGGCTTTCTATTAAAGGGGTTAGTGCTTTGCCATAAATCCTTTGCATCCAGTCTTCTTTGTGAACATGTTTCGCTTCTAGGCTTTCTCTCTTTTTCATATCTTTAATGGCTTTTTTTCCTAACCATCTATAAGAGACATAAGGTACTAAAATATAGGCAATTAATAAAGAGGCTATCATGGTGAGCGGAACATTAAAGGGAATAGGCTCCATAAAGGGCCCCATCATGCCTGTTACGAAAAACATTGGCAAAAAAGCTAGAATAACCGCAAACGTGGCAACATTAGTTGGGTTACCAATTTCATTGGTGGCTTTAATTAAAACCTCGTCAAACTTTTTGGGGTCATATCCCATTTTAATATGCCGGTGTATATTTTCTATTACGACAATGGCGGCGTCCACCAATAGCCCCAGCGACAGTATTAGGGCAAATAGAGTAATTCTGTTCATGGTTTGCCCAGAAATATAGCCTATAAACAGCACGACAAAGAGGATAAGCGGTACGGTTAGCGTAACAATACTCGCTTCACGCCAACCTAGGAACAATACCAGTATGACAATAACCGTTCCTACGGCAAACATAAAGTTGTTCATCAGTAGATTAACCGCTTCATCGGCTTTTTTGCCGTCATCTCTGGTAATAACAACATTTACATTACTGGGTAACATGTTTCTTTCAAGTTCTTTAAGCTTGGCTTGCACTGCCTCAGTAACCTTGACGGCGTTAACCCCAGGTTTTTTGGCAAGGGTAATGGTTACGACTGGCTGTTCGCCCCTTGCAACAACTGCGGAAGCTGGGCCAAAGCCAATACGAGTGCTTATTTCTTCTTCAAGCGGACCGTCTACAATTTCTGCAATATCTTTGAGGTAAATGGGCCTTCCTTGTTCAACGCCTATTATAATATCGCCTACTTCTTGGGCACTGCCTAAGAAACCATCTACCCTGACCAAATGACTGGTATTGTTATTAACAAGATGTCCTACGGGCAAAGAAACATTACTTCCTAGCAACATTTCACTTATTTTCTCTAATGACATCCCTGTGAGTGCTACTTTACGCGGGTCTAACCAAACATTAATTGCACGGCGTTCTCCGCCAATCACTTCCGTAAAGGAAACACCGGGAATATTGCGTAGGTTTTCGACTAACTTTAAAGATATATTTCGTAAATCAAAACCTGAAAGCTCGTCGGAAGTAACCGCAAGGGTCATAATTGGCACATCGTCGACATTAATTGGGCGAATTAATGGTTGCTGTGTATTGGGTGGCATTTTGTCCATATTTTGCATAATTTGGTTATAAATTTTAACCAGACTATCGACTTGGTTTTCACCTACCTCAAACTGCACAGTTACCACGCCAAAATCACTTGAAGCGTAGCTAAAGGTATTTTTAACCCCAGGTAAAGCGTTCATAATGGTTTCTAGCGGTCTAACAATTAAGTTATGAACTTCTTCGGGGGTTGCACCCGCTTTAGGCACTATAATATTGGCAGCAGGTACAACTATTTGTGGATTGTACTCTCGTGGTGTCATGGTATATGCCAAGATGCCCGAGAGAGTTACCGCTAACATAATGAGCAGGGTAATTTTAGAGTGTATAAAAGCTTTGGCTATTTTACCTGCCATATTTAAAGGCATTTCTTTGTTTTCTGAGCTATTGTTGTTTTCAGACATGATTAAGTCCCCTGTATATTTTTATTTACTTAACCACTTCAACCAAGTCGCCATTTAACATGCTTTGGTTGTTTTCTACTACAATGACATCTCCTAAAGAAAGCCCTGCTTGAACCTCTACCAACTCGCCTATTTTTTCGCCTATACGCACCATGCGAAATCTAGCAACCCCTTCTTGTACCACAAATGCACCTTCAATCCCGGATCTATTAAGCACCGCTGTTTTAGGAATTAATAAAGTTTGACGCTCCCCTAGATTAAAGTTAATTCTGGCAAAAGTTCCTGAATTAATATTGCCAACATCTGGCAAACTTAGCTTAACTATGTGAGTACGGGTAACAGGGTCGGCGGCTGCAACCAAAGTATAAATAGTGGCTAAAATTGGTTCATTTTTGCCCTCAAGCAACACTTCTACTTCATCTCCTGAGCGAAGTGAGGTAAATAAATCTCTGGCAACTTGAGTTTGAATACTTAATGACTTTAAATTCTCAATCACTAAAACAGGTTGTCCTGGCATTGCCAAATCACCCACAACTGCCATTTTATTAACAACCACTCCTGAAAACGGAGCTTTAACATAAACATATTTAAGCTGGTCTTTTGCTTGAGATAAAGCTGATCTAGCTCCTGCTAAACCTTCTTTTGCAACCTTATATTGCAGGCTCACTGTATCAAACCGTTGTCTTGATATTGAGGCTTCTTTATAAAGTCTTTCAAAGCGTTTAAAGTTTTGTCTTGCATTGACAAAGGTCGCTCTTGCTTGGTCATAAGATGACTGAGCTTGAGAAATGGCACTATTAACATCACCAGAGTCAAGAGAAAACAGTAAATCACCCTTTTCTACTTTATGCCCTACTTTTAAGTCTAGTTTTTTAATAAAACCCATTAATCGAGAGGATATATTGGCTCTTTGGTCTGGTACAACCGCACCAGGCACAACGGCGGTGAGCGAAATATTACCCAACTCAACCGTTTGTACTTTTGCCTGAATCGTTTGCACTTGTGGCTGATCTTTTTCCGCAACCTCTTCTTTAGAACACCCTGAAAGAGTAAGCGTTAAAAACCCTGCTACAATTAAAGCAGATAAGCGGGCATAATTTGGTAGGGTTTTCATTGAGACCTATTCCTTAAATATTTAAATTCTAATTTTCTAGATTAATGTTTTTGTACGCGTCATTGAGGATGCACTTAACAACTAAGACTGCTTTATACTGGAAAAAGACCTTTAAAATTACCAGGCCTGGTAATTTTAAAGGTCTGCTAGAGACATTGAGCCAGTTGTCAGCCTTAATTTGGCCTTATACATATTTGCAGTGAACTCTGTCCTTACTAGGTCAGCTCTTGTTTTATCCAACATGACTTGGCTATTAAGCAGCTCGGTCATGGTTGCCACGCCATTTTTATATCGCATTTTTACTAAACGCTGGGCTTCTATTGCTTGTTCTATGGTTGCTTTTTGGTTAATTGCTTGTTTTTTATTTAACTGTAAATTACGCCAAGCGGTTAAAATCTCTAATTGAATCTTATTTTCTTCTGAACGCAGTTTGGATTTTTTTTCGTTAACCGCTGCATTGGCACGATCAACCGCACTATCATTTACGCCAAAATCTGCAAATTTCCAAGATGCGACTGCGGCAACGGTATAAGAGCTGCTATTAAGCCCAAGTGATTCATCATGCCAGTCGTTACGAGCCATTATATTAAAAGACGGAGAGGTATCTGCTCTGATAGCATCTACCGACCTTGCTAAAGATGTTGCTTCATGGCGTTTAGCGTCTAATCTTGGGTTTTGACTCATTGCTAATGAAATTAATTTTTCTACCGAATTAGCGGGCAGATCAATAACATGTGCTTGCCCAATTTCAAAAGCTTCATCTGGACTCATGTTCATTAGTGATCTTAGCCCGTCTAAGGCTGTCATTTCTTTATTAACGGCTTGATCAAGCATTATTTTAGCCTTTGACAAGCTTACTTGTGCGGTTAATAACTCACTACGAACTACCAGCCCTTGACGCATTAAGTTCTCTGTTGTTTTAACATAAGACTCGGCCGCTTTAACTCCTTTTTCTGCAACTTCAATATATCTTCTAGCGGTATGTACGCCTTCATAGGCATGGTACACATTAAATATTAAAAATTGCCGCACCGCTTCGTCTCCATATTGCGATGCTTTAATCATGGCTTTTGCTTGATTTTGGTAGGCGACAACTTTGCCTCCGTTCCAAACAGGCACTAACATTTCAATGCGAGGATTAAAATCGGTGTATGCACCAGGGTTATTTAAGTCCCTAGGAATAAAGTCTGACTGCACTACTTTAGCTTGTTGCAATTTCATTCCAAATACATTTAAAGCATTATCTGATAAAGAGGAAGTAATTGAAGCGGTAATTTGTGGTAAACGAGCAGCTTTAGCTTCTTTTAGTGCTGCTTCTGCTTGTTGCAAGCGAAAGCTACTAACGTGAATTTCTGCATTTTGCGACAAGGTGATTTCTACAATGTCTTTAAAATCCATCTTCTGAGCAAAGCTCAAAGTTGAGACTGATAAAAGACTTACTAAAAAAAAATAAATTATTTTTATTTTCATGCGACTTCCTTAACTATATACTGAAGCTATTATACATTACAAATAAGCATAAGCAAATACTAATACTTAAGCCGCCGCACAGGAAACTGGCACATAGCATCAGCCTTAACACTCTATATCCAATTCCTATATAGGAATTCGGGCAATGCCTTGCCAGATCCTAACACAAAGAACAGGACTTTGTTCACTACCCTACACTAAAAACAACCTTAAGAACTACCATGAAACCCAATAAAACAATCATAATTGATGATGCAGTACCTTTTGCAAATGAAATGTTTTCTCATCTAGGTAAGGTTATTACCTTGCCAGGAAAAGAAATTAAAAATGCCGATTTAAAACAAGCAAATGCTGTTATTGTTCGCTCTAGAACTCAGGTCAATAAAAATCTTTTAAAAAACACTTCTGTTACTTTTGTTGGTAGCACAATTGTTGGCTTAGACCATATTGACGAAAACTGGTTAAAGTCTAACCATATTAAGTTTTACTCTGCTCAAGGGTGCAACGCAAATTCTGTAGCTGAATTTATTATGGCGTGCTTGTTTCAAATTGCAGAACAAAAAAAGTTTAACCTTAATGAAAAAACTTTAGGTATTGTGGGCGTTGGTCATGTTGGGAAACTGGTTCATCAAAAAGCTAATATACTAGGCATTAAAACTTTACTTAACGACCCACCTAGACAAAGGGTAGAATCTAATACAAGTTTTGTAAACTTAAAAACGGTACTTTCTGCCGATATAATTACTTTACACACTCCTCTTTCTTTTAGCGGAACTGATAAAACCTATCACTTGGTAAATGAACAAAACTTTAAATATATAAGCTCGGAGACAATACTGCTCAATGCTGCCCGAGGTGGCATTGTTGACGAGACCATTTGGACACAAACTCCTACAAAAGCTAACATTATAGATTGCTGGGAAAATGAACCCTATATATGCTCCGACATGTACCAAGCTACAAACTGTGCTACCCCTCATATCGCAGGGCATTCTTTAGAGGCTAAAGTTTCTGGCAGCAAAATGGTTTACCATGCTTTATGCAACTTTTGGAATAAAACACCTCAATCCCAGTGGCAAAGCCAGCTTCCTCCGCCCCCTCCAAATATCACCATAAACAATACCAACCAATCTGATCAAGCTATTATTTGTCAAATATTAACCCATGCCCACAATCCAAAACAAGACGATCAAGCGATTCGATCAGAGAACATTTTAACCGTACAAAAAAACTTTGAAACCTATCGTCGTAACTACCCTGTTTATAGAGAATGGAATCAACATCAATTAACTAACGCACCAAAGCACTTAAAACCATGTTTAATTAAACTAGGCTTCATCTGCCCTTAATAAGGATTTAACTATATATTAATATTAGCAATTAATAATCGTTATAAAAGGATATAATCAAGGTTCAAAAAAAATTGATTTTCAATTTACAACAAATACAAGTATCTTTTAATTGGAAGATTTTTAAACTAAAAAACTTGGAGAACTATTAATGAAATTAATGAACTTATTTAAAGCAGGCATAATCGCAGTTTCTATTACCGCTTTATCTGGCTGTGGCACCATGAATGCAGTAAGCAACCTTAACGAAGGTGCTGGCGGCACTTTTATGGAAATATGGGGCAACTGGGTTGATTCTGAAGGGGATATTGCTGCGGCAACCATGTGGCACGCCAAGGTTGAAGAAGGCGTTGAGCTTGAAGATGTTATTGATGCCATTAACGCCGTCGGCATTGAAAGAAATATTAAGAATGTTGGAGAGCTGCCTCTTTCTGAAGAGCTTATTGCTCGAGGAGTAGAGTCTGGTGTTATACATGTTATGTCTTTTTGTAACCCTGTAACTGCCAGAAAAATGATTGACTTTTCACCTGCAATGGCTGGCTTTTTACCTTGCCGTGTTACCATTGTTGAACAAGAAGATGGACTACATATCTACACCATGAACATGGATATGGCAATAAAAATGGGTAAAGAAATGCCTCCAGAGTTGCTTGAAGAAACCATGAAAGTCCGTAACGCCATGTGGGATATGCTACAAAATGGCTCAAGAGGTGAATTTTAAAATCTCTTAATAAGAAGTTCCTTAAGACCTTACCCAAAAACCCAAGTTCCTACATAGGAATTTTGGATAGAGGTGAGGGCTTTAATTGTTTACCCAAATTTCTATTTTTAAAAAACTCACCTTATTAACCTCTCTAATACCTCATAAAAAAAATTTAATTATCCTAATAAGTTTTTTTTAGGCATAGTAGAAACTGCTGATTCTAAATACACTATTTAGCATTCAACATAAAATTCTAATTTACCTAATTTTAAAGAGAGAACGATTACTTATGAAAAAGACACGAATTGCTCTGGCTATTTCATCAACTTTATTTGCCGCATCAGCCATGGCAACCAACGGCACCAACATGATTGGTTTTGGCGCGCAAAGCAAGGCATTAGGAGGCACCGGAACGGCTCTACACTTTGAATCTGAAAGCGTGGTTAACAATCCAGGTTTAATTGGTAAAGAAACCGGCACTTCTTTTGCCTTTGGCGGCACTTTGTTTATGCCTTCTGTCACCAATAATGGTGGAAATCCTACCGCAGAATCTAGCAGTGCAGCAGATACTCATGTCATTCCTTCTGTTTCTTTAACCAGCAGAATTAATGAAAACCTAACTTTTGGTATTGGCATGTTTGGAACTTCTGGCATGGGAGTTGATTACAGTACAGAAACCAATCCAGCTTTAGCAGGAACTATGAAAGCACAAAGCCAAATGCAAATTATGAAATTTATACCCACTATTGCCTATAACAGCAATAATTTTGGGGTAGGCTTTTCACCCGTTATTCAATATGGCTCTCTAGACATACATTATATAATTCCTGCTGGCACAGGAGGACTAACAGCAGATAAATCAGTTGGAACAGGCATCGCCTCTGACCTAGGTTTTGGGTTTAACATTGGTGGGTATTTTGATGTCAATGACCAGCTAACTATTGCAGTGTCTTATGAGTCTGCTATTAGCATGGATTATAGCAAACAGCTATCAACTGCCTCACAGCCTTTTGTTGATTTTGGTATGCTACCTAGTGCCTTTGGTGACACTTTAGAACAGCCTGCGGTAATGAAAGCAGGTGTTGCTTATAATATGGGTAACATTGTTTTAACAGGAGACCTGAAACAAATCATGTGGGGTGAGGCCGAGGGCTATAAAGACTTTAATTGGCAAAACCAAACTGTTATTGCCTTAGGTGGTAAATATATTGGTGACGGATTTTGGGTAGGTGCTGGTTATAACAAAGCAGACAATCCAATTAAAGAAATTCCTGCCGCAACAGCAGGTGGCTTGGCGACAAACATGTTTAACAATCTATTCTTTCCTGCCACACCAGAAAGCCATATTACCTTTGGAGGAGGCTATAACTTAACCAAACAAGTTGCTATTAATGCCGCAATGGTGATTGCACCTAAAACCACAACCAGTGTTGTTGTATCTAACATGGCTGGTGGCACAACAACCAACACTACAACTCATTCACAAGTTGGTTATACCTTTGACATTTCTTATAGCTTCTAAGTTAAATCTGAGTTAAGCTAATCTTCTCTCTTTCCCATGCTACGATCATTAAGCCGCCTGCATGGGGGAGCATCACAAACTGGTATATCAACCAAATTTAAACTCAAATCCCTACATAAGAAATTGAACTAATTTATTTAATCGTAACACGAACAAACTTGCGTTTACCTACTTGATAAACTTGTTTTTCACAAGCTGTTACTTCTATTCGACCATCGGCTACTTTATTACCGTTAAGCTTAACCGCTCCCTGCTTAATCATTCTATGTGCATTTGATGTTGAATCTACCAGGCCTGCTTCTTTTAATAAATTAGCTAGCGGCATAGACTCTTCAAAAACAAACTCTGGCATTTCATCAGGAATGGCATTTTTTGAAAATTTGGTTTCAAAATCTTTTAAAGCTAATTGTGCAGATTCTTCATTGTGAAATCTAGCAATTAATTCTAGTGCTAATTTTACTTTGATATTGCGTGGATTCTCTCCTTCTGCAACCAAGTCTTTTAGTTTTTTGATCGAGTCAATACTTTCAAAAGAAAGCAATTCGTAATAACGCCACATTAAATCATCTGATACTGACATAACTTTACCAAACATATCATTTGGTGCGTCCTTAATACCAATATAGTTATCTAAAGATTTAGACATTTTTTGAACCCCGTCTAAACCTTCTAAAATAGGCATGGTTAAGGTACATTGCTGTGGCTTGCCATAATGCCCTTGCAATGTACGTCCCATAAGCAGGTTAAATTTTTGATCTGTTCCACCCAACTCAATATCTGCTTGCATTGCAACAGAGTCATAGCCTTGCACTAGCGGGTATAAAAACTCATGGATAGCAATTGGAGCATTAGAAGCATAGCGATCACCAAAATCATTTCTCTCTAGCATTCTGGCAACGGTGGTCGTTCCTGCCAGTTTAATCAGGTCTGCTGCCGACATTTTATCCATCCATTCAGAGTTAAACATGATGGTCGTTTTAGCAGGGTCTAAAATCTTAAACACTTGCTCTTTATAGGTTTCAGCATTGGCTGCTACCTCTGCTGCGGTTAGGGGTGGACGAGTAGCACTTTTGCCCGTTGGATCACCAATCATCGCCGTAAAATCTCCTATTAAAAACAGTATTTCATGACCTAGGTCTTGAAATTGTTTTAACTTATTAATTAAAACGGTATGCCCTAGATGCAAGTCTGCCGCTGTGGGATCAAAACCTGCTTTAACCCTTAAAGGCTTGCCTGATTCTAGTTTTGCTATAAGCTCTTTTTCAACTAAAATTTCTTCTGCACCACGCTTAATAATGGCTAATTGTTCATTGACTTTTTTCATTTTTATCCGCATAGTACCGTATTGGTGTTTAATTCTAGCTTACCTGTTAAGTCGCTAACTTGTTGAATGTTTTTTTCTTGCATAAAACTGGCAATGCCTTTATTAATTTTTTTAACTAATAAAGGGTCTTTGGCAATTGCTGTGCCTATGGCTACCATTGAAGCTCCTGCCATAAAAAACTCAATGGCATCTTCTGCACAGGTAATGCCTCCCAGTCCAATAATAGGAATATCATGCTGTTTAGCCACCTGATAAATTTGATGCACTTTCAACAAAGCCACTGGCTTAATGGCAGGGCCTGATAAACCTCCTTGATTGTTACCTAAAGTGGGACGCGCACTATGAATATCTATTTGCATTCCCATTAAAGTATTAATCGCTGAAAGCATGTCTGCCCCTGCATCAATCACTCGCCTAGCTCCTTCAGCAATGTCCGTTTGATTAGGAGATAATTTTACAATGAGAGGCTTGGTGGTTTGCGCTCGACAGACCTCAACAACTTTGGCTGCCATATCTGGGTCATTACCAAAAGCTGCGCCTCCTTTTTTAACATTTGGACAGGAAATATTAATTTCTAATGCCGCTAAGCCTGTATCGTTAAAACGCCGCGTTACTTCGGCATACTCCTCAATAGACGAGCCTGAAATATTGGCAATATAACGAGTTTCATCAAAATCTAATTTTGGTAAATAGTCTGAAATAACCGCATCGACCCCTGGATTTTGTAACCCGATAGAATTTAATAAACCACAAGCCGTTTCCATCACTCTTTCTGCTTTATTACCCAATTTTGGTTCGAGCGTTGTGCCTTTTAAAAACATTGCTCCAATATCTCTATTGGAAAAACCCGAGACAGATTGGTATTCTATACCATAACCTGCATTTCCTGATGCCATGGCAACGGGGTTATTAAATTTAATCCCACACAAATTAACAGATAAATCGAGCACTTTTTTATTCCTATATTTTTTAAAACAAAGAGACCAACACCACATGATTCACATTATATTATACGAACCTGAAATCCCTCAAAACACAGGAGCTCTTATTCGTCTTAGTGCCAATATGGGAGCACATTTACATTTAATTCACCCTTTAGCATTTGACTTAAGTGAAAAAAAGGTTCGTAGAGCAGGCTTAGATTATTCTGAACTTGCCAAGGTTCAAGAACATAAAAATCTTGAGGCCTGCTTAAATAAAATAAAACCTAACAAAGTTTTTGCTTTAACGACAAAAACGACTCGTTATTATACTGAAGCTGAATTTAAAGAGGGAGATGCTTTTTTATTTGGCTCAGAAACCAGAGGGCTACCAAAAGAAGTAATGCAATCCTTACCCAAAGAACAACTTTTAACCATTCCGATGGTTGAAGAAAGCCGTAGCTTGAACCTAGCTAATGCAGTTTCTATTATTGCTTATGATGCTTGGCGTCAGCTAGGATTTAAAAACTGATATTTTAGCTTAAACTACAAATCCTTTTAAAAAACTACTGCCAAAATTCTTGACTTTTAAATCTACCAAAGGTATAAGTATTTACTGTTTTTATATATGCTCTCATAAATTATTATAATTATAATAACAATATAACATATAACTAAAAACATGACTTTACAATAAAGGACACATAGATCATGGTTGACATTAAAAACATTGAATTAGACCGTCGTGGTTTTATCGGCCTAATGGCTGGATCAGCGGCCTTAGCAACAATGGGAGTCACTACTTCTGCTCATGCAAAAAAAGTAGAAACCAGTGCAAAAATAATTATTTTGGGAGCTGGAGCAGCGGGTGCCACACTATCTAACAGACTATCCGATCGTTTAAAAGGTGCTGAAATCACCATTTTAGATGGACGCAAAGAGCACTGGTATCAACCTGGCTTCACCCTAATTGGCTCTGGATTAAAATCAAAAAACTACTCTATTAGTCAAACTACCGACTGGCTACCTAAAGATATTAACTTTATTCCTGAGTATGCTTTTGAAGTTGACCCTGAATCTAAAAGCCTAACAACTGCCAGTGGTAAAAAATTACCCTATGACTATCTTATTGTCGCACCAGGCTTAACACTTGACTGGGGAAAAATTGAAGGCTTTTATTTGAACATGGTCGGTAAAGAAGGAATTGCTGCAATCTACGCAGGACCTGAGCATGCTGCTAAAAGCTATAAAGCACTGTCCAAGTTTACCGAAACAGGTGGGCAAGGTTTATTTAGCCGCCCTGCAACGGGGATGAAATGTGCTGGAGCTCCGCTAAAATACACCTTCTTAACCGATGATATTGCCAGAACAAAAGGGACTCGTGGAAACATGGAGTTTACCTATGCAGCACACTCCAAATCTCTGTTTGGTGTACCGATTGTTCATGAAAAAGTACGCATGCTGTTTGAAGATAGAGATATTAATATTGTACATAACCATGTAATGAAAGCAGTAGATCATGGTAAAAAAATTGTTACCTTTTCTACCCCTGAGGGTGATGTAGAACGACCTTATGACTTTACTCATATCATTCCACCTCAAAGAGCTCCTGATGTTATTATAAATTCGCCACTGCCTTGGGCTGACAAATGGGTCGGGCAAGGCTGGGTTGAAGTAGATAAACATAGCTTGCGTCATAATCGTTATCCAGAAGTATTTGCTTGTGGCGATGTTGCGGGTGTACCAAAAGGAAAAACCGCCGCTTCAGTTAAGTGGATGGCTCCTGTTATCGTCGATCATTTAGTTGCCCAAATAGAGGGCAAAGAAAGCACAGCTTCTTTTAATGGTTACACTTCTTGTCCGCTCATTACAGAAGTGGGTCGAGCTATGTTGGTTGAATTTGATTACAACAACAACCTAACCCCTTCATTTCCAGGAGTTATCGCCCCACTAGAAGAGCTATGGACTTCGTGGTTAATGAAGAAAATTGCACTAAAACCAACCTATAATGCCATGTTACGCGGCAAAGCTTAAGGAGAATAAAAATGCAAGAATTAACACTTGGTGCTTTCATTGCAGTATTTGAAGAAATGTTTGGGGCATGGCTATGGTGGTTGATGGTCATTATGATTATTGTTGTCATTGCTGCATTCTTTACCACCATGATAAAATACAAAAGAACAGATTCTAAAAGTTTCTTTTGGGCTAAAATTGGGGCACCATTTGGTGGTTTGGCTGCAATATTATTTATACAAGCGATAACCAACTCTGGTTTCAGCGATATAGGAGGGCCTCTTGATGTAATCGTTGTGGCTCTTATTGCAACAGGCGGAGCGATAGCAACAATGATTCTAGCTTATCTAGCTCAAGCAAGATGGGACTGGAGCAAAGGAAACCTTTAACGCAAAGTTTCTATGGGAGCATGATTTCTTCATGTTCCCAATCATTCAATTAAGATTAATTCTTCCATCCCCGTTTTAAAAATAAAAACCTTTAACTTAAAACCATTCTGATAAAACCCTTACTTCTCTGCTTTTAAGCTTCTAGAAAGTAAATTTTGTACTGCTTGCTGTGTGGTTATTTTTCCTGTTACTAATTTATACACTTGTTTAGCAATTGGCAGCTCTATATTTAGCGTTTTAGCAAGTTTATTAATCGCTTTTACCGCTTTAATGCCCTCTACCACTTGCCCAATTTCTGCTTGCACCTGTTCTATACTGTGCCCCTTAGCCAAACTTAAGCCAAAACGCCTATTTCTAGATTGATTATCGTTACAAGTCAACACTAGATCTCCTAACCCTGCCAACCCCATTAAGGTTTCTGGATTTCCTCCTAATTTTTGACTAAAACGGATTATTTCTGCCATACCTCTTGAGATAATAGCGGCTTTTGCATTCGCTCCCATATTTAAACCATCACTTATGCCTGCGGCAATGGCAATAATATTCTTATAGGCTCCGCCTATCTCTACGCCAATAACATCAGATCCAGTATATATTCTAAAAGAACTCGAAAAAAAAGTTTCTGCCCAATATTCTGCCTCGCCTAAATGGACAGAAGCACTGACCATTGCGGTAGGTAAGCCCCGTGCCACTTCAGAGGCAAAGGTAGGCCCTGATAAAACAGAAACAGGCGTTTTTGCACCTAATACCTCTACAGCCACTTGATGCAACATTAACGCTGTTTTAGGCTCAAAGCCTTTAGTTGCCCAAGCAAAGTGTGGCATTTTATGTAACACATTTTTAGCAACAAGCTCTAAAGTTTCTCTAAACACATGGCTAGGCACGACCACTAAAATGGCATCAACTGAATGCAGTGCTTGGTTTATATCTGCTGTAACACTTAAGGTCTCAGGAAAAGAGATTCCTGAAAGGTATTGTATATTTTCTTTGTCTTTGAGAAGATTTCCTGCATGTTTAGAATCATGTGCCCAAAGGCAAACGCTATGCCCCTTACGGGACAAATTAATAGCTAAAGCCGTTCCCCAGGATCCTGCACCAAGAACACTAATTGATTGTTTATTCATAAGGTTTTCGCACTTACGAGGCTTGTTCAGACTGCTTTTCTATATGATTAGCATACATTGCTTCAAAATTAACAGGCTCAAGAAGTAATTGTGGAAACCCTCCTCTAACCACTAAATCTGACACGGTTTCTCTTGCATAGGGAAATAAAGCGGTTGGACACTGAACGCCTAACAAATAAGACTGTTCATTTTCTTCAAAGCCAGCAATAGAAAAAATTCCCGCTTTTTCAACTTCACATAAAAAAGCAACTTCATCTTCTATCTTGGTTGTTACGGTTACCATTAAAGAAACATGATAAACCCCTTTTTCTAAGCGTAAGCTGTTCACATTCAAGTCAACATTAAGATCTGGCTTAAAGTCTTTAGCAAAAATAGAGGGTGCTAGAGGCGATTCAAAAGAAACATCTTTGGTGTATATTTTTTGAATTTGAAAAACTTGTTTTTTTTCTGACATGGCTTAACCTTTTAATAAATTTTCTAATTCACCACTACGATCTGCGGCTGATAAATCATCGAACCCTCCGACATGGTGCTTTCCAATAAAAATTTGTGGCACGGTGTTTCTACCCGTTTTTTTAGTCATTGTTTCCCATAGGGTTTGATCTCCCCCTACATCAATAACCTCATATTTCACCC
>CAYLXI010000036.1:0-14304 GCA_964387695.1 uncultured Piscirickettsiaceae bacterium
ATCTCCCCCTACATCAACAACCTCATATTTCACCCCTTTAGCATCTAAAAGCTTTTTAGCCATTGTGCAGTAAGGGCAACTATTTGTACAATAAATTATATTTGACATGATTAACTTACTTTTTTTTAGTTTTTTTCTGTTTACGCAAAGACTTTGGTGTATTTAATGGCAAACTTGATGATTTCCAAGTCATCACTCCGCCTTTTAAATTATTAACATTAGTGAAACCTTCTTTAGCTAAAATTTTTGCCGCACTTGATGACCTTGCTCCTGATTGGCAATAAATCAAAACTGCTTCATCTTTATGTTTCATAATCGAAGCAATTTTAGACTTTATCTCTGTTGAGGGTATATTAACTGCCTCACCGATAAACCCTGTTTTGTATTCACTTTCACTGCGTACATCTAATACCCAAGCGTCTTGATTAAACAATCTAACGGCTTCATCTGCCGATATAGAATTGAATCCTGCTATTTTATCACCAACATAACTATATATTAACATTGCTGTTACCATAGCAAGAGCAATAAATAAAATTGTTTGCTCTTCTACAAACGCCATAAAATCTACAGACATGAATTTTCCTTAACATTTTAATTTTTTAAAAAACCTTCTGGCTAAAACCTAAATCCCTCTTTAGAAACTCGATTAGGACAATAGACAGGTGATTTTAACAGTGAAACTGGTTACAATAAATTCAATTATATAAATATTTTCAACAGAAAGGGTAAATATGTCATCAAAACCTAATTTAAAACGCCGTCCAGCAGGACTTATCATCTTAGATGGTTGGGGTCATAATAAAAAAACTAAGTACAATGCCATTGCTTTGGCCAACACACCTAACTGGGATTCTCTTCTAAAAAACAATCCTAACACTTTAATTGAGACCTCTGGAAAAAGAGTAGGTTTACCCGAAGGACAAATGGGAAACTCTGAAGTAGGTCACATGAACCTAGGGGCTGGACGAGTGGTTTACCAAGAGCTTACTCGTATTCAAAAAGATATTGATGACGGTCGTTTTTTTCAAAACAATGCTCTTCTTAAAGCAATTGACTCTGCGGCCGCAAGAAATCATAAGGTACATATATTAGGATTGCTTTCTGATGGTGGAGTTCACTCTCATACTTGCCACATTAAAGCGGCTATTAAAATGGCTCATGAACGGGGGGTGGAAGTATATGTGCACATCTTTACAGATGGACGAGATACGCCACCAAAAAGTGCTTTAACTTATATTAAAGACTTAGAAGACTATTTATCTGAGCTAGGGGGCGGGCATATCGCTTCCGTTACTGGGCGTTATTTTGCACTGGACAGAGATAGTCGCTGGGATCGCGTAGAGCAAGCCTATAACACTATCACCTGTGGTGATGGCAAGTTCACTGCCAACTCTGCTTCCAGTGCGGTTAAAATTGCTTATGAACGGGATGAAACTGATGAGTTTATCCTGCCTACCAATATTCTTCGTAAAAATGGTAAGCCTGTTAAAATTAAAGACGGTGATTCGGTCATTTTTATGAACTTTCGTTCAGACAGAGCTCGTCAATTAACCAAAGCTTTTATTGCTGAGGATTTTGCCGATTTTCACCGTTGCAAAACGCCACTGCTTTCTGCTTTTGTAACCTTAACAGAGTATAAAAAAAGTTACGAAACATTTGGGGCTTTAATCGCTTATCGACCAACTAAACTACGCAATACCTTTGGACAATTTGTCGCTAAAAAAGGTCTAAAGCAATTACGCATTGCAGAAACTGAAAAATACGCTCATGTTACTTTCTTCTTTAATGGTGGTGTTGAAGAACCCAACCAAGATGAAGCTCGTATTTTAGTTCAATCTCCGCATGTAAAAACCTATGATCTACAGCCTGAAATGAGCTTGCCTGAACTCACTGAAAAATTAGTCACGGAAATTAAGTCAGGAAAATATGACACATTTATATGCAATATTGCCAATCCTGATATGGTTGGACATACGGGCAATATTCCAGCCTGCATCAAAGCAGCCGAGGTGGTTGACGAGGCACTAAAAACTATCCTAGATACTCTGAAAGAAGCGGGGGGTGAAGCCATTGTTACAGCAGACCACGGAAACATGGAACTATTGTTTGATGAGGAAAATAATGCTCCATTAACCTCACACACCACCTTCCCTGTTCCATTAGTTTATTTTGGGGAAGGAAGCTATTCTTTAAGGTCAGAGGGGGCATTGTGCGATGTTATTCCAACATTGCTAGACATGATGAACCTTGGGCAGCCAGATGAAATGACGGGGAAATCTCTACTGAAAAAACAGTAAAAAACATCTCTACACTTTAAAAATTTTAACCATAAAAAAAGCCCCTAGAATTTAATTCTAGGGGCTTTTTTATTGTTTTATTAATTGCTCTTAATCTCTATATAACGACTAGAGATTAAAAGTAATAACAATGAGTTACTTAACTACTTGATCCATATAACCTAGTAAACGACCTTGATTCATTGCAAAACCTGCTTCAGATTTTTCAGCTGCAGCCATAGCTTCTGCTTTATTTGTCGCTTCACCTACTTGAATCACACCATACATTGCCATGCTTTTATGAGGAGTACAATAATAGACATGCACACCTTCTGCATTAAATTGTACTTTTCCACCTTGAAAACCAACATACCAATGATTGCCATCTGGAGTGTAACTTGCAACCGCATCATGCCCTGCATCAGTTGCTTCAAAATAAACCGTGTCGCCTTTGTTTATTTTTAAAAACCCTGGTTCAAAAACCATAATTCCGTTTTTACCAGAATTTAACATTTTAACTGTGTGCAGAGTGCCGGGCCCTTCAAAAGCCTTTTCTGCTGCTGATTTTTCTTCAACAACTGGAGCTGCTGGAGCTGCTGCTTTTTTAACTTCTTCTACCGCGGCTTTAGTAGGTTCTTCTACCGCTGCTGTGTATGCTTCTTCATCACTACAAGCTGTCGTAAACAAACCTGCTGCCAGTAATATTGCTAATAATCTTAATTTCATAAAAATATAATTCCTTATTTAATAATTAAAAGAGAAAAACCGAAAAACGATAGGGAACATTATAATCCCTTATTAAAAACTAATGCAACCATTAATTATGTTTATTAGCTTTACTGATACATTTAAGCTCAATCTATCTAAATTACCAGGCCTGGTAATTTAGATAGATTGCTTATGGAGGCACTTAATAACTAAGATTATTTTATACTGGCTAAAAATGCCGATATTTTCACTGCAACTCGTTGCAATAGCTAGCTATTACGCCTTATTTAAGCACAAATAGCGACACTTTTTTCTCAGCCTAATTCTAACCTTAGTTATTAAGCTCTTCCCTATGGAAGAACTTAATAACTAATATACATCTCGCACATAACGCTTAGATTTTTTTAATTGACTGACATAGTTTTCTGCGGCAACCCTGTCCATGTTGCCATGCTCCATTACAACTTCATAAATGGCCGCTTCAACATCTTTTGCCATACGATAGGCATCACCACAAATATAGAAATAAGCCCCTTTTTCTAACCACTGAAAAAATTCAGCCCCTTGTTCTTTAATGCGATCTTGAACATAAATTTTTTCAGCCTGATCTCGTGAAAAAGCCAAATCTAAACGAAGAAAACCTGAATCTTGCATCGCTTCAAGCTGTTCACGATAAATAAAATCATTTTCTTTGTTTCTATCACCAAAAAACAACCAATTTTTTCCTTTTGCTCCTCTAACCTCTCTTTCTTCTAAAAACCCACGAAAGGGAGCTATACCTGTACCTGGCCCAACCATGATAATATCCTTAGAATTATCTTCTGGAACAGAGAAGGCTTTATTAGGAGAAAGGTAACACTGAATTCCCTCTCCTTTATTGACTATATCCGCGAGAAAAGTAGAACAAACACCCATGTGATTACGATTCTCTTGATTATACCGTACACTACCAATAGTAAGATGAACCTCTTCAGGGTGGGCGTTAATGCTCGAAGCAATCGAGTAAGCTCGAGGAGCTATAGGCTTAAGAAAGGTTAAAAACTCATCTAAAGAAATATTGGCATTTTGATAGGATTTAAGCAGGTCAACATTATCCTTGCCATACAAAAAACGGTTA
Organism: uncultured Piscirickettsiaceae bacterium; assembly: GCA_964387695.1. GTDB lineage: Bacteria > Pseudomonadota > Gammaproteobacteria > Thiomicrospirales > Thiomicrospiraceae > Thiosulfativibrio. The sequence continues at coordinate 4,105 of CAYLXI010000036.1, forward strand.
AGCTTCTCTGTATCATCAGAATTAACCAACGCCAAAAACTCTGCATCACCTGCACGACTGGCAAGGGTTTTAATAAAGCTTTTGGTTGGAATGCGTATCTCTAATTCATTCGTAAGCTGTGCCTCCAGCTCCTGACTTCCCACACCAAAAAGCGCCATTAACTCTTTAACTAGACTGGGCTGATTATGAGGGATAATATTTAAAGAATCCCCTGCATCATAGCTTTCATTCATGTTGGCGATTGAAAACTCAAAATGCATGATTTCTTTACTAGATTGCTCACTACTTAAACGCCGTTTTGCGGTTAAAGGAGCTAACATCGGATTTTTACGCCCATACTTAGATTTTGTTTTCTGGGGTGTTAAGCTCTCAGCAGGATCAGTATCAACATTACCTTCACTTCCTGCTCCTGTGCCTTTAAGATTACTTAAAGACTGCTGCACCCATTTTTCAGCCAAATCTTCATAGTCAACATCACAATCAACCCTATCAACAACTCTGGTTGCTCCTAGTTGCTCTAATCGTTCGTCCCATTGCTGCCCACTTAAACAAAAATCATCATAGCCAGTATCTCCCAGAGCTAAAACAGAGAATTTGGTATTTGAAAAACTTGGAGCATCACTGGCACTGATTTCTTCCCAAAGAGAGGCAGCATTATCAGGCATTTCTCCCTCTCCGTAGGTACTTGTACAAACTAACAATCGTTCAACCTGAGCTAAATTGGCTAGTACAACATCATTCATATCCATAATAACAGGGCTAAATCCTAAAGCTTTTGCCGCATCTCCAGCGTCGTAAGCACAGGTTTCGGCATTGCCCGTTTGAGAACCATAAATAATGGTAATAGGGTAGCTTGCTACCATGGACACTTCTTCACCAGCAATGGTTGTTACAGCTTCTTGGGTTATCTGTAAACGCGAGTGTAACCCAGCAAGAAATCCTCCCAACCATTGTTTTTGCTCATCTGAAAATGGCACATCAGAGGGAAGCAGTGAGGTTTTAAACCCTTTATTAAGATCTGTCATTGTTTATACTCGCTATTTAGAGGTCTTGTTCAAGCTGCTTGCGTAGCCATAAAATTAGTTAAAATCCCAACATAATACTGTGCAAATTTTCTTGCTAGACTGTCATGCTCTTTTAACAAAGAATTGTTTATTCGATCACGATGAATAATCCATACTGTAGTTCCAAAAGCTTGCGTATCACACACTTCTCGAAGAACCAGCGAGCTTTTATAGTCGTCTAAACGCTTAGCGGCTAAAAACATCGCTAAAACCTCGTCATCGTATTCAGTTAAGACTTCACGCGCATCTTTTGCAACTTGATCCAGTAGCTTAGAATCTAGTGTCATAATAAGGTTTTTGGCGTAGGCATCGGCTTTTTCAGGGTAATATTTTTTAGCCTGCTCCATTGCTCGATGCAAAATAGCGGTTTTATTAACATAATCACAAATTAACTCAGTGTCACAATCACCATAATCAGGAACTTTACCTTTAAAGACAGGATTTTGCGATTCATAAGAAGTTTTTAATTCCTTAATGTTTTTTGCACACATATGTAAGCTGAGTTCTTCAATCATTTTTTTACGATCACATAGCTCAACAATGCGTTCAGCAGTATGCAAATTGTAAAGAGATTTAGGCATAATCACAAAAAAATGTTTAATTTCTGCCTGCCAGTTAGCTAAAATCTGCTGTGTTTTTGATGAGCCAGTTCTTTCTGCATGTTGCTTTAAATGGACTAACAAGGCTTGCTGGTGTCCAAGCATAAATTCATTGTCATCAGCGAGTGATAAAACCTTGACCGAATCGGTTGAATGATTGCTTACAATACTGCTAGACGGATCATATTGATAAGCCGTTCCACCGCTCATACCGTTACCAAAGCCTTTGCCAAATACGCCTAAATTAACAATACTGCCATTGGTCATATATTCGGCACAAAAATCTCCAACTCCCTCAACCACTGCTACCGCACCTGAGTTTCGTACGCCAAAACGATCTCCTGCTTGCCCTGCAATATATAGCTTGCCGCCCGTTGCTCCAAATAGAGCAAAGTTTCCTACCAAAACATTGCCTAAATCAGTGGTGCAACCACCACCTGGGCTACGCACCACGATGACCCCGCCCGACTGAGCCTTACCAACCCCGTCATTACAAGTCCCTGAATGAACTAAGGTAATACCTGTATTATTAAATGCCCCAAAACTTTGACCAGATGCATGGGTGGTAAAAACTGTTACCGTTCCTTTTTCTAAAGTACGGCGACCTTTATTCAAGGTTTTAACTGCCAGATGATTTTCTGCTTGCTCTGCGGTTAATTCATAATTTAAAAATCGTTCTATATCAATCGAAAATTGTCCGCCGGTGGTTTTATTACGATTCGTTAATCTTCCACCTTTGATTTCAATATGGTGGTCTTTATCTACTGCCCAAAACTGTTGTTTAAAGCTCTTTAAAAAAGCATCATCCGCTTCAAAATCTGCTTCTAAATAAACAGGCTTACTGACAGATTTTTCTGTAACATGACGCAACATATCTTGCATAAATAAACGCCCAGATATGGCTTTATGGTTAACCAAATGTAATAAATCAGCACGACCTCGAATTTCTTTTAAAGATCTAAAGCCAATCGTAGCTAAAATGCCACGAACTTCATGCGCTAAATTAATATAATACTGTGCTAAAGCACGAGGGTCACCATTATAAACTTCGGGATTAGTTGTTAGTCCTGCGGGGCATTTAATATGACAATTTTTTGCCATAACACAACGCAACATCATCAAAGCAGTGGTTCCAAACTCAAATGAATCTCCACCCATCATCGCCGACTTAATAACATCCATACCTGTTTGGTGGGCATTAGAACATCGCAGCAGAACCTTATCTCGTAAGCCATTTTTGGCAAGGGCTTGATGCACTTCAGCAATGCCAATTTCGGCAGCACGACCCGTATTTTTAAGACTGGTCACTTGGGCAGCACCCGTACCACCCGTATTACCCGCGACATTAATAATATCTGCACCAGCTTTAGCAACTCCTACAGCAATTGTCCCTATCCCTTCTGAAGAAACTAATTTAACAATAACTTTCACTCTTGCGGCTTTAGCATCATGAATCAGCTGCCCTAAGTCTTCTATCGAATAGGTATCATGATGCGGTGGCGGAGACACCAATTCAATACCAGGTGTTCCTCCACGAGCAGCGGCGATTTCAACGGTTACTTTTGCAGAAGGAAGTTGACCACCTTCCCCTGGCTTTGCTCCTTGAGCCAATTTAATTTCAATTTCTTCTAAATTTGGATCGGCTAAATACCCTGCCCAAATACCAAATCTGCCTGATGCAAATTGTTTTATCTTGCTAGACTTTAAGGTATTGTAACGCTTAGAGTTTTCCCCCCCTTCTCCAGAGTTACTCATGGCTCCAACCATATTAGTTCCCATTGCAACTGCTTCATGAGCTTGGGCGACTAAAGCACCATGACTCATTGCTCCTGATGCAAACGTTTGGGTAATTTCATGAGCTGGTTGTACAGATTCTAAATCCAAAGGAGAAGGCGTGAAGAGAGTGTTTTTAAAGAATTCTTCCGCAATATCTCTTGCTGTTATTTTAAGTTGATTGTCTTTGATTTCAACATCAAAAACATCATCAGAAAATAGTTTTTTAAGTGCCTTAGCTAGCCCTTCTAAGCGTTTAGGTGTTGGCTCTAATAGTGATAATTGAAAAGTACCTCGCTCTAGTCGGATATTTTTCAGTCCTTGTAAGGCAAACTTGCCATTACTTTGCAAGTTAAAAGAAGACAAGGCGGTGAAAAAGTCTTCTTCTGTTTTGCAAGAGATTAAACTCACTGGCATGGCAAGCACATCACGAATGGTTGCAGGGCGTTTGATTCTCTCTGCGTGCAACATTTTACTGAAATCACGATAGGCGGGGCTTATTTCATGCTTATCCAGTTCTTCAGGCGTGCGTTTTTTATAACTTGCGTTTTTATAGGTTTCATCACTAGGAAGAATACTTAATTGTTCAGAACTTTCTTGCTCTTTAACATTAATATCTTCAAAGCCAATCGCTTCATCAGTCATGCCTCCAAAGCCACGAACCGAAATATTGCCAAAGCTATGGCCCGAGCCATCAGAACGCTCTTTAAATAAACCTAAAAGAGGAATTTCTTTTTCCTCATTAATTTCCAGCATAGCTTTATGCCAGTTAGCGGCACTGCTTGCAATCTCTTTAAACCCGACACCTCCAACTGGAGATAAAACATTGGGAAAAATATCTTTTAAGGATTCGTCTAAAGTATCAATGAAGTTAGCTTCAAAAAACTCCCCTCCAATATAACTTTCTGCGGTACATAATCCAAATTTTCCCATAGTTTTCATAAGCGCTTTTTCAACGGCTTTTTGGAAATTATTTAGACTTTGAGCAACTTGTTCAATTGAACTTGAAAATTCCATCGCTCGATTATAAACCGTTAAAGGGCATACTGCAGATGCTCCAAACCCAAGTAATACTGCAATATCATGGGTGCTACAGGCTTGTCCTGTTAAATATACTAGGGTTGAATTAAAACGCAATCCTGTTTTAATTAATCGCTGATTGGCAGAAGCAATAACCAGCATCGCAGGCAGAGCGGCTTGATTTTGAGTGATATTTTGGTCACTTAAAATAATAATTCCTGTTTTAGCACGAGCTAAATTTTCAACTTGATTGCACACTTCTGTTAAAGATTGCTTGATATTGGCTTGATTATTTTCTTCATTCTTAAAATCTGGAGTAAATAAGCTATTGATTTTAGCAACACTTAATTTGCCTTCTTCTCCTGCTTTTTCAATTTGAATTAACTGTTGTGGCTGAAGAATGGGAGATTTTAAAGTAATCTGTTGAAAATCTGTATCACAAAAATAAGGCTTTGAACCCAGTGATACTCGTAAGGTCATACCATCAGATTCACGAATCGAGTCTAACGGCGGATTGGTAACTTGAGCAAATCTCTGGCTAAAAAAGCGCGACATGCCTCCTTCGTCATCACTCAAAACATTCGGGGCCCGTCCGTAACCCATCGCAAAAATTTTTTCCGCTCCATTTTGCATCATTGGATCTAAGAAAAATTTAAAACTTTCTTGATTCATACTATAGCCAACATGCTGGGCTGAAACTTTAAACTCCGTAACCTTGTCAAACTCAGACAATTTAGCTGGTGGCAAGTCATCTATGCATATACGCGCTTTCTTTAACAAGTTACTATAGTTTTTTTCTGCTGCCATGACCTCTAAAATTTCATCGGTTTCTAGCAGCTCTTGCGTAGCATGATTAAACATAATCATGCCGCCCGCTTCAATGCGACCACGGCGGATAACATCTTTCGGAGGAAAATCAAACTGCCCTGATTCACTGGCTACGGTTAAGTATTCTGCGGTTTCTTCACTTCGCAAGGGACGCAATCCCAAGCGGTCTAGCCTTGCTCCAACCTTATTACCATCATAAAAAATAACCGCCGCTGGCCCGTCATTTTTTTCCTCATACAAACTAAAATACTCCAACATATCTCGCACTTCTTGCGAATAATGAGGATCATTTTCCCAAGCAGGAGGCATCATAGCCAACAACGCCCTATCTATTTCCATTTTGTCTTCACGAATGCGACGGTCTAAAGTTTGATCTAGTCGTGCCGAATCAGATTGCCCTGGAGGAAAAACTACTTTTTTGCCATTTTTGCGTGCAATGGCATCTTCACTTAAACGATTTTTACGATCGGTATTTAGCTCTCCATTATGAGCCATGCGGCGAAAAGGCTGGGCAAACATAGGATTAGGGGCAGTGTTTGTCGAAAAACGAGTATGAAAAAACAGGGTGCTGATGCTATGCTTAGGGTGAGATAAATCTTTAAAGTAAGGCACAACTTCCCAAGAGTTTAGGCGAGATTTATAAACTTGAGTTTTGGTACTCATAGATAAAGGGTAAAGCCCTTTATACTGCTCTTGATTAAAGGCTAGTCCCTCTATTTCTAGTAAAGCACAAGAAACTAAAGATTCAAACTCCTCCCAGCTGTTCATGCTTTTGGGGCGTAAAAAAACGACTTGACCAATGGTAGGCTGAGCTTTACGGCTAATTTCATTTAAAGCCATTTCATCCACGGGTAAATCACGCCATAGATGGGTAACAAGCCCTCTAGAACTTAATTTTTCATCAATTAAAGATTTGCATTCTTGAGCACTTTGCTGCCCTTCAGGGAAAAAGAAGTTTGCAACACCATACTCACCTGATTGTAAGGATTTTATCCCTGTAATATGACGGTAAAACTCAACTGACAGATCAATATTAACCCCCGCACCATCACCAACACCTTCGGCACTCATGCCTCCACGATGTGGTATTTCACACAAGGCTCTATGTGCAAGCCGCATGGTTTCATGGCTTTGCTCGCCAGACTTACGGGTAATAAACCCAACACCACAACTAGAGTATTCTAAGGTTTTATCATAAAAGCATCGTGACATATGGACTGACCCCAAAATAACTAGAGACCTTTGCATAAATGGGGTGCGAATAAAAATGAGAAAAATCTTGCCTTATTTTGCCTAAAAAAATAAGCGTAATAGCTAGCTATTGCGTGTTTTTTAGGTGAAATAAGGTGAAATTTAGCCATTTTAATTTGTGCATCCATTTATGCAAAGGTCTCAACTAAATTAACTAGAAAATTTGAGGCGAGATTATACTCTTATAAAGTGCTTTCTTCAACGGGAACTTTACTGTCTTTATTTTCCATTTCTTTTTGGGGTACTTCTTTCGAGCTTTCTTTTGTCTCTATCTCAGAGATATCTTTCTCTGTGCTAGGTATTTTTTTAATTTGAAGGTCTTCTTCATATTCATCATCCATAAAAATACTGTGAGCAGCACCATCTAAATCATCAAAATGCCCGTTTTTTCCCATCCATATAAAGACCACAACCACCAAAAACCCAAAACCTAACATTAAAGGGATAAGCCCAAAAACCACTTCCATATCTAGCTCCTTAAACCTTGCTTATAACGTCGCTTTGCATTGCGTTTAGCCACTTCTTTCGGGTTAAAATAAGTACGAATGCGAGCGGCATTACCAATAACCAATAAGCTGCTTATCGGCATAGTGATCGCCGCTATTAACGGTGTCATCATAGCAGCCATAGCTAAAGGTATGAAGGTTATATTATAGATAATGGAAATGGTAATGTTTTGTTTAATTGTTTTCAGAGTCCTCTCAGAAAGACCCACAACCGTATCTACAGCCAATATTTCATCACTTAACAAAACCACATCTGCACTTTCTGCCGAAACATCTGTTCCTGACCCTAAAGCTATCCCAACATCTGCTCTAACCAAAGCAGGGGCATCGTTAATTCCGTCGCCAATCATTGCCACCAAAGCACCTTCACTTTGAAGATGGCGAATAACTTCATCTTTATCCTCAGGAAAAACCTCAGCAATGACTTCCATGCCTCCTAATTGCCTAGCTACACTATTAGCAACAAGCTTTCTATCACCACTTAATAAAGTTACTTTTTTGCCCTGCTTTTTAAGCCTGTTGATAAGCTCTAGTGCATCTGTACGCAGCTCATCTTCTAGCAACATCATGGCAACCACTTGTTTATTTTTAGCAACCCAAACACTGGTTTGCGCAATTTCTCCAGCTTCATTTGCCAATTTTACCCATTCAAGAGGCATTTCTAGACCAAAACCTTCTAGCCAAGATGCCGTGCCGATATAAAATTCTTCTCCATTAACGACTCCCGTTACTCCTCGTCCTGAATGGGATTGAAATGAGGACACTTCTAACAGGTTATTTTTAAATTCTGGCATTTCTTCTAAAATGTATTCTGTAATCGACTGGGCTAGACTATGTTCAGAATTATTTTCAATTGAAGCAACCTGCCTAAGTAACTCTGTTTTTACCAGGCCTGGTAATTTTGAATCTTGCTTGTCAATAATATTGATACTTTTAACCTGCATTTTTCCTTTCGTTAATGTACCCGTTTTATCAAACACAAAGTGCGTTACATTATTTAATATTTCTAGCACCGCTCCATTTTTAACCAAAATTCCATTTTGAGCAGAAACACCTGAAGCAACAGCCGTTGCCATAGGTGTTGCTAAACCAAGCGCACAAGGGCAACTAATAATTAATACTGCTGTTGCAGCAATGATTGCGGTTTCTAAATCAGCATTGAGAACCCAAAAAACAAAGCTTAAAGTTGCTAAAACAAGCACAATGGAAACAAACCAAGGCATTATTTTCTCAGTGGAGCACTGTATAGGAGCTTTAGAACCTTGTGCATCTTCTACCATGCTTACAATTTTCCCTAGCATAGTGTCTTGTAATATTAATTCAACTTCAACTTGCAGTGCACTGTCTAAATTAATGGTTCCTGCGGAAACTTTTGAGCCAGTTCTTTTAAATACTTCTCGAGACTCTCCCGTTAACATAGATTCGTTAATTAAGCCCTCACCCTTAACAATTAGCCCATCAACAGGAAACCTCTCTCCGGGTTTGACGAAAACCCTGTCGCCTTTTAATAGCGTTCTAACGGGGATGATTTTTTCTTCATTATTTTCGCCCAACACTCTGGCAACTTTGGATTGCAACCCCATTAAACGACGCGTTGCATCCACGGCTTTATTTTTATAAATAGCTTCTAAATAACGCCCTATTAATAGCAAAAAAACAAAATCTATCATGGTGTCAAAATAGACTTCACCAGAATGATTAACATCTAGCGTTACCCAAACAGAATAAAAGTATGTTGTTAATATTCCTAAAGTAATCGAAAAATCCATTCCAACGGAACGAGATTTAATAGAAATCCAAGCTCCTTTAAAAAAAGGCTGTGCCGAATAAAAGATAACAGTCGTTGCTAACAAAAAACCTAGCCAATGAAAATATTGTCTAAACATGGGGTCTTCATCTGCCCCAGCATACAAGGCAATAGAAAACCACATCACATTCATCATGGCAAAGCCAGCATATCCTAAACGAAAAAGTAAATTTCTATTTGCTTTACGGTAGGACTCTTCGCTGGCAGTTGAGTCGTAAGGAGTGGCATCATATCCCGTGCGATTAAGCTCTTTAATAATGGTTGAAAGCTTAATTTTTGAATTATCCCAACGCAACTTAATTTGCTTATTGGTAAAATTTACCTTAGCAAGAAGTACCCCTTCAAACCTAGCCAAAGAACGCTCTATTAACCAGATACAGGCAGCACAATGAATGGCATCAGACATAAGAACTATTTCACGGGTTTGTGTAAGATTTTTAACAAACTGCGATTGCACCTCGTCATAGTCGTAAAACTCGGCATCTTTATTTGGTGGGGGGGGAGGAGAAAATTGCTCTCCATCTGGAGCACGCTTATAAAAGCTTTGAAGACCTGCTTCATGAATAACTTCACAAACGCCCGCACAGCCATGACAACAAAATTCTTGCTCCACTTCTTTGATAGGACGAAGAACTAGGTCTCCCATTGGGATAGCTTGACCACAGTGAAAACAGGGTTTTGACACTTAATATCCTTTATTATTCTGAATCTTGAACCATAATTGAACGGCCAACCTTATATCTTTCAGTATCAGTAATAATTTCAATAATTACATCATACTTCCCTTTAAGAGGAAACACTATTTCACTCTCATAAACGCCTATTTCCGCAGTAGGATGCAAAATTAACTCGCCATCATAGTTTTTATCCGAAGGGCGGTAGTAATAAAAAATAGCTGAATTAACGCTAAAAGCTTGTTTATTTTCATCTAAAACTGTAATTCTAATGGTTTGAACTTGATCTTTTACAGGACTAAAAGAATCAACTTTAACTTCCCACCCCAGTTGTTCCATATGGCGGCGACCTTCTAAAATGGCACTGATTTCTGTGCCTTTTTTATAAAAATCTTCAACCGTTAAACCTGGTGCCGTAACTATAGCCATACTAACCATAAAAAAGTTAACAGACAGCACCAACCCTAAAAAAGCAAACCAACCAATAACAAAAGGGTTTTTCCATGCAACATTCCAGTTTACAATACCTTTCTTTTCTTTAGGCATCAGCCTTACCCCTAAAATAAAAAAACTTTATAAAATCAATAATAACTATTCACCCATAATTCTTAGATACCTTAGTTATTATACCCAAACTAACTCATTTTCTAATTTAAAAATCTTAAACCATTTTTTAAG
>CAYLXI010000037.1:0-14182 GCA_964387695.1 uncultured Piscirickettsiaceae bacterium
CTCCATTTTATAAGTTTTTTTATAGGGTAAAAGAAAATTGTAAAAAATCAGTTGACAGTATTAGAGCCTAATTTATATAATCGAGCCATTCATGTTTCTTCATGAATATCCTCCTCTGATTATTTCTTATAAATTTAAGAAATAATTTTAAGCCCTAGTTGTCCCTAGGGCCTTTTTTGTTAGATGTTTTATCTTGCCTTGTGTTTATTTAGGGTTCTTTAATACTCCTATGGGTTGCATATTAATCTCAAGTCGATCGTATTTCTGATTTAGTAAAGATTGAAAGATAATGGTATATTCCATAACGGCTTTGACATATCTACGAGTTTCTGTAAAAGGAATGCTGTCAATCCATTGATCAGCTTCAATTACTCGATCTTTAGGTATCCATTGATTGACGCGGCTGGGCCCTGCATTGTAAGCAGCCGTTGCTTTAATTCGATTATAGTCATATTTTTTATATAAATAACTAAGATAAGCAGAGCCTAGTTTAATATTGGACTTAGGATTGGTTAAATCTCGATAAATACTCGCATTGACTCCCATTTTTTGTCCTATATACTTGGCAGTTTTAGGCATGAGCTGCATTAAACCTATTGCTCCTGCGGGAGATAGAGTGTTTTTGGCAAAGGCACTTTCACGACGCATAACAGCATATATCCAAGCGGGGTCTATTTCGTTTTGACTAGCCGCCTTCATAATGGGTCCCTTATGCGGCGTAGGGAAGCGTAGGTTAATGTTGTTCCAATCTTTCGCTTTCGCAGCACCTCTAATCGCAATATTGTATTGCTCCCATTCAAGGGCAAGATAGTTAACCGCTTCTAAGTCATCTGGTTTTACATGAGTTAGAAGGTGGTACCATTCTCTATTTGCATTTATTTTCCAGTTAATCGCTATAAGTTCTTTTATTCTTGGAAGTTGACTATATTTTTTAAGAAGATAGTCAATATCAATGTCGTCATTGCTTGTTGGATTAAATTGATAGTCTAGGTTTAATATGTCGGCAGATAAGAACCCATAAAAATTACGTTTTTTAGCAAGGTCTTTAAAAATTATTTTGGCTTGATCTTGTTTATTGGTTTCATTAAGTGCTCGAGCTTTCCAGTATTGCCATTTGTTTTTAATTTGATATTCTGGATCAAGCAGTTCATAAGTCTCAAGAATTGTTAGCCAGTCAGAGTTTTTAAGAGCAACTTGTAATTGCCATCTTAAGGTGTCTTTTGACGCTTCTGTTTGGTTGACTTCATATAAGAATTGTTTGGCTTCTGTTTTGTATCTATAAGCCAATCGTAGTGAAATGGTTCGTCTAAGCTCATTAACATTTATAAGGCTAATGTTATAGGGTTTGGCGTATTTTTTAAGTAATTGATTGGCTAGCAAAGGGTCTTTACGGGCAAGGAGAATAATGGATTGTTTGAAGGCAGCTTGTTTTACTCTAAGGGGCATGTCCTTAGGGAATCCTTTAGCTAAAAGTTTTGGGTTTTTATCTATTTTTAACCAGGCCTGGTAAAATCCCCGTTCTTTTTTAGATAAATCTTGACTTAAGAGGGTTGCAAAACTTATTTGGCGTTTTTTGACAGCAAGAATGATATTATCCCATAGCATTGACCCTGTAAGTTTCTGGTTGTTTCTAATATAAGTGTCTATAGGTTGACAGGCCTTAGAGAGTGGACGACCTGTTACCCAATGGTCTCTAAGAGAGCCTAAATTATAATAAGATTTAGACTTGTGGATGTGAGCTTGCACATAATAGCAAGCTAAGTTAGATGAGGTGTGTTTGTTTGAATCATAATGTTCTAGAAAGAGAGACCATTGCTTGGTTTTACCTAAGTGGTTTAACCATCTTAAAGTTAGGCGGTTAGCTAGATGGGTGTTTTTATGGCTTTTAATAAAATTAACAATAGCAATTGTTGGGGTGTTATTTAAATTTTTTAGGTAATCTAGGTAGCTAATGTAGGGTAAAAGAGGGTAGTTTTGTAGTTTTTTTTTGTATTGGGCAATTAAAGGTCTGTCTCTGTCTTGAATCGCAGTATAGGCATGCAGAAAATTTCTTTGATCTTGAGTTAATTTTGACCTGTCTAATGTTGTGGCATGGGCTGTAGAGATGATTAATAAACTGGTTATTAAATAGGTAATAAATAGATAATAAAAATTTGGCATTAGCTTGATATCCAGATTTTAAGTTTTTTTCCTGTTTGTAAAATATCAGATTGTTGGATTTGATTCCAACGAGCAATTTGTTGAGTATTAGTGTTATATTTTTTAGCTAAAACGGTTAAGTTTTCACCCTTTTTTAAGATGTGAATAATTTTTATTTCATTTTTTTGAACAGGTATTTGTAATATTTGCCCTTTTTTTATAAGGTCTTTACTGTTAATTTTGTTTATTTGAGAAATTTTTTGTACGGTTGTGTTGTGATTTTGGGCAATGACCGATAGCGACTCATTAGCTTTGACCTTGTGAGTATGGGTTTTAGTTTGGCGAGTTTTTGTTTTCTCTTGGGCTAAGGTTGTTTGAGTGTATTGTTTTGGGATGGGTATAAGCAAAGTTTTTCCAGCGCGAATACGGCTAGAATTCATATTGTTAAGATTTTTTATCTCTCGAACAGAGGTTTGGTATTTTTGAGCAATAAGGCCAAGGCTATCACCTTGACGGATTTTATGTTTTTCCCAGTTCACTTTAAATAAGCTTGGGTTAGCACTAAATTTTAATTTAAAATCGTGAGCATCTTTAAGGGGCAAGAGTAAATGATGCGGGCCTTGTGGAGGAGTTGCAGATTTAAGGAAAGCGGGGTTTAAGAGATGAAAATGATGTTTTGATATCCCTGTATGTTTAATAATACTAGAAGTAGAGGTTTGTTGAGTTAAGTGTATTTTTTGAAAATAAGGTTTGTTATCAATGGAATGTAAATTAATATTGTACCGTTTGCCATGCTTTACTAAATATGAAAACGCTAAAATCCTAGGAACATAATTTTGTGTTTCTTTAGGTAAGTAAGGGCTGATATTCCAAAAGTTTATTTCCCCTTTAGGATTGTTTTTTAAGAAGTTTCTTTTAGCCTTTCGTACATTTCCATGTCCTGCATTGTATGAAGCTAAAGCTAGCAGCCAATCATTATTATTTCTTTTATACTGAGTTTGTAAATAATCTAATGCCGCATGAGTGCTGTTATAAATATCTAATCTTCCGTCATGCCACCAGTTTTGTTTTAAGCCAAGCATGTTGCCTGTTCTTGGCATAAATTGCCATATTCCAGCCGCACCAGCATGAGATATTGCTTTAGGTAAAAAAGAGCTTTCTACCATAGGAAGAAAGATTATTTCGTAAGGAAGTTGTCTAGATTTAACTTCTTTATAAATAAAATACAGGAAGGGTTGTGCTCTGATAGATATTTGCTCTAAATTATTTTTTTTCCGTAAAGATAAAGTTAAATGTTCTTTCATTTTTTTTGTGTAAATAGGGGTAATATAAAGATTGTTAGCAATCTCATCCCATAAGTTTTCTTGCTCTAATCCTAAGGCATTTTGATTTATTATCGAGTTATTAAGCAGAGTTTCTGTAGAGGGTTTTTCTGTCAACATTTTTTGTTGAGGCCGTTCTGGCTCTGAATGTAAAGGGTCTTTTAAAGTCGAGCAACCAGAAAGTACCGATATAGTGATAAAAATTAGAAAAATAATGCGTAATTTAATCAAGGTGGAAGTCCATTTTTGTCTATGTCATCTTTCCAGTTTCTAAGGGTTTTAAAGAGACTTTCAGGTGAGCTTTTATTAGCCCCTCTTTTTATTAGTTGAGATAAAATAGCTTTGTCTTCAAATCTAATAAAGGGATTAGTTTTTTTTTCAATACCTAGGGTAGATTGTGGTTTTTTAAGGGTTTTTGGATAATCAATATCTAGCTGGTTATAGCGTTGTTGAAGGATTGTGTTTTCTGAATCTATCCATAAAGCAAAGGTAAGATTTTCTTTAGTGTATTCATGTCCACAATAAAACTCTAAGCTGTCTGGAAGATTGCTTATTTTTAATATAGAGTTAGCAAAAGCTTTATACCCCCCTCCAAGTTCTCGCCCGCATCCACCGCTAAAAAGAGTGTCTCCGCAAAATAGCCATTGGTCATTATAATAAGTAATATGATCAACTGTATGGCCAGGTGTTTCAAGAATTTTAAAAAAGAGACCCTCAGCAAGATTAATAATGTCATTTTCTTTTAATCGGGTTTGGATTGAAGAATGTGGTGTTTTTTCTGACCCGTAAACATGAGCAGCAGGGAATTGTTGTTTAATTTTAAATATACCATTAACATGGTCAAAATGATTGTGAGTGATTAAAATGGCTTCGAGGTTCAATTTATGAAACTTTAAGAACTCAATAATCTGCTTAGACTCTCCAGGATCAACGACCCAAGCACTTTTTTGGTTATGTAATACCCAAATATAATTGTCATAAGTGCCAACAAGAGCAGGAATACCGATAATTTTCATTTTAGCAAAGCAAAAAAGTGAGTTAATATAATTTGAGCATTGTACCTTAATCTCTTAGAATAATCGTGATATATTGGTTTCGCAATCAAAATTTGGGTGCGTTATTTCTGTGTTTTTATGAATTAGGGATTTGGATTGTAGTAAAAATAACTTAAAAATGGTGTATAAAGATTATGAAAGCTCCTTTGTTTCAATCTCATTTAACGAAATTTTATAATACAGACTCAGGTCAAGTTTTTTTAGATCTAGAATCTAAGTTGATTGATAGAGCATTAAAGAATGTTTTTGGTTATTATTTATTGCAAGTGGGCTTAACCTCTTCTCAAGAGTTGCTTGCTTCCAGTAGAGTTAAGCATAAAATTTTGGTGGATTCCTCCGTGTGCAAGAAAGGGAAAGAGCTGTTTCAAAATGCAGTGGAGGCAAATTTAGATTATTTGCCCATTAAAGAGGATTCTGTTGATGTGGTTTTTTTACCTCATACCCTTGAATCAGTGGAAGACCCTTATCACCTATTGCGTCAAGTTGATGTGTTATTGATTCCTGAAGGAAAATTAATTATTACAGGTTTTAATCCCCATTCTTGTACGATTTTAAAGCAGAAGTTAGGTGCAAATAAAAAAATTTTTAAACAAGCGAACTTGATTAAAATTTCAAGGTTGGTCGATTGGTTGAAGTTACTAGGTTATGATATTGAGCATTTAGAAATAACGCCAACGGCTTGTTTTGTAGCACAAAATTATCAAGCTTGGTGGCTAATTAAAAAAGTAGCTAGGCTGTTGTCTTGGTTGGGGGTTGAAACAGGAAATGTATATTGTATCTCAGCGATTAAGCGAGTTTCATCTCCTACACCAGTAGGAATGAATTGGAAACTCTCTCATTGGCTTCCCGTTAAAAAAGCTCAAGCTATTGCCTCAAATCTGGAAACAAAGTAAATGTTTAGTCAGTTGTTAAGGTGAAGCTAAGGTTTTTTGCAAACGCCTAACGAACAAGCTCTAGCACTCTATATCCAGTTTCTAAGTAGGGATTTGAGATATACTTTGGTATAGACAAATTTCTATAAATACAGTAAAATTCGCGTAATATAAAATATACCGCTAATTATATAAAGAACAGCTTTATTTTGCAGTCTCGCGTGCAAAGGTGTTTTTATAAAAGATTATCTGGTTTTATCGGGGTAAGTGCAGATGACCGATGTCATGTAGCAAAAAAGCGGAGTGAGTCCTTACTTATAGGACTGGCTCCGTTTTTTTATATGGACAGATCGAACACTGTAACCCAAAGCTCTGCTTAGAAGCTGGATATAGAGTGCTAGAGCTTGTTCGCTAGTCATTTGCAAAAGAAACAGTTACTTCACTAGGCGTTATCCGTAGGTTAAGCGGGTCCCTAAGCGGGTATTTTTTGTGAATGCATAGCGGGCAAGAGTTGGTGCTATATGTCAATTCTCTAAGTAGAGGTTTGGGAGTAAGGCAATAAAAATTTATTTTTTGGACAGGCACTAAACATGACACAGGCTTTATTGGCATTAGAAGACGGCACTTTATTTTGGGGAGAATCTCTTGGCGTAGAAGGAGAGGCTCTTGGCGAAGTGGTTTTTAATACTTCTTTAACAGGGTATCAAGAAATCTTAACAGACCCCTCTTATTTTAAACAAATGGTCACCTTGACCTATCCTCATATTGGAAATGTAGGCATTAATGAAGATGATGATGAATCTCTAGGTATTATGGCTGAAGGGTTAATTGTTAAAGACTGCCCTGTTGTAATGAGTAATTTTAGAGCTCAAAAAACTCTGCCTGAGTATTTAAAAGAGCAAGAAGTGGTTGCTATTTCCAATGTTGATACCCGTAAATTAACCCGAATTCTTCGTAATAAAGGCACGCAGTCGGGAGTCATTGTGGCGGGTGAAAATATTGATGCCGATGCTGCCATTTCTCAAGCACAATCTTTTGCAGGATTAAAAGGGATGGACTTAGCAAAAGAAGTAACTACTGCGAAGACTTATGAGTGGACAGAAGGTTCGTGGGTGCTGGGAGAGGGGCATGTAGATTGTTCTGAAAATGATAAATATCATGTGGTTGTTTATGACTATGGAATTAAACGAAATATATTGCGCATGTTAGCAGATCGCGGTTGTAAGTTGACTGTCGTACCAGCCCAAACTCCTGCACTTGAGGTTTTAGCAATGAATCCTGATGGAGTGTTTTTATCGAACGGTCCGGGGGATCCAGAACCTTGTGATTATGCCATTTTAGCCATTCAGGAAATATTAAAAACAAAAACCCCTGTATTTGGGATTTGTTTAGGTCATCAATTGTTAGCTTTAGCGTCTGGAGCTAAAACCATTAAAATGAAATTTGGTCATCATGGAGGAAATCATCCTGTACAAGATTTAGAGAGTAAAAAAGTAATGATTACTTCTCAAAATCATGGTTTTGCAGTGGACAAAGAGGGCTTGCCTGAAAACTTAAAGGCAACACACTTGTCTTTATTTGATGGCTCTTTACAAGGCCTTCAGCGCACAGACAAACCCGCTTTTAGTTTTCAAGGGCATCCTGAGGCTAGCCCTGGGCCGCATGATGTTGCACCATTATTTGATCAATTTATCAGTAATATAAAGCAGTATAAAAAAACATCAGGAGCAGGAAATTAATCATGGCAAAAAGAGCTGACTTAAAAAGTATCCTAATTATTGGTGCAGGTCCTATCATTATTGGGCAGGCTTGTGAGTTTGATTATTCTGGTGTTCAGGCTTGTAAAGCGTTAAAAGAAGAAGGTTATCGAGTGATTTTGGTTAACTCTAACCCAGCTACTATTATGACAGATTCAGATATGGCAGATGCGACCTATATTGAGCCTCTTGACTGGAAAACTTTACGCAAAATTATTGCTAAAGAAAGGCCCGATGCCATTTTGCCAACAATGGGCGGGCAAACGGCATTAAATTGTGCTTTAGATCTTAATACTCAAGGAGTTCTAAAAGAATTTAATGTTGAGTTAATTGGTGCCAATGCGGATGCCATTGATAAGGCTGAAAATCGTGACAGATTTCGTCAAGCTATGAAAAAAATAGGATTAGATATGCCTGTTTCTGATGTGGCTCATAATATGGAAGAAGCTTGGAAGATTCAAGCATTGGTAGGGTTTCCAACCGTGATTCGCCCATCATTTACTTTAGGGGGCTCGGGCGGAGGAATTGCCTATAATAAAACAGAGTTTGAACAGATTTGTAAGTTTGGCTTGGACATGTCACCCACCAAAGAGCTGCTGATAGAAGAATCTATTATCGGTTGGAAAGAGTATGAAATGGAGGTGGTTAGGGATATTAACGATAATTGTATTATTGTTTGTTCGATTGAGAACTTAGATCCTATGGGAGTTCATACAGGAGATTCTATTACCGTCGCCCCAGCTCAAACGCTAACAGATAAAGAATACCAAATTATGCGTAATGCTTCTTTAGCTGTATTACGAGAAATTGGTGTTGAAACAGGTGGTTCAAATGTTCAGTTTTCAATAAATCCTGAAACAGGACGAATGATTATTATCGAAATGAATCCGCGCGTTTCTCGTTCGTCCGCCTTAGCTTCAAAAGCAACAGGTTTTCCAATTGCTAAAATTGCTACAAAATTAGCCGTAGGCTACACCCTAGATGAATTGCAAAATGATATTACCGCAGGAGCATTGCCGGCATCATTTGAACCGTCAATTGATTATGTAGTCACCAAAGTCCCTAGATTTACCTTTGAAAAATTTCCACAAGCAGATGCTCGATTATCGACTCAAATGAAATCGGTGGGCGAGGTTATGGCAATGGGGCGTAACTTTCAAGAGTCTCTGCAAAAAGCTCTTAGAGGTTTAGAAACAGATAAAAATGGCCTAGATGAAATTATGCCATTGGCGAAGATGGATGAAAAAGAAATTAAAGATGTTTTACGCCATGAATTGCGTATGCCAGGCTCAGAAAGGATTTGGTATGTAGCAGATGCGTTTCGTGCTGGCTGGGACTTAGAAACGGTTTTTGAGATTTCAAAAATTGATCCTTGGTTTTTAGCACAGATTCAAGAACTGATTAACATGGAAGATGATGTTAAACAGCGCGGATTAGATGCTTTAGATGAGGTTTATTTACGCCGATTAAAACGAAAAGGGTTTTCTGACAACCGTTTAGCCTGCTTATTAAATACAGATGCTGCTTTTATTCGTAAATTTCGTCATACCTTAAATATTCGTCCTGTTTATAAACGGGTTGACACCTGTGCAGCAGAGTTTGAAACCTCTACCGCTTATTTATATTCTACCTATGAAGAGGAATGTGAAGCTAACCCTACCGATAAAGAAAAGATCATGGTTTTGGGTGGAGGGCCTAATCGCATTGGACAAGGAATTGAATTTGATTATTGTTGCGTTCATGCTGCAATGGCATTGCGTGAAGATGGCTATGAAACAATTATGGTTAACTGTAATCCAGAAACGGTTTCAACAGATTATGACACCTCAGATAGATTATATTTTGAACCTTTAACGCTTGAAGATGTTCTTGAAATTGTTGAAGTTGAAAAACCCAAAGGAGTGATTGTTCAGTATGGCGGACAAACTCCTCTAAAACTAGCGGAAGATTTAGCGGCGGCAGGCGTTCCAATTATTGGTACTTCACCAGAGTCTATTGATTTGGCAGAAGACAGGGAAAGATTTAAGCAGTTATTGACTGAACTAGGGTTAAAACAACCGCCCAATCGTACTGCTATAAATGAAGAGCAGGCCATTATATTAGCGAATGAAATTGGTTATCCATTAGTGGTTCGTCCCTCTTATGTGCTAGGTGGACGAGCGATGGAAATTGTCTATAATGATACAGACTTATCTCGTTATATGGTTGAGGCAGTTTCTGTTTCTAATGACTCCCCTGTGTTATTAGACAGATTTTTAGATGATGCGATTGAACTAGATGTAGACGCTGTTTGTGATGGTGATTTAGTGGTTATTGGAGGGGTGATGGAGCATATTGAACAGGCAGGTATTCACTCTGGTGATTCGGCTTGTTCTTTGCCTCCTTATAGCATTCCAATGCATATCCAAGATGAAATTAGAACTCAAGTAATTAAAATGGCAAAAGGTCTTAATGTCGTTGGTCTGATGAATACTCAGTTTGCCGTTAAAGGGGAGGATATTTATGTTTTAGAAGTCAATCCGCGTGCCTCTCGTACGGTTCCTTTTGTTTCTAAAGCAATGGGAAAACCTCTCGCTAAAATTGCAGCTCGCTGTATGGTAGGTCAAAAATTAATTGACCAAGGGTTTACAAAAGAAATTAGACCTAATCAGTTTTCAGTGAAAGAGGCTGTTTTCCCTTTTATTAAATTTTTAGGAGTTGACCCTATTTTAGGGCCAGAAATGAAGTCTACAGGGGAAGTGATGGGGCTAGGAGAAACTTTCGCTGAAGCCTATCAAAAAGCATTACAGGCAGCTGGTACTGCCTTGCCTACTTCTGGAAAAGCTTTTTTAAGCGTTCGTCAAGCAGACCGTGTTAAAGTAATTAATCTTGCAAATAAATTGATAGAGCAAGGTTTCTCAATTTTAGCCACCCGAGGCACAGCAAAATCTTTAGCAGAAGCAGGTATTGAGTGTGAAGTTGTCAATAAAGTAACGGAAGGTCGACCTAATATTGTTGATTCTATTGTGAATGAAGAGGTTGATTTGATTGTAAATACCTCTGATGGCTCAGTCAGTATTAAAGACTCATCAAGTATTCGTCGTGAAGCACTTATGCACAAAACCTGTTATACGACAACAATGGCTGGAGCTTTAGCAATGGTCGCAGCAATGGCATATTTAGACAATCAAAAAGTAACGCGCTTACAAGATATTCATTGAGGAAAATAAAAGATGCAAAGACATCCCATGACTAAAGAAGGGGCAGAAGTGCTTCAAGCAGAATTAAATAAGCTTAAGAAAGAAGATCGCCCAGCAGTCAGTAAAGATATTGCCGATGCTCGTGAGCATGGAGACCTTAAAGAAAATGCGGAATATCATGCTGCCAGGGAAGAGCAGGGGTTAATTGAAGCTAGAATTAAGCAAATTGAAAGCCTGATGAGCAGAGTTCAAATCATTGATATATTAAAGTTAAATCCAAATGGAAAGATTGTTTTTGGAGCAACGGTATCCCTGTTAAATTTAGAAACAGATGAAGAAGTAACTTATAAAATTGTAGGTCATGAGGAAGCAGAGATTAAGCAGGGAAAAATCTCTGTTAATTCTCCTGTTGCACGAGCATTGATTGGCAAGGAAGAAGGGGATGATGTGGTTGTTGTAGCGCCTAAAGGTAAAATTGAATATGAAGTGTTGGAAATTAAATATATTTAAAAATCTTTGTGTAAAATAATCTTAGTTATTAAGTTCTTCCTTAACCGATGGGTGACTAAGATTTTTTGCAAACGCCTAGCGAACAAGTTCTAGCACTCTATATTCAGTTTCTAAGTAGGGATTTGAGTTATAACTGATTGATACTAAAGATGAGTCTGGTAGAGCCTGATTTTATCTAAGTTTAGGATAAATATATTTTATAAGTAAATAATTATTTTCTAATATTTTTATGTTGCAATTTTGGTTTAAAAGCCTCAAAATTAAACATGTTAAATATAGAATCCCAGCTTATAAAATTGAGTATAAGTTAGGGTAAAAAGAATAACTGATTTGGAGTCATTTAAGAATGAAAAACCTAACATTAAAAGCTTTATTTATTTCTGCAATAGCCGTTTTTTCTATGAGTGCTCAAGCGGCCTCAACTTATGATTTGTGTATTGCAGATGCAACGGCATTAATTGAGATAGCTAAAGAAAAAGGGGTTACTGAAGCAAAAGCTTTTGAGCAAAAAACAACTGTTCTTGAGTGTCATGCTGAATTATCTAAGATAGAAGCTAAGTATGGAGATAAAACAAAAGGCCTTAACCCAGCTTCTGTTATGACACCAGAAGATAGAGGGGCATGGGCTAAACTTTTCAATGCAATTGATGCAAAAGAGTTTAAAGGAGTTCCTTTTTTGCAGGCAGCTTATTACCGTTAAGTTCTTCCTTAAGGAATCTCTTAATAACTAAGGTTAGAATTAGGCAGTGAAAATAGCGGTATTTTTTACCCGCATAAAATAATTTTAGTTGTTAAATGCTTCCCTAAAGAGTCTTTTAAGATTGATCGTTTAGTTTTTTCATGAAAAAGTCAGCATCTTGCTGGCTTTTTTGCTTTACCTGAATTCTCATAATTCTTTAACAGGTTGAATTTAATGTCTAAAGAAAATATGTTTAAAATGGCTTACGATTGTTTAATGGAGTCTGATTTAAACATCAAGCTTAAGAAGTTACAAAATATTCAGATAGTTTGCTCAGAAGAACGGTTAGATTTTAAGATGACAAATAAAATTTATCGTGTTCCTGATGCTGGTCGTCCAGTTAAGCCCAATCTTGTTTCTCCCAAGCAATTACCTAAAAGAAAATTAGGTTCTAAAGAAGGGAAAATGGCGTTGATGCATTCAATTGCTCATATTGAATTTAATGCGATTAATTTAGCTTTAGATGCCATTTATCGTTTTCAAGAAATGCCTTTAGAATATTATCAAGACTGGTTAAGAGTGGCAGGAGAAGAGTCTTATCACTTCCAAATGATTCGAGAGCATCTTTTTCATTTGGGGGGAGAATACGGTGATATGCCTGCTCATAATGGTTTGTGGTTAACAACCCATGAAACTGATCATGACCCTCTTATTCGTATGGCTCTGGTTCCCAGAACGCTTGAAGCTCGGGGTTTAGATGTAACTCCCTCAATGGTAAGTAAATTACGAGCGATTGGAGATAAACGCGGAGTTGAAATACTTAAAATCTTACTAAGAGACGAAATAGGTCATGTAGAAGTTGGCAGTCGTTGGTTTCGTTATTTATGCAAGGAACGAGGGTTAGACCCTTTTAATACTTTTACAGAAATCATCAAAAAGCATTTTTATGGAAGCCTTAGAGGGCCATTCAATTACGAAGCCAGAGCAGCGGCAGGTTTTTCGGAAGAAGAAATTTCTTGGTTAAAAAGCATTGAATGATGTAACCCCAAATCCCTGCTTAGAAGCTGGATGTCGCGGGCAAGGGGATAAAATTGAAAAGATTTTCCTATCTTCAAAAAAACATGGTGATTATAGTGATTCTAAAAGGATGGATTGGTTATGGCAAAAAGGATAAGAATTAAGTGGAAACGGTTAAAACTTTAGCTGAACTAGATAAACTAAAACAAAATGAAGAGGCTGTTTTATTTTTATTTGGGGGCAAAGATTGTCAAGTTTGCCATGCAATTAAACCAAAATTAATGGCATTGATGCTAGAACACTATCCTGAAATTAAACTTATTTATATTGATTGCCATTTAACAACAGATATTTGTTCTCAAAATGGTGTATTGTCTTTACCTACTTTGCAGGTGTATTTTTCAGGTCAAAAGTTTATTGAAGAGGTTCGTACCTTTAGTGTACAAAAAGTGGTGAATAAAATAGCTAGACCTTATAATTTGTGTTTTTCAATCTAAATTAGGACATTTTGTGCGATTTATTAAATTTATTATTATTGCCCCTTTGGTTATTTTTTTTATTCTCCTCAAGTTTTCATTTAAGTTAATTGGGCGGTTATTAGATTTAGGGATTGATGCTTTTAAATCCGTTAAAAATAGTCAAAGCTTTTCTGAAGCTTATCAAAACTTTACCAATAATACTTATAAAAAAAGTCGCTTGTCCATGCCTGAAGAGGTGATTGCTTTAATGGCAAAAATTGCTAAAAGTGATGGTAATGTGAGTGAGGTGGAAGTTGAGTTTATGAGTGATACCATTAAAGCAATGGTATCTTCTATGCAACAAGCGGGTGTGCCTGAAACTTTGATTGAGAAAGCCAAGAAAAAACTTTTTGAATTAGCAAATCAAGCAAAGAATGATGATAAACCTCTTAGATATTATTGTTATTCCTTAAGCCGAAGTGTTGAAGGGGTTCGTGTGGGAGCTTTTTTGCAACTGGCTTCTTTTGCTTCTTTAGACGGGTTTTCAGAAAACGCTTTAAGTGCATTAAATGAAGTTGGTGAAATCCTTAAATTTTCGCCAGAAAAAATCCAACAAATGAGAGATCAAGTTCTTGGATCAGGAACACAAAGTGCTTTGAGTCCAGGCCAAGATCCTTATGAAGTATTGGGCTGCTCTGAAGATGATGAATTTTCTAAAATAAAAAAATCTTATCGAATATTGGTTAAGAAATATCATCCTGATTATATGCACGGCAAAGGTTTAGATGATGATGAAATAAAGCAAGCGACTGAAAAAATGAAAGAAGTGAATGCAGCCTATGAAGAAGTTAAAAAGATAACAGGTAAAAAATAATGGATATTTGGCAGCGTTTGTTTTTGTATTCCAGTGCAGCTTTAGGAGCGGTTTTTTTATTGGTTAGTTTAATTGTACTATCCAATGCAGAAGGCGGAATGTTAACCGTTGAAAATGTTGCACACTTGTCTGAATCCATGGCTTCATTTTATAATTTTATTCGTTGGTTTGTTTATTTGTGGATAATATTGGCTCTCTTTATTTTTGTTAGATTTTTACGAAGAATGTTTTCTTAAGTTTTTCCTTAAGGAAGAACTTAACAACTAAGATTGCTTTATTCATTATGCAGGAAAGCCTCTAGGTCGCCCTAAAAAAGAAAC
>CAYLXI010000038.1:0-13415 GCA_964387695.1 uncultured Piscirickettsiaceae bacterium
CAGGTTATAAATGTTCTTTGTAAACAACAGGTTATTACTTAACTTACTGGCATTGACTCCGCCCCTATTTATGTTCAGCTCTGCCGATAATTTATATGCGCTTGCCATGGAAGAGCTTAACAACTAAAATTATTTTATACTGGCTAAAATAATCTTAGTTGTTAAGTGCTTCCTAGTAAGCATCCTACGCTCCTGCGTCGTAACTGAACATATAACGAGAAAAAATTGCGATAGTGATGAGAACTCAAGTACCATGAAGCCTTAAAACGCAGGAAAACTCCATTGAACCTCCTAGAAAACATGATTTTTGTCCTTTTTTTTTCTGCCTTAATCGGACTGCTTATAGGCAGTTTTATATCCATGCTCACTTGGCGGCTTCCTCGTTTAATGACTGAAGATGCCAAAGAACAGCTTAAGCAAATTTCTGTAACCCGCTCACAATGCCCTAGATGCAAAACCTCCTTACCTTGGTATCGTTTATTTCCTTTATTTAGTTGGTTAGCCCTAAAAGGTCGATGTCATGCTTGCCAACATAAAATATCTATTCGCTACCCTATTATTGAACTCACCACCATGCTTACAACCCTTCTAGCTGTTTGGGTTTATGGTCCAACCCCAGCAGGTCTATTCGCTCTTATTTTCATCTGGTTTATAATTACCATCTGCGTCATTGATTTAGAACACTTTCTTATTTTAGACAATCTTAGCTTACCTCTCTTGTGGATAGGTCTGCTAATTAACAGCCAAGGATTCTACACAACACCCTTTGAAGCTATTTGGGGAGCCGCCGTGGGCTACCTAATACTTTGGACGGTGTTTCATGTTTTTAAATTATTCACAGGAAAAGAAGGCATGGGATTTGGCGATTTTAAACTACTAGCCGCATTAGGAGCGTGGTTTGGCATTGAAAGTTTACCGCAGATTATACTCATAGCATCATTATCAAGCCTTATCATAAGCATCGCCCTAGCTATTTTGAAAGTACGCAACTTACAAGAACCTATTCCTTTTGGCCCTTACTTAGCTATGGGCGGCTTAACTTCATTGTTTTTTGGATCAAATTTAATTCAAAGCATATAAATCCTGTTTTAACTGCAATTTAGAACTTTTTCTGATAAAAAATAGACTACAAATTTGGCGAAGTAAAAATAGCGACACTTTTTTTCAGCCTAATTCTAACCTTAGTTATTAAGCTCTTCCTTAAGTGTAAAAGACTCCTTAAAAACCAAGTAATTCTGACAAGGTCTTTAAGTGACTTAAACTTGACCCTTTTATTTTGTCTCCAGAAACAATAAAAGGTGCTCCATTCAGGTTTTTTGGTAGAGAATACATAAAAGATTTTAAAAGATCAATCTTGCCCTTGTCATTTTGCGGCAAAAAACTTACACAACCAAAAGGCTCTCCTGAAAAAGTTTGGTTTTCAATAGACCAAGACCACCCTATTTTGCCTTCTTTTGATAACGGTTCAACATAAGTCATTGGCAAATTTTTTAATAAGATGGGCAAGCTCTTTAATGGCAAAACCTGTAAATCTATAAGCAACCTTATCGACAAGCCACTTAAACCTTTTACAACCTCTTCTAACCACTTTAAATCATCACAAGTTAACTTTTCGGTTAGCTTAAAGATAAAAGCAAAAGATTCTCCCTCAAGTGCTTCCGCTATATCCTCAAGATCCTTTTTTCCCCAAGCTAGCCAGTCTTCTTCTGGCACTAATACACAATAAAACTGATTACTGTAAAAATCTAGCCGCCAATCTTCTGGCATACCTTCTGGATAAAAACTACCTTCCCAATCTTTATGAAGCCAGCTTTCTGCTCCAATCGTTAAATTTTCCATAAAACATTATTCCTATTCCTAGTGGCGGCCATAAAAGATATTTATTTTACACATAAACTTAAACTATAATACTCTCTCTTTATTAAATGCTTTTAAAGGTTTTTGCATGCTTGAAGCTCTACTGATCCCCTCTATCGCTGTATTAATCGGTCTCGTTGCCTTGGTTTGGAGTGCTGATATTTTTATAGAAGGGGCTGCCAGTACGGCTAAACACCTAAACATCTCTCCTTTAATTATAGGGGTTGTGGTGTTAGGGTTTGGTACATCTCTACCAGAAATTATCGTTTCAATTTTTGCATCCCTTGAAGGTAATCCTGGTTTAGCAGTGGGTAATGTAATAGGCTCAAACATTGCCAACATCGGTTTAGTTTTAGGAGTAACAGCAATCATTGCTCCTATTGTGGTTAAATCTTCTTTGCTTAGACGCGAACTCCCTCTTGTTCTTGGTGTGTCTTTTGTTGGGCTTATTCTTATCTTAGATCAACACCTTAGCGTAATCGACGGCATTATTCTCTTAACCTTGCTCGTTATTGTCATGTTTTGGATGATTAAAGCCAATAAAAACATGGACTCTTCTGACCCTTTAGCTCAAGAAACTCAAGATGAAATTGAAGAAATGCCGAGCATAACCCTTAAAAAAGCATTAATACTTCTTGGCGTTGGCTTGGTAGTATTAATGGTAAGTGCTAGGCTGATGGTATGGGGTGCGATAGATATTGCCTATGTATTTGAAGTGCCAGATGTGATTATAGGCTTAACCATTATTGCCATAGGAACCAGCTTGCCAGAACTTGCCGCTGCCATTACGGCTGCTAAGAAAAGGCAAACTGATCTAATGATAGGAAACATCATCGGTTCTAATCTCTTCAATTTATTAGCGGTATTGGCTGTACCTGCCATTCTTGCTCCAGCCGTGTTAGACCCCAGCGTTCTTTCTATTGACTACCCAATTATGCTAGGCTTCACTCTTGCCATGATTTTATTAGCACTGCCTCGAAAAGGTAAGGCTGTTATGAATAAAAAAGCAGGGATACTACTCTTGGCTAGCTTTATTGCGTATCTCGTGTTAATTTACTTCCGTACGGTTTCATAATATTCAATTTTAGGAAAATATCATGACCCAAGTTTCAAAAGCTTTAACCATAAAAGCTAAAAAAATAAAACTTCTTATTCTAGATGTTGATGGTGTCATGACGGATAATAAACTTATTTATGGCGATGATGGTCAAGAATATAAAGCCTTTAACACTCGCGATGGTCACGGTATGGTTTTGCTACAAAAGTCTAATGTTGATATTGCCATTATAACAGGGCGAAAATCTCTACTGGTTACCAAACGCATGGACGACTTAAAAGTAAAACATGTTCATCAAGGCGTGCCAGACAAACTTCCTACCTTTTTGAAATTAGTTGATAATTTGCAAATAGAGTTTTCTGAAATTGCTTATATTGGTGATGACATACTAGACCTTCCTATTTTAACTCGCATAGGTTTATCCGTCTCTCCAAGTGATGGCGATGCCGAAGTTAAATCAAGGGTTGACTATATCTCTAAGTTCAAAGGCGGTCAAGGGTGCGTTAGAGAAATCTGCGAAATGATTATGCGCTCACAAGGTTCATGGCAGCAACATATGGACTTCTTTTTAAGAGAAAAACTCTAACTTAAAGAAACTTAATGAAACGCACTCTCTCTTTCCTTTTTATTTTCCTTGCGGCGATGGCAACTGTTTTTATCAGCCTTAAACAAATAACTCCAACCTCTGATTCTGATATACCTGAAGAAATACTAGACTATAGTTGGCAGATTTTTAACACCCAAACTTGGCAACAAAACCCACAAGATTTAACTTCCCAAACTTACATTAAAGCTCACCGCATCCATCATCAAGACGAACACAAAACTACCTTCTTTACTCAGCCATTTGTTATTAGAACCACTTTAGAGCACACCCATACTATTCAAAGCCAGCAGGCAGAATTAACTCAAGAAACTAAGCTTAGTTTCCTAAAAAATGTGGTGATAAAACGCTACCCAACAAATAAACTAGATAATAATCAACCACAAAATAAAACCTTGTTGACCGAAAAGATTACCTATAATACAGAAACACAACAAATATACAGCCCGCTTCTGGTTGTAATGAAGCAACCGCAAACCAGAATGTCAGGCATAGGCTTTAAAGCCAATTTACAAACAGGAAACTTTCAACTTTTATCGAATGTGAAAACTCACCATGAACCGAATTAACTTAGCTTTATTTTCTCTTATTTTAACCCTGCTGATCACAGCACCGTCACATGCCGATTCTATTCCAGATGAAAATCTTCCCATTGAAATTACTGCCGATGCTTTAGAAGTTAAAGAAACAGAAGGGATTAGTATTTATACTGGTTCTGTCAAAATAACCCAAGGAACCACTCAAATCCTAGGCGATAAAATCACATTAATTCACCCAAATAACCAAATCGAAAAAGCTATTTCTATCGGAAAACAAGCCAGCTTTAAACGGTTTTTGCCTGAAGAACAAACCTGGGTTAAGGGTCGAGCAAATAAAATAACTTATTTTGCTAAAGAAAGAAGGGTTGTTTTTGAAGGGCAAGCCTTTATTCATCAAGAAGGAGTAAGCTCCATTAAAGGCCCGCATATCACCTACGACCTTACAAAACAAATCCTTTCTGCTAGAGGCATTCAAGGCGAACAAAAAAGGGTTAAAATGATTTTTTACCCCGAAAAAGTGGAAGAATAAATGGCACATTTTTACGCCAAAGGTCTCGCTAAAAGCTATAAAAAACGAGTGGTTGTTACTTCTGTTGATTTAGAAGTTTATAGCGGTCAAGTTGTTGGACTACTTGGTCCCAATGGTGCTGGAAAAACGACTACTTTTTACATGATGACAGGGCTGGTTTCTAATGATAAAGGGCAAATCTTTTTAAATGACCAAGAAATCAGCGCTCTTCCTATCCATGAACGAGCTAAATTAGGAATAGGTTACCTTCCTCAAGAGGCCTCTGTATTCAGAAAGCTCAGTGTCACCGACAATATTATGGCCATTTTAGAAATGCGACCCGAGCTTTCACTAAGCGAACGGCTACAAAAATTTGAGCACCTTATAGATGATTTACAAATCGGGCATATTACCAAACAACTTGGGCAATCTCTTTCTGGAGGAGAAAGGCGGCGCGTTGAAATTGCTAGAGCACTCGCCATGGAGCCTAACTTCATTTTACTTGATGAACCCTTTGCTGGTGTAGATCCTATCTCAGTAAAAGACATACAAAACATCATTCTCCATCTCAAACAACGAAATATTGGCATTCTTATTACTGACCACAATGTTCGCGAAACTCTAGGCGTATGCGATCAAGCTTACATTCTAAGCTCAGGTAGTATTTTAGCTTCGGGTACTCCCAAAGAAGTTCTTAATAATCCCGATGTTAGGCGTGTCTATCTAGGAGAAAACTTTACATAAACAGCCTAAAGATATTCTTTAATAGTTTCTTAAAAGTCTTCCTATTTTCAACCATTGCCCTCCTACTTTTCTATGCTATACTGAAAGTGGAATAACAACAATCATCAGCAAAGAGGATATCTTATGCAAATTAATATTACGGGGCATCATATCGACATTACCGATTCTCTAAGAGATTATGTCAACACAAAAATGGACAAACTTACTCGCCACTTTGATCATGTTACTAATATCCATGTTATTTTAAGCGTTGAAAAACAAGATCAAAAAGCAGATGCAACTGTTCATGCATCTGGTGTCGACTTATTTGCACAACATACCAGCCAAGATATGTATGCATCAATTGATGGACTCATTGACAAGCTTGACCGCCAAATAATCAAACATAAAGAAAAAATATCTAGCCATGATAGAAAATCAGGCGGAGCAAGAAGCTTGAATAACATGCAAGAAGCTTAAAAACTAAATTATTTCATTTAAAGAAATAACTCAAGAAAGAACTTGAGGAGCCGCTTAATTGCGGTTTTTTTGACTCATTAAATCAAGTTTTATCTCATCTTCAAATTCCTATAAAATCACAAATCAGAGGGTAAGCTCTATATATAGATTAGGATATTTCTAATATATCCTCCTTAGACATGAGGATTTGGGTAGAATAACCCTATTCAAACAATTAAAACGCTTGTCATACCCATGATAAATAAACATCTTCTCAATGACAGCACCCTTCTCACAGAGCAGCTTTTACAAGCAGTAGAAAACCAAAATACTGTTGCCATAACTTCATTATTGGCAAGACTGGTTCCTGAAGAAATTGCAGAAATATTAGAAGCCACACCTCCGGTACAACGCCAAAAATTATGGGAACAAATCCCATCTAATCTTCAAGGTGAAATTCTTGCTCATACCAATGAGGAGGTTCGCTCATCTTTGCTGGTACAACTCAACACCACTGAGCTACTTGAAGTGGTTGAGCACTTAGAAACAGATGATATTATTGATATTGCACAGGCTCTTCCTCAGCAGGATCAACAAGAACTTGTTCAAAACCTTTCTAAAGAAGATCGTTTTGCCGTTGAAGTTGGCTTAACCTACCCAGAAAATACCGCAGGTGGTATTATGACGACCGATTTTATTGCGGTGCGTGAAGATGTTACGCTAGAAGTCGTTTTAAGATTATTGCGTAAAATTGGCGAGCTACCAGATTCTTTGGTCGATTTAATTGTCCGCGACCGCAAAGGTCATTATGTAGGGGCTATCAAACTCAACAACCTGCTTACTCATGATGAAGACACTCTGGTTTCAAGCTTAGTCGATAAACATAAAGCGGCAATTCATGGCATGACTTCTGAAAAAGAAGTCGCCCATATTTTTGAAAAGTATGACTTAATTGCCGCAACCGTTATTGATGACCAAAACCGAGTTTTAGGCCGTATTACCATTGATGATGTGGTTGATATTATTCGTGAAGAAGCCGAACATAAACAAATGGCAATAGCAGGCTTAGATGATGATGAAGATTTATTTGCTCCCGCTCCTCGCTCAGCTAAAAGACGAACTTTTTGGCTAGGGCTTAATTTACTCACTGCCATTTTTGCTTCATTTGTGATTGGGCTATTTGATGCATCTATTGAAAAGCTGGTTGCCTTGGCAATTTTAATGCCCATTATCGCCAGTATGGGCGGTATTGCGGGCACTCAAACCGCTACTATTATAATTCGTGCTATTTCAACAGGAAAACTTTACTCCTCTAACACTAAAGTTTTGGTGATAAAAGAAGCATTAGTGGGAGTTCTTAACGGACTATTATGGGCTTTATTATCCTTTATAGGAGTTGTGTTAATTTTTCAAGACTGGACACTAGGTTTAATTTTTGCAAGTGCAATGCTCATAAATCTTGTTGCGGCAGCACTTGCAGGTGCTGTCATTCCTATCACTTTGCACAGGTTTAAAATTGACCCAGCACTGGCTTCAGGATTAATGCTAACCACAGTTACCGACTCTTTAGGATTCTTTGTTTTTCTTGGTTTGGCGACAATTATTCTTTTATAAGAGATTCTACTTCTTTCACTTTTTGCCAAACCAAATCATAATTTCCTCTAGACTCCACATTTAATCTTAATAGTGGCTCTGTGTTTGAAGCTCTTATATTCATTCTCCAGTCGCCAAAATCTAGACTGACACCATCTGTTTTATCTATTTTAGGACTGTCTTTAGCAAAACATTTCATAATCCTAGCTAAAATAGCAGGAACATTATTCACGGTATAATTAATCTCACCACTGCAAGGGTAAGACTTAACCCTCTGGGCAACCATTTCTGACATTTTCTTGTTGCTAATAGACATAAATTCAGCAATCAATAACCAAGGAATCATTCCTGAATCACAATAGGCAAAATCTTTAAAATAGTGATGAGCAGACATTTCTCCACCATAAATAGCGTCTTCTTCACGCATTCTTTCTTTGATAAAGGAATGTCCTGTTTTAGACTGTATAGGAATACCACCTGCCTCTTTAACTTGCTCTATGGTGTTCCAGGTTAGACGTGGATCATGAATTATTTTTCCTTGCGGATATTTCTCTAACAGCGTTTCTGCTAAAAGACCAACTAGATAATAACCTTCAATAAACTCTCCCTTCTCATCAAACAAAAAACAACGGTCAAAATCTCCATCCCACGCAACACCTAGATCAGCATTATGAGCTTTAACCGCTTCTGAAGTGGTTATTCTATTGTCTGGCAACAGTGGGTTCGGAACACCGTTAGGAAAGTTCCCATCTGCTATATTATGAATAAAGATACATTCAAAAGGCAGGTGTTTGGTAATTTGTTCTATCACCACTGCAGCAGAGCCATTGCCTGCATTCATTACAATTTTAAGTGGCTTTAAATTATCTTTATTAATATAGGTTAGCAGGTGATTAATATAATTTAATTTTGATAAATGTGTTTTTACCAGGCCTGGTAATTTTGGAGGCAAAAAATCATCTGCAACAATCTTTTGTTCAATAGATTTAAGTCCAGAGTTAATAGAAATAGGCTTAGAACCTTTTGAAACCAGCTTCATACCGTTATAACCCTTGGGGTTATGGCTGGCAGTTACCATAATACCGCCATCAGTATTTTGATGAAAAGTATTAAAATAAACTTCTTCGGTGCCACACAGACCAATATCAATCACATCAGCCCCTGCTTCGACAATACCTTTTTTAAGAGCTTTGGCAAGAGGAATGCTTTCTAGTCGAATATCATAACCCACCACAACTGACTTGGCAGACAGCTCTTCAACAAAAGCTTTTCCTAGTTTATAAGCGATATCTTCGTTTAAATCTTCGGGAACTTTACCACGAATATCATAGGCCTTGAAACAAGAACGAGATGTCATGTAATGAATCCTTAAAATTAATGTTCTCTAGTTGAAACAAACTGTAAATTTGGCCAGCGTTCTTGAATAAGACTAAGGTTAACTCTGGTCGGTGCGATATAAACCAACTCATTAGCTGCGTCATAAGCAACATTATCTTGAACTTTTATTAAGAATTTATCAATTTCTGTTTGCTCACCCATTACCCAACGGGCCGTATTAACATTCACCGCTTCAAAAATACAACTGACATTATATTCATCTTTTAGGCGTTGGGCGACTACTTCAAATTGCAGAATCCCCACTGCACCCAAAATTAAATCATTTTTGTTAATAGGGCGAAATAATTGGGTAGCCCCCTCTTCTGAGAGCTGAGTTAAACCTTTTTGCAGGGCTTTCATTTTCATTGGGTCTTTAAGCACTGCACGACGAAACAACTCGGGAGCAAAGTTAGGAATACCTGTAAACTTAAGTGTTTCTCCTTGAGTAAAGGTATCGCCTATTTTAATCGTTCCATGATTATGCAAGCCAATAATATCGCCAGGATAGGCTTCTTCTGCTTGCTCGCGTTTATTTGCCAAAAAAGTAATGGCTTTAGAGACTTTAATGCTTTTACCTAAACGCACATGCTTAAAGCTCATGCCTTTTTTATAATGTCCTGAGACAATTCTCATAAAAGCAATTCTATCTCTGTGCTTGGAATCCATATTGGCTTGAATTTTAAAAATAAAACCCGTAACTTTTGTTTCCTCAGCACCAACTTTTCTGTCAATGGTTGCTCTAGGCATCGGTGGAGGGGCATAGTCTGCAAAGCCGTCTAGCAATTCTTGTAAGCCAAAGTTGTTAACCGCTGAACCAAAAAAAACTGGCGAAAGCTCACCTTTTAAAAAACCTTCCAGATTAAACTCATGACTTGCTCCTTGCACCAGCTCTACCTCTTCACGAAGTTCTTCTGCTTGCTCTCCCAATAACTCATCTAGTCGCGGGTTATCTAAGCCTTTAATTAATTCACCTTTGGTGGCACTGGAGCTATCGGTCTTTGCAAACAAGCGAACTGTGTCATTATATAGGTGATAAATACCTTTAAAACGCTTGCCCATACCAATTGGCCAAGTCATGGGAGCACAATTTATCTTTAGAACTGCTTCAACCTCATCTAGCAGGTCAATAGGGTCTTTGCCTTCCCTATCCATCTTATTAATAAAGGTCAATATAGGTGTGTCACGCAAACGACAGACTTCCATTAACTTAATGGTTCTATCTTCAACGCCCTTGGCAACATCAATAACCATTAAAGCAGAATCAACCGCGGTTAAAGTTCGATAAGTATCTTCCGAAAAGTCTTCATGACCTGGTGTATCTAACAGGTTAATCATCACTTCTTTATAAGGAAACTGCATAACAGAAGAGGCAACGGATATACCGCGTTCTTGTTCCATTTTCATCCAATCAGAGGTGGCTGCACGGTTAGTTTTACGACTTTTAACCGCTCCTGCTAACTGGATTGCTCCACCAAATAATAATAACTTTTCGGTGACGGTGGTTTTACCTGCATCTGGATGAGAAATAATGGCAAAAGTACGGCGTTTACTGGTTTCTAATAATAATGACATAATTTATTTTTTAGTTTTTTCGGCTTTTAATTCTGCCTTAGCAGCTTTTTCTGCCTCTTTTGCTTCTCGTTTAGACTCTTGCTCTAAAAACATACGGTTTAAATCTTTTTCTTGCTGATCTCCGTCCACTCCATCTTTAACGGGCTTCATTAAATCTTCTTTAGAAACTCCCAATGCTAAGGCGATAGATCCCGCAACATAGATAGAAGAGTAAGTTCCTATAACAACTCCTATAATTAAGGCAAGAGCAAAATATTGAATAATTTCACCACCAATAACAAACAAGGCAACCAGCACGACTAGAGTCGTTAAAGAGGTCATGATTGTGCGAGATAACATTTGATTAATGGATACATTGGTCACTTCTTCGGGCGTGCCTTCGCGCATGATTCTAAAGTTTTCCCTCACCCTATCAAACACAACTATGGTGTCGTTTAAGGAGTAACCGATAACAGCGAGCAAGGCTGCCAATACCGTCAAGTCAAACTGTATTTGCAGCCAAGCAAACACCCCTAATGTGATAACAACATCGTGAATAAGAGCCGCTACTGAACCAATAGAGAAACGAAACTCAAATCGCAAAGCGACATAAATCAATACTCCAAAGAGCGCATAAACAACCGATAAAGCACCGTCCTCGGTGAGCTCCTCCCCTACTTGAGGCCCTACAAACTCCACCCGACGCATTTCCATACCTTCATCTTCTGCTCTTAGTATATCCATTATTTGGTTACTAATAGTCGCCGTATTTAAACCTTCTTGCGGGGCAAGACGAATTAATACTTCTTCTGCTGAGCCAAAATTTTGTACTATGGCATCTTCAAAACCAGAGGTTCTTAAGTTTTCTCTAATTTCATCAATATCCGCAGGACTATCGTAAGAGACTTCAACAATCGTTCCGCCAGTAAAATCAATACCAAAGTTAAGACCTTTTACATAAAGACCTACTAAAGATGCAACCACCAAAACAAGAGATAAAAACATCGCTCTACGACGATGTGCCATGAAATTAATTTGTTTTACATTTTCTATTTCTAACATGTCCATTCCTAAATCGCTAGCTTTTTAACTGGCTTATTACCATAGATAAGATTAACAATGGCTCTTGTACCTATCAGTGCAGTAAACATTGAAGTAATAATTCCGATAGACAGGGTAATTGCAAAGCCTTTAATTGGCCCTGTTCCAAAGCTAAACAGAACTACCGCTGCAAGTAGCGTGGTAATATTTGCATCTGCAATCGTTACAAAAGCTTTTTCATAACCAGAGTGAATGGCGGATTGAATAGAGGAGTTTTTAAGCTCCTCTTTTATTCGCTCAAATATCAACACATTGGCATCAACAGCCATTCCCACCGTTAAGACAATTCCCGCAATTCCTGGCATAGTTAAGGTTGCTTGCAATAAAGATAATATCGCAAAAATAATCACTAAATTTAACAACAAAGCCATGTTTGCAATCATGCCAAAAGTCTTATAGCGCCAAGCCATTAACACTAAAACCAATGCAAAACCTATAATTACAGACAAGAACCCTTGCTCAATATTTTCTTTTCCTAAGCTAGGTCCTATGGTTCTTTCTTCTACAATTTCCATTGGTGCGGCTAAAGCTCCTGCCCTCAATAACAATGCTAAATCCTGAGCCTCTTGCGGGTTGTCTAACCCTGTAATTTGAAAACGAGTTGAGAACTGACCACGAATGGTTGCGGCATTAATCACATCTTTAGTAGTAGAACGCAGTGTAACTTGTTCACCATCAACAAGAGTGGTTTCAACCCTGTTTTCAATGTAGATGACCGCCATACGGTTGCCAATATTTTCTTTGGTTATTGCCAACATTCTTCGCCCACCCACACCATCTAGGGTAATGCTTACTTCAGCTCCTCCAGACTCGGTATCTATACCTGATTGGGCATTAATAACATTGTCACCAGAGATGATAATGCTTCGTTGCAACAAAATTGGACGAGTATCACGAAAATGATATAACTGTGAACCATGAGGAGAAAACCCTGTTCTTTCAGCTCTTACTGGATCCCCTCTTTCTTCTACTAGACGAAATTCTAAAGTTGCCGTCGCCCCTAAAATCTCTTTTGCCCGTGCGGTATCTTGCACCCCTGGTAATTGCACTACAATTCGCCTATCGCCTTGTTGCTGAATAACAGGCTCTGCCACTCCTAGCTCATTAATACGATTTCGTAAAGTGGTAATGTTTTGCTTTAAAGCATAAGATTTTGCTTGATCAATCGCACTGGGCTGCAGTCTAATCAATAGAGCAGGATACTCCGCATCGGTAACTTCTTCAAACAAAAATTCTGTGTCGTACTCGTTTTCTAAAACTTCTCTGGCTTTAGCAATCGACTCCATCTGTCTAAATTTAATTTTAAGTGCTTCTTCTTCGTAATTTATGCCTAAATACCTAACTCTTTCCCCTCTTAAAAAGCCTCTAATTTCATCCATATACCTTAGATAGCTTTTTTCTACCGCCACGTCCATGTCTACATCCATTAAGAAGTGAACACCTCCACGCAAATCTAGTCCTAGATACATGGGCTGACCACCAATGGAACGCAAAATATTGGGGGTAGCAGGAGCGAGATTTAAAGCGACAATGGCTTGTCGACCCATTAAATCTTTAAGAACGCTTTGTGCTTTTAACTGCGTGTCAACATCATTAAAACGAATTAAAAATCTACCTCTTTCAAATTCTAATTTTTTTGGTATTAAGTTGGCTTCACTTAAAGCCGCAACAACTTTAACCTTGGTATTATCATTAAATTGAATAGATTTAGCTGGAGACATTTGCACCGCTGGATCATCACCAAAAATATTTGGCATGGCATAGGTTATACCTAAAACAGTCACTAGAATAAGCAGCAAATATTTCCATGCAGGATATTGATTGCTAATAACTTTCATTTGAGATTGAAACATAATACTCTCTACTTAAAAACTTTTAATACAAGGGCTAAGGCTTATTAGAAAATACTTAACCCCAAATTTCTACTTAAAAAACTGACATATAGCTCTAACACTCTATATCCTTTTTTTAAGTAGGGACTTGGGTTAACAAAAATTTAATGTGAGACCTTTGCATAAATGGGGTGCGAATAAAAATGAGAAAAAT
>CAYLXI010000039.1:0-12499 GCA_964387695.1 uncultured Piscirickettsiaceae bacterium
CTTGGGGTGTATATATATTTAATCACAAAAAACAATAAACCCGCTTTAAGCGGGTTTATTGTAAAATAAAGCATCAAGTTTAACCCAAATCAGGACTTTATATCACGCCAATACTCTCTTTTCAATAAATAAGCTAAAACAAATAAAACAAATAAGAAAAGCATGACTTTCCATCCTAAATCCCATCGCTTAATTTTACTTGGATCTCCTACATATTCAAGAAAATTAGAAATATCTCGAGTCGCTTGATCATACTCTTCTTCTGTCGAGGTTTTTTTCAGACCTGCCAATACATTTGGCATAGAAGTCCCTTTTATGACAGCATTATCCCAATTACCTTCTTCATCTTGCTCAAAGCCACGAATAAATGTAAAAATATAGTCGGTTCCTTTAACCCGAGAAGTTAAGGATAGGTCTGGAACAAGCGTTCCAAATGCGGCTAATTGAACCTGCTCACTCATGCTAGTCATTACATAGTCTACTGGGCGACTTAAACCACGGGACATTTTTTTAACTACCTCTTCATCTGTCCAGCCTAAATCTCTAGCAATTCTGTTGTATCGCATATATTTAACCGAGTGACAAGCCATACAATAATTAGTAAAAAGCATAGCACCTCTTTGTAAAGATTGTACATCTCTTAAATCATTATTAGCATCATCTAAAGATATTTTTGGCCCCGCCGCTTGGGTTGTAACAGAAAAAGTTATCATGACTAAAAACAAACTAAATAAAGTAAATCTATTTGATAAATTCTTCATTTTAAGTGACCCTCTCTGGTACTGGTTTAGTTCTCTCACGAGCCGAGGTAAAGGGCAGTATCAAGAAAAATGCAAAATAAGTTATTGTAAAAACCCTAGACAATTGAGTTGACTCTGGGGTAGCGGGCAAGGTACCTAGCCACCCTAGTGCACAAAAACTAACCACTAACATTGTCAGTAACAGTTTATAAGACAACCCTCTATATCTAATAGATTTAACTTTACATCTATCCAACCAAGGCATGGTAAACAGCACTGCTATGGCAGTTCCCATAGCTAGCACCCCTAAAAACTTATCTGGAACTGCCATTAATATGGCATAGTAAGGAGCAAAGTACCAAACAGGCATAATATGCTCAGGAGTAACCAATGGGTTTGCTGGCACAAAGTTAGATCCTTTCAAAAAGTACCCGCCTCCTTCTGGCATGTAAAAAACAATAAATACAAAAATAAATAAAAACCCAACCACTCCTACTAAGTCTTTCACCGAGTAATAAGGGTGAAATTTAATTCCATCAATCGGTAATCCTTGCTCATTTTTATATTGCTTAATTTCAACACCATCTGGATTATTAGACCCTACTTCATGCAAGGCCACGATGTGCATAAATACTAAAATAATTAATGCCAAAGGTAACGCAATGACATGCAGGGCAAAGAAACGGTTAAGCGTGACATCAGATATAATGAAATCTCCACGAATCCATAACGCTAGGTCAGGCCCAATTAAAGGAATTGCACCAAATAATGATATAATTACCTGCGCTCCCCAATAAGACATTTGCCCCCAAGGAAGAATATAACCCATAAAAGCTTCAGCCATTAAAACTACGAAAATTAGCATGCCAATAATCCAAACTAACTCACGTGGCTTTTTATAAGATCCGTAAAGCAAGGCTCGCATCATGTGTAAATAAATCACAATAAAGAAAGCTGAAGCCCCTGTAGAGTGCATATAGCGGATTAACCAACCCCACTGAACATCTCGCATAATATATTCAACAGAATTAAATGCCTCTAAAGCATCTGGTTTATAGCTCATGGTTAGCCATATACCTGTTACAAATTGATTAACTAAAACCAGCAAGGCAATGGAACCAAAAAGATACCAAAAGTTAAAGTTTTTAGGTGCATAATATTCACCAATATGTTTATTCCATGTACTGGTTACAGGAAATCGAGCATCAACCCAAGCGTATAAAGAACTATCAGGTTTTTTTTCTGGCGATGACATTAGGCAACTCCTTCTTCTTTAGGATCTTCACCGA
This sequence comes from uncultured Piscirickettsiaceae bacterium, assembly GCA_964387695.1. GTDB lineage: Bacteria > Pseudomonadota > Gammaproteobacteria > Thiomicrospirales > Thiomicrospiraceae > Thiosulfativibrio. Next base: position 2,030 of record CAYLXI010000039.1, read on the forward strand.
CACGAATAACCGTATCTGTTAGGTAGAAATGGGGCGGAATATCTAAATTAGTTGGAGCAGGAACGCCTCGAAAAACTCGCCCTGCCATATCAAAGTTAGAGCCATGACAAGGGCAAAAGAATCCTCCCTGCCAATTGGCTGCCATATCTGGTGAGTTTATTGCTGGACGGTACATAGGGGCGCAACCCAAGTGGGTGCAGATACCTACCACGACTAGAAACTCCTTATTTGAAGCCCTGTAGGTGTTTTGTGCATATATGGGTTGGTTAGATTTTTTAGAATCTGGGTCACTCAGTTCTGTAATTTGAACAGATAACCGTTCGAGCATATCTGGCGTTCTTCGCACCACCCAAACTGGCTTCCCTCTCCAAGAAATTGTTAGCATTTGACCTAGTTGTAATTTACTAATATCAGCATCAACAGGAGCTCCAGCTGCCTTTGCTCTATCACTAGGCATCCATGAACCAACAAAGGGTACGGCTGCAAATGTAGCTCCTACAGCTCCTACAACTCCTGTTGCAACAGTTAAAACTTTGCGACGCGATAAATTCACATCATTATTTTCAGCAATCATTCAAAATCCCTATCCCTATTAACATTCAGGTTAATCGGGGGTCATTCTATCCAAGGCTGAAGTAAACTTAAAAGCATATCTTTTTATAGGGGGGATAAAAAAATTTATCATTTTCATGATAAAACGCAAACAATATCTGTATAAAAATCATGATTTATGTCAAATATGTTTTTTTACAAACAAAGGTACAACACAATGATTTTAAACAGGATTATAAACATCAATAAAAACAACTTCCATGTCAAATTGTTTTGATAAATGCCTGCCTAATTGCTGCACTCCTAAACGCTCTGTTGCATGATGACCTGCTGAAAAATAATGAATATTATTTTCTAAAGACTGATGGAAAGTTTGTTCTGAGACCTCGCCACTAATATAAACATCAGCATTCCAAGCGATGGCTTTTTCTATATACCCTTGTGCTCCACCACTGCACCAAGCTATTTTTTGAACTTTCTTTGGACCTCCTGGTAAATGTAAAACTTTTCTATTTAAACTTTCGCTGACCTGTTGTGAAAATTTTCTTACCAGCAAAGGTTCTTTTAAAACACCTAAACGAACCAAAGATTTTTCTTCTGGCGTAATATCTTTTAAACCCCATAATTTTCCAAGCAAAGCATTATTACCAAGAGTTTCATGCCCGTCTAAAGGTAGATGATAACCTATCAAACTAATATTATGTTCTAGCAAAGTTTTAATGCGTCGTTGCTTCATTCCTGTAATAACCGCTGGTTCATTTTTCCAAAAATAGCCATGATGCACCAATATTGCATCAGCCTGATGCTTAATAGCTTCATCAATTAAAGCTTGGCTGGCAGTGACTCCTGTAACCATTTTAAACACATTTTCTCGACCTTCTACTTGCAAACCATTAGGAGCATAGTCTTGATAGTTTGCGATGTTTAAAAGCTCATCACAATAGTTTATTAAAGTATTTAATTTCATAAATTTTTCCTACAAAAAACCCCCATAAAGGGGGGTTATAATAAATAATAAAGTCAGCAGTATTATTTTTTAGTAATACGATAACGAGCGGACTCTGCATGAGCTTGTAAGCCTTCACCATCAGCCAAAATTGCGGCGACCTCCCCTAATTCACTCGCCCCCTCAGGAGAACACATAATTAAGCTAGAGCGTTTTTGAAAATCATACACTCCTAATGGAGATGAAAATCGTGCGGTTCTAGAAGTTGGTAAAACATGATTTGGCCCAGCACAATAGTCACCTAATGCTTCGGCAGTATATCGTCCCATAAAGATGGCTCCTGCATGGCGTATTTTTGGTAGCAAGGCTTGAGGGTCATCAATAGATAATTCTAAATGTTCTGGAGCGATAAGGTTAATAATTTCTACGGCTTGCTCTTCATTTTTTACCACAATCATTGCTCCACGGTCTGCAAGTGATTTGGTAATAATTTCTTTTCTGGGAAAACTTCCTATTAATCGGTTCATGCTTTCATGCACTTTATCTGCAAAATCTGCATCTTGAGTAACAAGTATAGACTGGGCATCTTCATCGTGCTCTGCTTGAGAAAACAAGTCTGCCGCAATCCAGTCTGGATTAGTCTTGCCATCACAATAAACTAGAATCTCTGAAGGTCCTGCAATCATGTCTATGCCTACCGTTCCAAAAACCATTCTTTTAGCGGTTGCCACAAAAATATTGCCGGGCCCAACAATTTTATCCACAACGGGTATCGTCTCTGTTCCATAGGCTAAAGCAGCAATAGCTTGAGCTCCACCTACCGTAAAAACTTTATCGACACCGCAAATTTCAGCGGCCGCTAACACCATGTCATTGATAACGCCACTTGGAGTTGGTACGACCATAATTAACTTTGTAACCCCTGCAACTTTGGCTGGAATTGCGTTCATAATAACAGAAGATGGATAAGCGGCTTTTCCTCCAGGAACATATAAACCCACACTATCTAATGAGGTTACTTGTTGACCCAGCAATGTGCCGTTAGATTCGGTATAGTTCCACGAATGTTGCAGTTGTTTTTCGTGATAAATTTTGACTCTTTGTGCTGAAATTTCTAAGCTTTCTCGCTGCTCTTTTGGAATTCGTAGTAAAGCTGCCTGCAATTCTGACTTTGGAACTTCTAAATCTTCCCCAGAACTCAATGCTAAACGATCAAATTTTTCAGTATATTTTAATAATGCCGCATCACCATTTGCACGCACTGCATTAACAATTTCTTTAACCGCATCATTAACCGATTCATTAGAAACAGTTTCCCATGCAAGCAATTGTTCTAGCTCTTTATGAAACCCTACATTACTGGCAGATAGTCGCCTAATTTTTAACATGTCTTTACCTATTTTTAAACCACAGCGGATTTAATTTTTTCTACAATTTCATTAATTTGAGCAAACTTCGTTTTATAAGCATGTTCATTAACAATTAAACGAGAACTAATATCTGCAATATGTTGCATAGGAACTAAACCATTGGCCTTTAGGGTATTTCCCGTATCCACTAAGTCTACAATATAATCTGCCAAGTCTATTAAAGGGGCAATTTCCATAGAGCCATAAAGCTTAATTAAATCTACTTGCTCACCATTTTTAGCATAATAGGCTTCTGCTGATTTAACATATTTTGTGGCAATTTTAAGGCGATGACCGACTGGTTTTTCTCTTTCTGGCCCTGCGACCATCAAACGACATTTGGCAATATTTAAATCTACCAGCTCATACAAGTTATCTGCTGGGGATTCCATTAAAACATCTTTGCCCGCCACACCAATATCTGCCGCTCCATGTGCTACATAGGTAGGTGCATCGGTTGCTCGCACAATAAGCAGCCTAATGTGCTTGTGGTTAGTTGGAATAATAAGTTTACGGCATTTACTTGGGTCTTCTAAAGGGGTTATCCCAGCAGCTTCCAGCAAAGGTAAAGTATCTTTATAAATTCGGCCTTTAGATAAGGCAAAGGTAAGTTGTTCGTTCATAATTTTTGTTTTCTTTGTTTTCTTTGTTTTCTTTGTTTTCTTAAGAAGTACGGTAAATTTGACTGCCTAGCTTATGAAATTTTTCTTCAATCAATTCATAACCACGATCAATATGATAAATACGATCTACAATGGTTTCACCCTTTGCAGCCAAACCTGCTAAAATTAAACTGGCTGAAGCTCGCAAATCCGTTGCCATAACGGGGGCTCCTTTTAACGATTTAACGCCTGCAATATAAGCAACATTACCATCTAAACTAATGTCTGCACCCATTCTAATAAGTTCTGACACATGCATAAAACGATTTTCAAAAATAGTTTCCTCTACTTTTGAATCTCCGTCAGCAAGCGTATTCATCACTAAAAATTGTGCCTGCATATCTGTTGGGAATTTTGGATAAGGGTCGGTACGAATGTCAACAGGCTTCAAAACTCGGCCTCTCATATCAAGCGTAATCGTACTTTCTGTTGTTTGAATATCTGCCCCTGCTGCGGTAAATTTCTCTAGCACCGATATTAAATGTTTTGGCTCAACATGGGTGACGGTAATGCAGCTTTGAGTTACCGCAGCTGACGCTAAATAAGTGCCTGCTTCAATACGATCAGGAATGACTTGATATTCACAACCTTGTAAAGACTCAACCCCTTCTATTCTTAAGGTATCTGTATCAATGCCTGTAATTTTAGCTCCCATTTTATTCAAAAACTCTGCCAAATCTGACACTTCTGGTTCTTTAGCTGAATTTCTTAAAACGGTCACCCCTTTTGCTAGGCACGCCGCCATCATAAGGTTTTCGGTTCCTGTTACGGTTACCAGTTCCATGGTAATATCAGCACCCTTCAAACGACCCGATTTGGCAAAAACATAACCCTTCTCAATTTTAATATCCGCGCCCATTTTTCTCAAACCATCAATATGAATATTAACTGGACGAGAACCAATGGCACAGCCTCCAGGAAGTGATATTTTTGCTTCTCCATGTCTAGCTAATAAAGGTCCCATTGCAAGAATAGAAGCTCTCATAGTTTTCACTAATTCATAAGGGGCTTCTTTGGTGGTTAAAACGCTGGCATCAATTTCAATATTTAATTTATCATCAAATAAGACGCTTACGCCCATTGTTGCGAGCAGTTGTATGCTGGTGGTTACATCTTTTAGGTGAGGAACATTAGACAAAACTACGGGTGAGTCTGCCAACAAACAGCCCATCAAAATAGGCAAGGCTGCATTTTTAGCACCAGAAATCCTTACCTTACCACTTAATTTAGCAGGGCCATTAATGACTATTTTATCCATAATTAACTATAACCTTAAGGAGTTTTTGTTTTAATAGATAGAGCGTGTAAAGCACCTGATGCAAAATCGCTTTTAAACACATCATTAACCATTCTGTGTCTTTGAATGGGGGATTTACCTTCAAACTGAGCACTGACAACTTCTACAGAGAAATTACAATCTGCTCCGTCCATAATGACTATAGCATCTGAAATTTCTTGCTGAATTCTTTGCTTAATTTCTTCTGGAGACATGTTCTAACCCTTAAATTCTTAAAAACTTAATTTCGTATTTTAACCCCTTTAACGAGTAAAATCATATTTATCACCGTTATTAAAGCTAAGAATAATAAAGTAACTGCCAGACTTAGGTAAACAGAAGTGTCTGATTGGGCAAAAAAACCATATCTAAACCCGTCTACCATGTAGAAAAAAGGATTAAAAAGCGAAACTGTTTGCCAGATCCCTGGTAAAGAATGAATAGAATAAAAAACCCCGCTTAAAAAAGTTAAGGGCATAATAATAAAGTTCTGGAATGCTGATAAATGGTCATATTTATCAAACAATATTCCAACCATCGTACCCAACCCTCCCATTAAGGTTGCACTTAGCACCGCAAAAATTAAAATCCAATAAGCTGATTCCCATTGAATATCAAACCCGACCATAGCCACCAGCAACACGCCAAGACCAACCGACAACCCTCTAACAACAGAGGCGGCAACAAAAGCAATATAAAATTCTAGTGGTGAAATAGGACTCAGCATAATAAACGATAAATTGCCGTACATTTTTGATTGAATTAAGCTGGATGAAGAATTTGAAAAAGCGTTTTGTAAAATCGCCATCATAACCAAACCAGGAATTAAAAACTGACTATAGCTTACTCCCACAAAAGTTTCAATTTTGGTATCCATAACCTGACCGAAAATCAATAAAAATAATAGCGTCGAAACAATAGGGGCAAAAACAGTTTGTACAATGACGGCATAAAAACGCCTAACTTCTTTAATAAATAAAGCCCAAGTTCCTGCGGCATTCATTTTTTATCCTCTGAAGACTTTGTTAGCTCCAAAAAAACCTCTTCTAATGAGGCATCTCTAGTGCTAATGTTTTTAATATCCATATTACTTTGCTGTAACCAGCCTAACATTTCTCCTAACTGTAAGTCTTTTTCCATTTTAAATAATGCACCCGCTTTATCTTGCTCTATTAAACGCGTGGTTAAATTACTAGGAATCTGACTTAAATCAGATTGAGTATCTACTTTAATAAATCTATAAGGGAACTTTAATAGTAAATTTTTTGTCTTGTCTAACGCTTTAACTTCACCATTTTGCATAATAGCAATTTTATCGCATAACGCTTCAGCTTCTTCCAAATAGTGAGTTGTTAAAATAACCGTATGTCCTTGCTGATGCAACTCTTCTGCAAACTGCCACAAGGTTCTGCGTAAATCTACATCGACTCCAGCGGTAGGCTCATCTAATACTAAAACTTTTGGTTTATGCACCAATGCCATTGCAATTAACACACGGCGTTTCATGCCGCCAGAAAGCATATTGGTAAGAGAATCTTGTTTTTCAGTTAAGGCCAAACGCTCTAAAATCTCATCTACCCAAGCTTTTTGCTTGACTCCTTTTAACCCAAAGTAGCCAGATTGCACTAATAGCAGCTCTTTAATGGTAAAAAAGGGATCTGATATTAACTCTTGCGGAACCAAACCTAAAGTACGCCGAGCTTGACGATAATCTTTAATCACATCATAGCCCTGCACTGTAATTTTACCTGATGTTGGCACGGTTAAACCTGACATACAATTAATTAATGTCGATTTTCCTGCACCATTAGGCCCTAGTAGTCCAAAAAAACTACCTTGTTCTATTTCAAAAGAAATGTCTTTAAGAGCTTGTAGAGATCCATATTTTTTGGTGACTTGAGTAAATTTAATTGCTGGCATAATAGATAAAATATTTAAAACCTTATTTTAGGAATCGCTTAACAACTAATATTATTTTAGAGTTCACTTTTAAGCTCCGCCTGAAACACCGATGACAAACCATAGAGTTCAGATAGAATTTGTAATCGTTTAGATAAATTTATTAGCTTAATTTTTTCAACTTGCAAACTTTGAACCCAAAGCATCAAAGCCAAGCAACTACTGTCTAATTTTGTTACTTTTTCCCAATCAACAATTAAAACAGCCTCTTTATGCAAAATAATAGAATCTTTAAAAATAGCAAAGCCCGTTTCAAGAGAAGCAGCCGTTACCTCTCCTTTAAGAGTTAGTTTATTGCCATGAATATCAAAACCTAATTTTTTTGCCATGGCTTTAAGACTTTTGATTTAAGAATTTAGCATGTCTTTGTTGCATTTCAGACACGACTTGATCGATGCCTTTATTAGCCAACTCTGACCCGTAAGACTTACGATAGCTTAATAATAGGCTAATGCCCTCTATCGAAACATCATAAATCATCCAGTTTTGTGTTTTTCTGTTCAAAAAAAGACGATAAACAATCGTCGATACATTGCCATCTGCTTGAAAAACTTCAGAAGATAACAAAACTCTTCCAGGTCTTTCTTCTATTTTATTCCCAACTTCAACTCTAGAAATATTTAACGCCAATAAACTTTCCGCATAAGAGCGAATCATTGTGTTGGTAAAACCTTTCACAAAATCTTGCTGCTGTTGCTCACTTGCCGTTCTCCAAAAACGACCCATAACAAAACGAGCCATTCTTGCGGTATCCATATAAGGTAGAATATAAGCTTCTGCAAAAGGTATGACTTTAGAAGGTTGTTGCTCTAACTCTTCTCTATGCTTTTCTACCTTTATCAATAGATTGTTTGAAACTTCTTCAATCATTTTTTTGGGATCAGACTGATCTATAGCGTAAGCTTGTTGCCCAAAAGACAATCCCAATAACAAAAATAAAGTAACAAACCATTTTAAATTTTGCATCGTTTTTTTATCCTTTTAATTACTTGCAGATTTTGTTAAAAACTGGCCAATTAATTCTTCTAAAACCAATGCCGACTGGGTTAAAAACAGTTGATCTCCATCTTGTAACATTTCTTCATCTCCACCAGGTTGCAGCGCTACATACTGGTCCCCTAACAACCCAGAAGTTAAAATAGACCCAGAAGTATCAATGGATAAATTATCAAATTCTTTATAAATATCCATGATAACCCGTGCCTGAAAAGTTTGTGGATCAATCGCAATAGAAACGACTCGCCCTACCACAACCCCACTAATTTTAACGGGGGCTCTAGCTTTTAGCCCACCAACATTCATATATAAAGCTGAAATAGAGTAGGTAGGGCGGTCTTTCCAGCCTTGAAAATTACTCACTTTAAAGGCGACAACCATTAAAGATACCAAGGACATTAGCACCAAGGCTCCAACCCAAATTTCTATTATTTTTTGACGACTCATACTAAACCAACCTTTGGAGACCCTTTTGGCCTTTAATTAAACATCAATGCTGTTAAAACAAAATTCATGGCTAAAACAGCTAATGAGGCATGCACAACGGTTCTTGTCGTTGCATTACTCACGCCTTCAGCGGTAGGGACAGCATCATAGCCCTGATATAAAGCTATTTTAGCAATTAAAAATCCAAATACAACAGACTTAATTATCCCGCTCATCACATCTTCATTCCAATCAACATGCCGGTTCATTTGCGACCAAAAAGCACCTTCATCTACTCCTAACCAACCCACGGCAACAAAGTAACCTCCCAATATTCCCATAGCCACAAAAATTATGGATAACATCGGCACAACAATAACCGTTGCCATAAAACGCGGAGCAAATACAAACTTAATAGGATCAACTGCCATCATTTCTAAAGCAGACAACTGTTCGGTTGACTTCATTAATCCTATTTCTGCCGTCATCGCCGAGCCAGCCCGCCCTGCAAACAGCAAAGCGGTTACCACTGGACCCAATTCTCGCAACAAGGTTAAAGCAGTCATGCTTCCAACCATCTCTTCAGAATTATAGTCAGATAAAACATTATATCCTTGTAAAGTCAGCACCATACCAACAAAAAGCCCTGCGGTTAATATAATGGGGAGCGACAAAACCCCTATAAAATAAACTTGCTTAAGTAACAGCTTTAGTCGCCACAACCCAACAGGCAAGGCGGGTAAAAGTAACAGCAAGAACATACTAAATCGTCCAATGCTTGCCAATATATTATTAAAGCCCTTGCCTAAAAAGTAAAGTATTTCCATCATTTGATACATTTTATAAATCTCTCAAATATGGCTGTGTAGGAAAATGAAAAGGGACTGGCCCATCAGGTTGACCCATTAAAAACTGTTTAACATATTCTGAAGAGGATTCTCTTAAGTCACTAGGAGAACCTTGTGCAATAATCTTTCCACCTGATAATACACAAGCAAAATCTGCAATTGAAAGCACTTCTTGAACATCATGCGACACCAAAATGCTTGACAGACCTAAGCTATCATTTAACTTACTGATTAACTCTAACAAAACCCCCATGGTAATGGGATCTTGCCCTGCAAAAGGCTCGTCATAAAAAATCATTTCTGGATCAAGTGCCATTGCCCTAGCTAAGGCAACTCTGCGAGACATGCCTCCTGAAAGTTCAGCAGGCATTAAATTTTGAGCACCCCGCAAGCCAACTGATTGTAATTTCATTAAAACCAAAGGCCGGATTAATTCTGGAGGGAGCTTGGTAAGCTCTAAAATAGGAAAGGCAACATTGTCAAACACATTTAAATCGGTTAACAAAGCACCACTTTGAAACAACATCCCCATCTTTCTTCGCAACTTATACAGAGCATGCCTGCGTAGCTTATGGACATTCTCACCGTTTATTAAAACCTCACCTGAATCAGGCTTTAATTGTCCAGCAATTAACTTTAACAGGGTCGTCTTTCCTGTTCCACTAGGCCCCATAATTGCAGTAACTTTTCCTTCGGGAACCTGCAAAGTTAAATTATCAAAAATAACACGGTTACCGCGCTTAAAGGTTAAGTTGTTAATTTCAATTAATTTTTTTTCAGTCATATTTGTTTTTTTACCAGGTCTGGTAGTTTTAGAATCCATTTATGAACATTATACCCCAATCTAATCAAAAAACCCTTTGATTAAGTATGACCCTAATCCCTACTTAGAAACTGGATTAGAGTGCTTGTCGCAAGTCAAAAGCCACGCGACAGTCATAAACAACAAAATCAATTAACCGAACTTCAGTGGTTAAGTTTAGCAAAAATGGTGCATAATCCAGAAGCGATATTAAGAGACAAAGTGACAGGTAATCTATTGTATATCGCTACAGATACTGCAAATAGTAAAGTTAAAATAGTGGTAGCACTTGATTATATGAGTAAAGGCAAGCTGGTAACAAATAGTGTCCGCACCGTTTTTAAAGTCGGAACACAAGCCTTAACAGATGTTACAAAACATGAAGTATTAAAGGGTGGAATTAAAGAATAAGAAAAACACCTAAGCAGGAGGCCGGCCGTCCCTCCATCCATGTTAAAAAACACGCTCCAGCACGCCGAAAATTTCTGGCATCACTTAGATGAAGTTTCATTATATCACAGGTTTAAATATGAAAAAGTGAAAAAGGGGTCAGTACCAATGCCAGTAAGTTAAGCAATAACCCTTTGATTATGT
>CAYLXI010000040.1:0-12458 GCA_964387695.1 uncultured Piscirickettsiaceae bacterium
ATATTTATGAAAAAGCCCTTGCCTCATTGAGACAGGGGCTTTTTTTTGCGTGAAAGAAAGACTGGTGCGAGAATTTTTATTTGTGAATAAAATTACCTATATGCGATTAAAGAAGGTGAATTCAACTAGTCGATATCTAAAAGATTATGTGCTAAATAATGAAGTGTCTTATCCAATCGTTTGTGTAGCCAAAAATCAAACTAAAGGCTATGGACAGTATGATCGTAGCTGGCTATCTTCTACAGATTCTCTTGTTTTTTCGATGGCATTTAAAATGTCTTCAAACGCCATTGATCCTGTTTTTAGCTTAGCTGTTGCACTCGTATTACGGAAGTCTTTAGCAAAGTTTTCAAATAATAGGTTGTATGTTAAGTGGCCCAATGATATTTATTCTACGCGAGGTAAGCTTTCGGGATGTTTGCTTGAAAGTGTAAGGCATAAAGTTAATGCTGATAGAATTCTAGTTATAGGTATTGGCATAAATAATAAAGGGCAAGTAGATTTTGACTTTAGTGGTGCTGATTTTTTAAATAATATAGATAAAGAAGAGCTATTAAAGGAATTGACTTCACAACTGGATCTTTTATTTTTTTCATGGGACGAGTCTTTTTCTAAAAAAACACTTTTATCTTGGATAAAGCATGATTTATTGCAATTAAATGACCCTGTTCAAGTAGAATATAAGAATAATATTCGTCATGGGATTTATAAAGGACTTGATAAGAATGGGCAGCCTAAAATTTTAATTAATAATGAGATGAATATGTTTTTTACAGGACAAGTTTCTATTAAACCGTTGAAGAGTATTTTATGATTTTGCTATTAGAGCTAGGAAATAGCCGTTTGAAAGCTGGGTACTATGCAGAAAATGGAATGGTTTTTTTAGGTGCAGTGACAGCTTTAACTTCTGCAGATAGAAATCTTTCAGAAATATTTAGTTTACCTAGTCAGAAAATTGAATCCGTTTTTATGGTTTCTGTTGGTAACCCAAAAATTGAATCAGGTCTAATAGAGCAAGTTAAGCAAGAGTTTGGTGTGATTACAAACCTACTCACAACACAGCCCAGTTGCTGTGGTATTGAATGTGGTTATCCTGAGTTTAAATCACTAGGGGTTGATCGTTGGATGGGAGTATTGGGGGCTGTCAGTTGTTCAGGTATGCCAGTTATAGTGGTTGATGTAGGAACGGCCATTACGATTGATGTTGTTTTAGATAATAAACATCTTGGGGGGTTTATTGTTCCTGGATTAGATTTAATGCATTCTTCTCTTGCCAAAGAAACATCGAACCTTAATTGTGCGGATCCTAAAGATACTTCTGTTAGTTTTTTAGGGCAGGATACGAAAAATGCTATTTTTGGTGGGACTCTTTTTATGGCAGTTTCATTTGTAAATCAAGTGATTAAAAATGTTGAGTTAGAAACGGGCAGACAGTTTAATTGTATTGGAACTGGTGGAGGATTTACTTCCTTATTTCCTTTACTCGAAGCAGATTTTGATTATGTTGAAGATCTTACTTTAATTGGAATGACAAAAGTATTAGAAAGTGTATAAAATTACTTGACGACATTGCTTGAATCTATATAATACGCTCCATTAAGCCGAAATAGCACAATTGGTAGTGCAACTGATTTGTAATCAGTAGGTTGTAGGTTCAAGTCCTATTTTCGGCACCATATTCTAAACCCGCTACTATGCGGGTTTTTTATTAAGCTAAATTAATTTTGATAAAGTTTTTTACCCGAATCCATCTATAGGAATTGGATATAGAATGCTAGAGTTTGTTCGCTAGGAGTTTGCAAAAAATTTTAGTTTCATCCATCGGTTAAGTGGGCATTTTTTTGTGAATGCTTAGTGGGCAAGGTCTGGTGCTACATACCAACTTCCTATGTAGGGATTTGGGTTTTATAAATAAGCTGTGATCGGTAGATTTTAGTTTCAAGTCATATTTTTCGGTACTGTATATTATAAAGGTCGGTTTCTTTCAAGTTTTTTGTGTCTAAAATTTACCTTAAATTCTCTAAAACAAGTCTTGTTTTCTATCAACTGGTTGTGAGTAATGCTATACTTTAAAGCAGTATTTTAAATATATTGGGAAGGTACATGGAACAGCAATCTAGTTATACTAAAGAAGAATTATTGTCTAGCGGTAGAGGAGAGCTTTTTGGGCCTGGTAATGCACAATTGCCCTCTCCTCCAATGTTGATGATGGATCGTATTACGCTTATTACTGAAGAAGGTGGAGAATTTGGCAAGGGTCAAATTCGTGCAGAATTAGATATTACCAAAGATTTGTGGTTCTTTGAGTGTCACTTTAATGAAGATCCTGTTATGCCGGGTTGTTTAGGGCTAGATGCTATGTGGCAACTTATTGGTTTTTTCCTAGGTTGGACAGGTGGTCCTGGTAGGGGTCGTGCACTAGGTTCTGGTGAGGTTAAGTTTTACGGGCAGGTTTTACCAACAGCCAAAAAAGTAGAGTATGTGATAGATATGAAACGCGTGATTAAGCGTAAGCTATATATGGGTGTTGGTGATGCTAAGTTACTTGTAGATGGTAAAGAAATTTATTCTGCATTAGATTTAAAAGTTGGCTTATTTACAAATACGGAAAGTTTTTAATATGAAAAGAGTCGTTATTACAGGGATTGGAATTGTTTCAAGTCTTGGAAACAATAAAGAAGATGTATCAGATTCATTATTCCACGGGAAATCAGGTATTGAATTTGCAGCAGAGTATGCTGAAAACGGTATGAGATCTCAAGTGCATGGCTCAGTTAAAGATTTAGAATTTAAAGATTTAATTGATCGTAAACAACTTCGTTTTATGGGAGATGCTGCGGCTTATAGTTATATTGCAATGCAACAGGCCGTTGATGATTCTGGTTTAACACCTGAACAGGTTTCAAATCCAAAAACAGGGTTGGTTGCAGGTTCTGGTGGAGGTTCTAATTCTAATTCAACAAATGCGGTTGAAATAGCCAAAAATCGGGGTGTTAGGCGAGTAGGGCCTTATATGGTGACCCGTACAATGGGTTCTACTGTTTCAGCCTGTTTGGCAACGCCTTTTAAAATTAAGGGTATTAACTACTCTATTTCTTCTGCTTGCTCTACATCCGCACACTGTATTGGAACAGCCGTTGAGCAAATTCAGCTTGGCAAACAGGATGTAGTATTTGCTGGTGGGGGAGAAGAGCTACACTGGACTATGTCGGTATTATTTGACGCTATGGGAGCTTTATCATCTAAGTATAATGATACACCAGATAAAGCATCGCGTGCTTATGATGCAGATAGAGATGGCTTTGTTATTGCGGGTGGAGGAGGTATGGTGGTAGTTGAGGAGTTAGAACATGCCTTAAGCCGTGGTGCAAAAATTTATGCAGAAATTACTGGATATGGTGCAAATTCTGATGGTTATGACATGGTAGCTCCCTCTGGTGAAGGGGCTGTTAGATGTATGAAAATGGCTCTTGAAACGGTTGAAGGAAGAGTTGACTATATTAACCCTCATGGTACATCTACGCCTGTAGGAGATACTAAAGAAGCGAGTGCTATTAGAGAAGTTTTTGGTGAAGAAATTCCAAAAATCAGTTCAACTAAATCTTTATCAGGTCACTCTTTAGGTGCCGCTGGAGTGCATGAGTTTATTTATAGCTTATTAATGATGGAAAAAGATTTTATTTGTGCGTCAGCAAATATTGAAAATTTAGAACCAGAGTGTGGAGGAATGCCGATTGTAACGGAGCGAATTGATAATGCTGGGATTAATCGTGTTATGAGCAATAGTTTTGGTTTTGGTGGGACTAATGCCTCGGTAGTCTTTGAGAAATATAAAGCCTGAACTCCTGCTTAGAGGTTGGTGCTATATGTGTACTTTCTAATTATAGGTTTGCGTAAAGATTAGTATATTCTTTTTATACCTCAAATAGGCAGCCTTAAAAGTTAGGGACAGCCTCTAAGTTGTCTCTTGTAAGTAAGAGCTAAGCTTTCAACTTTATCTGCTACTTTTAATAGCCAAGGTTTTTTTAAGTAATATTGCCTTGAAAACCCGCCATTTCCTTCATGATAGGCTAGGTATAAATTTCTGGTATCATTTTTAGATATGTTGTTTCGGCGATGAGATTTGTGGTTATACCAGCCAATAAAGTCCAAAGAATAGTGGATGCTGGTTCTTTTTGCATGTTTGTTTCCAGTTGATTTTTGATACTCTCTCCAAGTCATATTTTGTGCTTGAGGGAAGCCAAAAGCTGAAGAGGTTGCGGCTCCTCTAAATCGTGGTCTGGCATCTTGAACAAATCTTGATTCTTGGTGAACCATGGCAATTAAAATGTATTCAGGGGTCCCCCATTTAGCGGCAGATTTTCTGGCAGAAATTCTCCATTGTGGATTGTAATTGTAAAGTTTGCATATGTTGTTATGAATAGCAGGCGGCGGAGTTGAGTGTGTTATGTTTAAATCATGGGCAGTAGTCCTTTCGGGTTGAAATGTTCTTTCTGGGTCAGCATAACTTCGAGTATGTTGTTTTGTTGAGCAACCTGCTAGAGCAATTAAAAGCAAAAAAATAAAGGCTAATTTAATCATTATATAAGGTCTCTATTTTAAAGTTTTGTTGATAGATAAGGTTTTTTTTCTTGTCGAGTACCTCAACAGTCCATTTTCCTTGCCATGCGGGGATTATTTTTTTGCTTGACCAGGTTCGATGAGGACTACTGTTAATTTGCAGAGCAATGGTAGCCATTATTTTATCTTTATAAATCCAGCGATGATAAATTATTTCTGTTTTAGCTCCAGTTATTTTTGTAAAAAAATAAACTCGATTAACATCTTTAGGGATAATATTTGTGAAAGGATTTATTATCTCTCTATTTTTAACACCAGATCCTAGTGTAGCTTCTTCAATCGTTATATAGGGGTGTTGTAAAACAGGGTGTTGCTCCGCTTTGCTAAGAGGTTTTATGGGTTCTGGATCTAAAGTTAATTCTTCTTTAGGTTTATTAAGTTTATGGGGAAGGGTTAAGTTTTTTTCTATTGGATAGGTTTTCTGAGTCGTATTTTGGTCGCTAGGTGCAGGGGGTTCTTGCTCGATAATTAAAGGTTCTATTCTCGGCTCTACTCTTGGCTTGATGATAGGGGTATTTGTCGTGGGTGTTTGTTCCATAATAGACGGTACTTCTTTAAAATCATGTGTCGCATCTGAAGTTGCTTGATAAAAAATTATCGTTGCTATTAAAATGATCACAAGCAGTATTATGAAGCCCCAAATTATGGGGGTTTTTAAAGGACGTTTAGTCGTTTTTTTCTGAAGATTTGTTTTATTTTGGGCTTGTTGCCACCCTAGTTGAAAATAGTCACGCATTTTTTCGTCATAAGCAATATTGTTAGGTATAGAGCTTAAAGGTTGGTTGTTTAATGCTGAGCGAAAGCCTTTTTTAAAAGCAGACTGGTGGGCGGCATTTTGGGTGTTAGGTAGTATCATTTTCTATATTATTTTACCGAGTCAAATAGGGCTTCAGAAAAATCATGGGCATTGAATGGTCGTAAATCGTCAATGGCTTCACCTACTCCAATAAATCTAACAGGAATTTCTAGTTTTTCTGCTAAAGCAAAAATAATGCCTCCCTTTGCTGTGCCGTCTAACTTGGTAAGGGTTAGCCCTGTTAAACCCATAGATTTATGAAATTGTTCTGCTTGATTGATAGCATTTTGTCCTGTTCCCGCGTCCAGTACAAGCATTGTTTCATGTGGAGCGGTATTATCTACTTTTTTTATAACGCGTTTTATTTTTTCCAGCTCATCCATTAGATTGGTTTGAGTGTGTAAACGCCCTGCGGTATCTGCAATGAGAACATCAACTTTTTTAGCTTTAGCAGATTGAATGGCATCGAAAATAACGGCAGCGGAATCTGCGCCTGTTTTTTGAGCAATGACCGGAATATTATTTCTTGCCCCCCAAGTTTGTAGTTGTTCTACGGCTGCTGCACGGAAGGTATCACCTGCGGCAAGCATGACAGACAGCCCGTCAGATTGCAATTTTTTAGCAAGCTTGCCAATGGTGGTGGTTTTGCCAACGCCATTAACCCCTACCATTAAAATAACATAAGGGCCATTATTTTCTTTGCTGATGATAAGAGGCTTTTCTATTGGAATTAATAAGGCTTTTAGTTGTTCTTTTAAAGATTCAATAAGAGCAGCAGGATCTTTTAGTTTTTTTCTTGATACTTCCTCAGTTAGGTTTTGAATGATTTTATCCGTTGCATCTAAGCCAATATCAGCAGAGATAAGTATTATTTCTAGCTCATCTAATAAGTCAGCATCAATTTCTTTGTGACCAATGATTAATGCAGTAATATTTTCGGTAAAGCCTTTTCTGGTTTTGCTTAAGCTATTTTTTAAACGAGTAAACAAGCTTATTTTAGGTTCTTTACTTGTGCTTTCAGTGGTTTTATTATGCGAAGTGTGCGTGGTTTCTAACTCAGTTATTAGTTTGTCTGAGTTTAAAGATAAGGCGTTGCCTTCAGTGCTAATGAGTTCTTTATTAGTGCTTAACGACTCTTGAGTTTCTGTATTTGATTCTACTTTCTTGCTTTTATTACGGCGAAACAAACTTAACATTTTACTTTCCTAGCTTATAAATTTCATTCAATCCTCATTAGCGGCTTAGAAGCAGTATATAGATATTGCCCCTTGTTCGGTAGGGGTGCTATATGCCAATGCTCTAAATAGTTATGAGCGTTCAATCTTCATTCATACTTAATTGATTATAATCCGTTATTATAAAGGAAAAATTAAAATCGTTTACTGGGATTGTAATATTATGCGTATAGTTAGTTTATTTATTATAGGGCTTTTTTTTACGGGCCATGTTCAGGCAAAGGTTACTGAGTTTCAATTAGAAAATGGCTTAAAGATTATAGTTAAAGAAGATCATCGAGCTCCTGTTGTGGTGCAACAAATTTGGTATAGAGTAGGTTCTAATCACGAACACAGCGGTATTACTGGTCTATCTCATATGTTAGAACACTTGATGTTTAAAGGTACTGAGACTTTGGATTCAGGTGGGTTTTCTGAAAAAATTGCCCAGCTGGGCGGGCAAGAAAATGGTTTTACCTCGTCAGACTATACGGTTTATTTTCAAGTGATTGGCAATCAGCACCTAAAAACAATGATGAAGCTAGAAGCCGATAGAATGCACAATTTGGTGCTTACAGAAGCAGAGTTTTTAAAAGAACGGGAAGTGGTCAAAGAGGAAAGGCGTTGGAGAGTAGAAGATAGACCTATTAGCCAGCTTTATGAGCAGTTTAGAGCGGTAGCATTTTTAAATAGCCCGTCTCGTCAACCCGTTATTGGTTGGATGGAAGATATTGAAAGTTGGAATTTACAAGATTTAAAAAAATGGTATGAGAAATGGTATGCCCCTAACAATGCAACCTTAGTTGTCGTTGGTAGCGTTGATCCTCAAGAAGTTTATAAGTGGGCGAAGCTTTATTATGGTGTACATCCATTTAGAGAGGTTATAGCACCTAAGCCTCAAGTTGAAATTAAGCAGAGAGGGGAGCGCAGAATTACCGTGCTAGGAGCAACTAAATCGCCTTTTTTATTAATGGGGTTTCATGTACCAACACTGGTTACAGCAAGCACACCTGAAGAAACTAAAGAAGTTTATGCTTTGAGTGTTTTAAGTAGTATTTTAGATGGAGATGACTCGGCTAGGTTGACTAGAAATTTAGTAAAAGATAAGGAGACTTTAGCGGGTGTTGGGGCAAGTTTTGATGGAACCGATCGTTTAAAAACATTGTTTTTATTACAAGCAAAACCATCTAAAGGTATAACAACACAACAGGTCGAGAAAGAGTTGTGGGCAGAAATAAAAGCTTTACAAAAGACCCTTGTATCGCAACAAGAATTGAACCGAGTGTTAGCTCAAGCTGAAGCACAGTATGTTTTTCATCAAGATTCCATCAGATCTCAAGCTAGAGTGTTAGGAAGTCTGGTTAGCGTAGGCCTGCCAGCCAGTACAGCAGAGGATTGGGTAAAAAACTTAAGAAAAGTCACTCCTGAACAAATTCAAGCCGTGGCAAAAAAATATTTTCAACCCGATAAAGTTACCGTAGGAATTTTACTGCCCAGTGATGAGCTTGTTAAAAAATATATTAGTCAAACACTTAATTCAGCGGAGACTCGATAATGAACACTTTTTTATTAAGATTAACTATTACTCTAAGTTTACTTGCCATGTCTTCTTTTGTTTATGCTCAGGTAAAAATTCAAAGCTGGCAAACTTCTCAAGGGACTAAGGTTTTATTTGTTCATACGGACCAATTGCCTATGGTAGATATTGAAATGACTTTTGATGCAGGATCAGCACGAGATGGAAAACACTTTGGATTGGCGAGCTTTACCGCAGGTATGATTGGTAGCGCAACATCAAAAATGACCGAAAAAGAAATATCTCTATCTTTTAATGAAGTAGGTTCACAGTTTGGTACAAGGGTTAGAAAGGATAGGGCATCTCTTTCTTTAAGAAGTTTAACTAGGCCAGAGATTTTATCTCAGTCTTTAAACACTTTTGCTAAGGTCGTTGCTGATCCTGTTTTTAAGAAAGATATTTTAGAGAGAGAAAAAAACCGTTTAAAAGTAGCAATTACGCAACGACAGACTAACCCAGGATTGATTGCATCGCAAACTATGTGGCAAAAACTTTATGGAGAACACCCTTATGCTCACCCTGTTACGGGTACTTTGGCAAGCGTTGAAAAGTTTAGTGTAAAGAAGTTACAAGATTTTTATAATCAATATTTCGTAGCAAGCAATGCTCAAGTTGCGATTGTAGGAAATGTAGATTTAGCACAGGCTAAAAAAATAGCTGAACAGTTAATTGAAGGTTTAGATAAGGGAGGAGTACCTAAAAGCTTGCCTGTACCTCAGCCCCTTAAGCAGGCTCTTGAAGTAGATGTTGACTTTAATTCGACTCAAACGCATTATTTTTTATCTCAAATTGGAGTTGCAAGAGGTGGAGAAGACTACCCTGCATTATTTGTAGGTAATCACTTGCTCGGTGGCGGGGGATTTAGTTCTTTGCTTATGTCAGAGGTTAGAAAAGAACGCGGCTTGGTTTATAGTATTTATAGTTATTTTGCTCCAATGAAAGTTGCAGGGCCTTTTATAATTGGTCTGTCTACCAAAAATGCTTCGGCAGATGAAGCTGATAAGGTGGTGAGGGAGGTTCTAGCAGATTTTATGGAAGGTTTTTCTGATGAGCAGTTTCAGCTAATTAAAGATAATCTGATTGGTGGATTTCCTTTAAGAATGGATAGTAATAGCAAAATTTTAGGATATATTTCGATGATAGGGTTTTATGATTTACCTTTAGATTATTTAGAGTGGTTTCCTAATAAGATTGCAGGCTTAACCAAGCAAGATGTTTTAGATGTGTGGCAAGAAACTATTCAGCCTAATAAAATGCTTAGGGTTAAAGTTGGTGGAAAAGAATAGTTATATTTACCAGGTCTGGTAAGTTGATGTTTTGTAATCCTGTAATTTACGGGATATTTAGTTTCAGAGCTTATTTAGTGAGGAGTTGTAGGCGTTTTATTTTTATGAGGCTGCAGTGGTTGAGGTGAATGTTTATGGCAGACTTGTTTTCGGACATAAAAAAAGGAAGATTATTGACAATCTTCCTTTTTTTCACCCCCCAGCTTATGCGGGGTATTGGCTTATTTATTGTAAAACAAAAACAATAAGCTATATTTTCAAGCGATTAAAGAGCTACGATGTTCTCAGCTTGAGGACCTTTAGGTCCGTCAGTAACAGTAAACTCAACCTTTTGGCCTTCAGCCAAAGTTTTGAATCCAGATCCAGAAATTGCACTGAAGTGAGCAAAAACATCAGGACCAGACTCTTGTTCAATAAATCCAAAGCCTTTAGTTTCGTTGAACCATTTAACAGTTCCAGTAGTAGTTGACATAATTTTTATCCTATAAATATCAAAAGTAATTATTATCCTCAAAAAATGAGGCGAAGACGCTGAAAGTAGGTTACTTATGAAAATCAGGACGAAAAACTCAAGCTGGGAGATCGAAATGGGTACATAAAGTATGAATTTTACTTTCAACTCCTGAGAGATTATAACCAGTTAAGGGTTGGTGTCAATTAATAATAATGCTTTAATTGCAATAAATGTTGATTGTTTGAGTTGAAGTCACACCCAACCCCTTGCTATAAGTGTGATGTATTGCCCCGTCATTATATTATTGTACCTTCACAAAAAGTTATAGCTTTAACCCTATTTTGGGTAAAGCATGAGTTTTTTACCCGCTCCTAGCGAACAAGCTCTATCACTGTGTATCCAGTTTCTAAGTAGGGGTTTGGGTAATAAAAGAACTTTTTTTGGTAAAGCAGGATTAAATCAATGGGTAAAGATGGAGAATATACTTGGTTTCCTGTAAGCTACGCACATTCTAAAAATGAGAAATATACGATGAAATTTACTGATTTGGGCTTGTCTTCCCCCCTTTTAAAAGCGATTGCCGAACAGGGCTATGAAACCCCTACACCTATTCAAGAAAAAGCTATTCCTGCTGTGATTGAGGGGCGTGATATTATGGCGGCTGCTCAAACAGGAACAGGAAAAACAGCAGGGTTTACTTTGCCACTGCTCGAAAAATTAATTGAAGGATCTCCAGTAAAGAAAAATCATGTTAGAGCTTTAGTCTTAACACCAACTCGTGAATTAGCCGCACAGGTTTCAGACAGTGTTGCAACCTATGGTAAGCATTTATCTTTGCGTTCAGCGGTAGTTTTTGGTGGGGTTAAAATTAATCCACAAATGATGCGTTTACGACAAGGAGTAGATGTTTTGGTCGCCACACCTGGTAGATTGATGGATTTGCACAGTCAAAATGCAATTAAATTTGACCAGCTTGAAATTCTCGTGCTAGATGAAGCAGACAGAATGTTAGATATGGGTTTTATTAGAGACATAAAGAAAATAATCGCTCTTTTACCTAAGAATCGTCAAAACCTAATGTTTTCAGCAACATTTTCACCAGAGATCCGTAAGTTAGCTAAGGGCTTGATTAATGATCCCGTTGAAATTTCAGTGACTCCTGCTAACACAACAGTGGAGGCTGTAACCCAGTGGGTTTGTCCTGTTGATAAAGCAAAGAAATCCTCTTTGTTAACGCACTTAATTACAGATAATGCTTGGGAACAGGTTTTGGTTTTTACTCGCACCAAGCATGGGGCAAATAAACTAACTAAAATACTTGAAAAAGCAGGGATTACCGCCGCTGCAATTCATGGTAACAAAAGCCAAGGAGCCAGAACCCGTGCCTTAGCAGAGTTTAAGGATAATAAAATTCGAGTATTAGTCGCTACTGATATTGCTGCGCGAGGTATAGATATTGATTTATTACCGCATGTTGTAAACTATGAACTTCCTAATGTTCCAGAAGATTATGTTCATCGTATAGGTCGCACTGGAAGAGCAGGCGCGAATGGGGAGGCGATTTCTTTAGTGAGCTTAGAAGAGATGCCACAGCTTTCTGATATTGAACGATTTACTCAAAAATTATTAGATCGCAAAGAAGAAGCTGGTTTTGAACCAGAAAATCCCTTGCCAGCCTCTACTTTAAAGCCAGTGAGAAGAAAACGACCTAAAAAATCTACTGCAAGACAGGCGGGTCAAAAAGTTAAAATAGAGAGAAACAAACCAAGCAAAAGTTCTTATATATAAGGGCAATAAACAATAAACCAGAAGTTAATGACAATCGGTAAATCAAAGGTTTATGGCAAAGCATTTAGCAAAAAAAACAGCTTCTAAAAAAAGACCCTCTAAAAAACTTCAATCGGGGGAGGTTCGCATTGTGGGCGGAATCTTTAGAGGTAGAAAGCTTCCTGTTATCACTGAAGAAGGTTTACGCCCCACTTCAGACAGAGTAAAAGAGACGCTTTTTAACTGGTTACAATTTGAAATAAGTGATGCTAGGTGTTTAGATGTATTCGCAGGTTCTGGTTCTTTAGGGTTTGAAGCTCTATCTCGTGGTGCTAAAAAAGTGGTTTTTTTAGAAAACTCTGCATCGGTTGTCAAGCAATTGAATCGCAATATTGCACTGCTCCAGCTTCCAAATGCAACGGTTAATTTAACGGATTCTTTATGTTTTTTGCAAGATTGCCCTAAAGAATCCTTTGATGTTGTTTTTATAGACCCACCCTTTAATTTTAATTTAATGCAGCCTACTATTGATTTATTATTTAAAAATAATTGGTTAAATAGCCATGCTAGGTTATATTTAGAGCAAGAAAAAACTTTAAACTGGCCTAGGTTTCCAGAGGGTTGGATTTGTCATAAAGAGAAATTAACCTCACAAGTAAAATACGGGTTATTTAAGGAATCACTTAACAACTAAGATTATTTTATGCTGGCTAAACGAGCCGATATTTTCACTGCAATTCGTTGC
>CAYLXI010000041.1:0-12437 GCA_964387695.1 uncultured Piscirickettsiaceae bacterium
TTTACTTTCAGGAGCTTTGCTCAAGTGAAATGAAAAAACCCAGTCCTTTTTTTACAAAGATTATTGACCTCCTCCAAGAGCATGGACATAAATAGCTAATCGCTTAACATTAACTTCGGCATCAGGCAAACGCTCATGAAAAGCTGGCATAACTGCTTGTCTAGTCAAGTTACCTTCCGCTTTAACATTAACCCCATGCTTAATCACCGCAAAGATCTCTTCTCTATCACTAGAAAAACGCCAAATACTGTCTGTTAAATCTGTTGCACCTGCTGGAGCTAAAGGCTTTCCTGTAACTCCGTGACATGCCATACACATTCCTTTGGTGTAAACAGCTTTACCTGCAGCAAACTGTGCTTCTTCACCACGACCTTCAGACAAGGCAATAACAAAATCTGTTACCTGAAACATTTCTTCATCAGTTAGGTTGCCCATCATTCCTCTAGCAGGCATATTACCAATTCTTCCACCACTAATAGAGGCTTTAATTTGATCAACACTACCACCCCACAACCAAACATCATCTGCAAGAATAGGGAAGTTTGGAACGCCTTGCCCGCCTACTCCATGACAAGCTGCACAATAGTCTCCAAACAACATATTAGAAGTAGCAACTGCATATTGCTTTAATTCTTCATCTTGAAGAATTTCAGTTAACGGCAAAGCCAAAAGCCTCTCTTCTTTGTCTGCAAAATTAGATTGACGCCAGTCTCTTAAAACCTGGAAATCTTCATGATAGTCTGCTACTTGCGTCCAACCAGAAACCCCCTTAGTATGAGTCGTTGCCAAAGGAATGGACGGATAATAGATGGTGTAAAAAATAATCATTACGAAACCTGCATAAAAAGATAACATCCACCAAAGTGGCGGCGGATTATCTAATTCGCGTAAATCTTCATCCCAAATGTGTCCAGTATTTCCCTCATCTGGCCATGGATTATGCTGTGACATAGTTTATTCTCCTCAGAACAATTTAAATCATCGTAATAACTTTACTCTTAAAATGTAGTTGACTCAGCCAACCTTCCTACCAAACATAGGCGGTTTACACTCTTTTTGTAGCTAAATTTTTAAACAAAATTATTACAAATATACTTTACTGCTTATTAACAGCAATTAATCATCTAGTATCTTATACTTCATTTTCTCAAGATCTTCTTTTCTGCTTGGCTTAAGAGCTCTATAAAAGGTATAACACATCCCAATAAACACTAGCACTGTAACGATCATTCCTGCCCAGTCATGCCCTGTCATGGCAGCCCAATCAGTGCTAAAATACTCCTGCAGCCTATTCACGGTATGAAACGCTATCGTCAAGCCTGACCATAGTCCCTAATACTTGCATGTACGCAACCATAGCATCCATTTCGGTATAGCCTTTAATGGCTGCATTGGCATTATCAATTTCATCATCCGTATAAGGAACACCTAACGTACGCATAACACGCAATCTTTTTGACATATCTCGCTTAGTACCAAAAAAGTCTTTTTCAATACTTCTTTCTGCAAGCCAAGGATAAGCTGGCATCACAGATTCTGGAACGACATCTTGTGGGCGCATAAAGTGCATAACATGCCACTCATCAGAATATTTTCCACCTACTCGTGCCAAATCAGGACCAGTTCGTTTTGACCCCCACTGCATAGGAAAATCATACATAGATTCTGTTGCTAAAGAGAAGTGACCATAGCGCTCTCTCTCATCACGAAAAGGTCTAATCATTTGTGAATGACACGCATAACAACCTTCACGAATATATAGATCACGACCCGCCAATTCTAAAGGTGTATAAGGACGAACGCCATCACCTGGCTCCCAATCAGCAAGCACCCAAGAACCATCTGCAGCCTGTTTATACAAAGCCTTATCGGAAACCAAGCGACCATCTTCATCTTTAGTAAAGGTTCGTTCCCAAACAAGCTCAGGGAACTTTTCATTTTTAACATTACCGAATTCATCGGTTTTAATCGTATAGTCCATCGCAGACTGTAGAAAGAAAAGCGGTACTATTTGAACAATTCCCGCAATTGAAATAACCAATGCCGACGCCATAAATAGAGCGAAAACATTTTTTTCTAGCCAATCAACGAGATTGAAACTTTTATCTTGATTTTCTGACATGAGTTTTTGCTCCTCAACTCATAAGTTCAAAGTCTGTGAGTGCCTTTCGACACTCACATAATCACACCTAACAATTTAAGCGTGTGCTGCAACACCTGCAGACTGCTTTTCTTTAGCCCTTGCCATGCGAATAGTCATTAAAACATTGTATAACATAATAACAGTACCGCAAAAGAACAAGAATCCACCCAGCGTACGCAGTGCATAGTAGGGATGCATTGCCGCAGATGATTCAACAAAGCTATAGGCTAAAACACCAAACTCATTATAAGCTCTCCACATCAACCCCTGCATAATTCCAGAAACCCACATAGCAACTACATAGAAAAGTGTACCAATCGTTGCTAACCAGAAATGGAAACTGATAAGCCTCATAGAATACATTTGAGTTCCCCATAGCTTTATCACCATATGATAAATCGCACCAAAAGATACCATTGCAACCCAGCCTAATGCTCCAGAATGAACATGGCCTACTGTCCAATCAGTGTAGTGAGACAAGGCGTTAACTGTTTTGGCTGCCATAACAGGACCTTCAAAAGTTGCCATTGCGTAGAAAGCTAATGAGATAATCAAGAAGCGTAAAATATAATCCGTTCTTAGCCTATCCCAAGCCCCTGAAAGGGTTAGCATTCCGTTTAACGCACCACCCCATGAAGGAATAATCATAGCTAAAGAAATAACCGCTCCTAAAGAGCCCGTCCAATCTGGAAGCGCTGTATACAAAAGGTGATGAGAACCTAGCCACACATAACCAAACATTAATGCCCAAAAATGAATAACCGATAAACGATAAGAATAAATGGGACGCTGAGCCTGCTTAGGAACAAAATAATACATAATCCCCAAGAAACCTGCTGTTAGGAAGAAACCTACTGCATTATGACCCCACCACCACTGAATCATAGCCCCTTGAACACCAGACCACAGTGTATATGATTGGAACCAAGACACTGGGATTGCAAGACCATTAATAACATAAAGATAAGTAATGGCGATCATCATCCCTAAAAAGAACCAGTTTGACACATATACATTCGGATATTTTTCTTTATCTCGTGATGCAATCGTCATAACAAAATTCATGGTATAAAGAGTCCAAACCACAGCGATCATAATAGCAATAGGCCATTCCTGCTCGTGATATTCTTTACCCGTTGTCATCCCAAGAGCAATGGTTACAACTGTTGCCAACAAAGCAATGGTAAAAAGAATGGCGGTTACCCACGCCATTGAATTGCTCCACATTCTTACGCCGTTAGTTCTTTGTACGGTATAAAAGGCTGTTGCCATCAATGTCATGCCACCAAATGCAAAAATAACGGTATTTGTATGCATCACTCGCAAACGACCAAAAGTGATTTCTGCGATATCAAAATTTAATGCTGGCCATGTCAACTGTGCTGCGGCAAAAGTACCCATAAGCGTACCTAGCACCACAAACACAACTGCACCAACAAGAAGATATTTAACCACACCATTATCATACTGTGGCCTTACTGTAGTATCCATAAACTGGACTCCCCTAAAAAAATTCTAAAAAAAACTAGATCTAATTTAAACTCTATGACCTATCTTTTGAAATCAAACCCCCGCACCTTACATAAACCTATATAAAGCATCAGATTAACCCCTAAAAGACAGATTAAAAGCAAAAGCATCCTACTATAAAATTCAGACCTAAACTCCTCAACTTACATTATAAAGCCCTAGCAGTCAAATTACTCACTTAAAACTCTTTAAAACTTAACTCAGATCAATAACAAAATTAAAATAAGCAAAAAATACATCAAAAAGACTTTGCAAAACTTGGCAAGCAAAAGAACTTATCCTTTTCCTAACTACTCTTTATCAAGTAACCAAACTATGCAAAACCTTCTCAAAAAAGACTTTAAATAAAAATTTAACGAGGGGATTATCTCAAAAAACTTGCTTAATTAACAGTAACACAACAACAAGTATTTTTTATATCTTTCCCTTGATTTAATTTATAGCCCCAGCCAGACCCCCTAAAAACCAAGCCCTTTACCTTTTTCCTAAAGCTTTATTTAGATTCTTTAAGGCACTTCAGCTATAAAATCTCTTGTAGACAGAAGGTCGCATTCGACTTCAAAATGCTAAGTAGGGATTTGAGTTTTAAGGTAAAATAGTAAAAATTAATTTTGTTATATTAAAAACAGGTTGCAACCATGCGCAAAGCAAGTGTAAACAGAGACACTTTAGAAACTCAAATTAAAATAAGTGTTAATTTGGATGGCACAGGAAAAACAGATTTTAAAACAGGCGTGCCTTTTTTAGAGCATATGCTAGAGCAAATCGCACGCCACGGCTTAATCGACCTAAAGATTCACGCCAAAGGTGATAACCACATTGATGACCACCACACAGTTGAAGACATTGGCATAACACTTGGGCAGGCTATCACTCAAGCAGTGGGTGACAAAAAAGGCATTAATCGCTACGGACATGCTTATGTTCCACTAGACGAAGCCTTATCAAGAGTGGTTATAGATCTATCTGGAAGATCTGGCTTGGTGTTTAATGCTGAATTTACTCGTGCAACCATTGGCACATTTGAAACAGAGCTGGTGTTTGAATTTTTTCAAGGATTTGTTAACCATGCACAAGCTACATTACACATTGATTGCTTAAGGGGACACAACTCTCACCACCAAGCAGAAACCATATTCAAAGCCTTTGGAAGAGCTATTCGCATGGCACTCACTGCCGATGAAAGAATGGCAGGACAACTTCCATCTACCAAGGGTGCATTATAAAATGAGCAATCAAAAGCTTGTTGCAGTGATTGATTACGGCATGGGAAACCTGCGATCTGTTTTTAAAGCTGCTGAGCATGTCGCTAACAACAACACCAAAATTATCGTGACTAATGATGCAAAAACAGTTGAACAGGCAGACGCCATAATATTCCCTGGACAAGGAGCTGCCAGAGCTTGCATGAACGCTTTAACAGAAACAAACATGACCCAAGCAATCAAACAAGCTGCTCAAGAAAAGCCTTTTTTAGGCATCTGTATGGGACTACAAATATTAATGACCCATAGCGATGAAAATGAAGGGGTAGAGTGCCTAAGCATTTTACCAGGCCTGGTAAAAAAGTTTGATATCTCGACCTCACCAAATCTTAAACTACCCCATATGGGATGGAATGAGATACATCAAAAAACAGAACACCCTTTGTGGCATAACATTGCTCAAGACAATCGCTTTTATTTTGTTCATAGCTACCATGTTAAACCTGACGACCCTTCTAGCATTATAGGTAAAACCACTCATGGCATAGAGTTTAATGCCTGCCTAGCTCATAAAAATGTATTTGCAATTCAGGCTCACCCTGAAAAAAGTGCTCAAGCGGGCCTGCAACTCATTGAAAACTTTTTAACCTGGAATGGACACTAACTTCCTTCAACTTAAAACTTAAATAACACTTAAATAATACTTAAGGATACCAAAACATGCTACTTATTCCAGCAATCGACTTAAAAGACGGGCAATGCGTTAGACTTCGTCAAGGCATCATGGAAGATGCCACCGTTTTTTCTGCCGATATTGTTGCTATGGCACAAAGATGGGTAAATGAAGGGGCGCGTCGCTTACACATGGTAGATCTTAACGGTGCTTTTGAAGGCAAGCCAATTAATGGTGAGGCTGTTCACCAAGTGCGTAAAGCCTTTCCAGAGCTACCTATTCAAATAGGCGGTGGCATCCGTGATTTAGCAACCATTGAATCCTATCTAAACGCAGGTGTCAGCTACTGCATCATTGGCACTAAAGCCGTTCATAACCCAGAGTTTGTTACCGAAGCTTGCCAGGCCTTTCCAGGACAAATCATTGTTGGGCTAGATGCAAAAGATAGTATGGTCGCTATCAATGGCTGGGCAGAAGTTACCGACCACAATGTTATAGAGCTTGGCAAACAGTTTGAAGATGACGGCATTCACTCTATTATATATACAGACATTGGCAGTGACGGCATGATGCAAGGGGTCAATATTGAGGCGACTCAAGCATTAGCACAAGCCTTAACCATTCCTATTGTTGCCTCAGGAGGCATCACTAACTTAGATGACATTCACGCCCTTGCAAAAATTGAAAAGCATGGTGTAACAGCGGCTATTACAGGCAGAGCCATTTATGAAGGAACTTTAAACTTTAAAGAAGGGCAAGAGCTTTCAGACCAACTTTCAGACCAATCCGCAGAACAATTAGCAGGAAACCAACATGAGCCTAGCTAAACGCATTATTCCCTGCCTTGACATTGATGATGGACGAGTTGTAAAAGGCATTCAATTTATTGATATTCGTGATGCTGGCGACCCCATTGAAGTTGCCAAGCATTACGACCAACAAGGGGCGGATGAAATTGTTTTTTTAGATATTACTGCCACCGCACATGATAGGGACACAATCATTCATGTGGTGAAGGATGTTGCCAGTCAAGTTTTTATACCTCTTACCGTAGGTGGCGGTATTCGTGAAGTTGCTGACATTCGTAAAATGTTAAATGCTGGAGCAGATAAAGTTGCCATTAATTCTGCTGCCATATTCAACCCAGGCTTTGTTAAGCAGGCGGCGGACACATTTGGTTCTCAATGTATTGTTGTTGCCATTGATGCCAAAAAAGTTTCGCTTAAAGGCGACGAAGATAAGTGGGAAATCTTTACTCATGGAGGTCGAAAGCCGACAGGTATTGATGCCATTGAGTGGGCAATAAAAATGGCAAATCTAGGCGCAGGTGAAATTTTACTCACCAGTATGGATAAAGATGGCACAAAATCAGGGTTTGATTTAGAATTAACCCGTAAAATATCTGATGCAATAAAAATCCCCGTGATTGCTTCTGGTGGCGTTGGCAAACTTGAACATCTTGCGGAAGGAATAATTCAAGGCCATGCCGAAGCTGTTTTAGCTGCCAGCATTTTTCATTTTAAAGAACACACCATCCAAGAAGCTAAAGAATTTATGCAACAACAAGAAATTGAGGTAAGATTGTGAGAGATGTCTTAGGTCAGTTAGATAAAATTTTAGCGGCAAGGAAATTAGAAAAACCCGAATCTTCTTATGTTGCCAGCCTTTATGCCAGCGGCATTGAAAAGATTTTAAAAAAAGTAGCAGAAGAATCTGCTGAAACCATTATGGCAGCTAAAGACTGTCAACAACAGCCTAATAGCCAAAAAGCGAAAGAACATCTTGTGTATGAAATAACCGATCTGTGGTTTCACACCCTGGTGCTACTCTCACAACAAGGGCTATCAAGCAAAAATATTACCGAAGAACTACAAAAAAGATTTGGACTCTCTGGCTTAGAAGAAAAAGCCAGCAGACAAGGACGACAAGCACAAAAGCAAGGACAAAAACATGAATGATGAACCCAGTATTTTTACCAAGATAATGAACGCAGAAATTTCCGCAGATATTATTCATGAAGATGACAAGTGTATTGTAATTAAAGATATTAATCCAAAAGCAAGAATTCATCTTTTAGTCATACCAAGAAAACCCATTAAAAGCCTGTTTGATCTAAAACCAGAAGATAAAGATACCATGGGGCATATGATATTATTATTGCCACAACTTGCGACATCTCAAGGACTCAATGGCTTTAGAACTCAAATCAATACGGGGAAATCTGGCGGACAAGAAGTCTTTCACATTCACATGCATTTATTGGGAGATTAAATTAACTCATATTATTAAGAAGTACTTTCTGATATGATTAGCCATCATTTTTTATACATCGACTTAAAAACCTGTTCACTGGAGAACTAAAATGGGCATTAGCATTTGGCAGTTATTAATTATTTTAGCAATCGTTTTAGTTTTGTTTGGTGCAAAACGCTTAAAAAACATAGGCTCTGACTTAGGAGGAGCAATTAAAGGTTTTAAAAAAGCCGTTCAAGAAGAAGAAAACAAAAGCAGCAAAGATGCCGACCAGCAATTAAAAGAAAAAGAAGAAGACAATGTTTTTGATGTTCAGGCTGAAGAAAAAAAATCAGATGCAGCCGAAACTGAGAAAAAAGATAAGGCTTGAATATATTTGAGACCTATACATGAGAGTGAGAGGAGAAGGGTAAAGGTCTCTATTTTAATTAAATTATTTAAAAAACGAGAATTTTTATGTTTGATGTAGGGCTAATGGAAATTATGATCATCCTCATAATTGCTCTCTTGGTTATAGGGCCAGAGCGCATGCCTGAGGTTGCTCGTAAAATCGGAGGGTTACTTGGTAAAGCCAAAAACTTAGCCAGCTCTATGAAACAAAATAGCGGCTTTAATGAAGCTGTTAATGAACTTCAATCTTCACTGAACCTAGAAGAAGAGAAAAAAAGTTTTGAAAAAATTCGCAATGACTTAACAGAAGATTTTTCTAGCACAACAAAAGATTTAAACTTAGATGATCTTCAAAGCCCTTTTGGTACAAACTTAGAACAATCAACCTTAGACAACCAATTTAATAAAGCCCCTAGTCAGCCAAAAAAACCGCAAATAGAACCAGATAATTCAGATAAATACTCACCTGTTGCTAAAACTAAAGAAGCTGTCACCATTAAAAAAACAGCTCCCGTAGCAGAAGTAAAAGCTCCCATTAAAGATTCACCTGAAAACACTGACTCTCCAACAGACAAAAAACAAGCCTAATTAATCATGAGCAAAAACGCCCTTCCCCCAGAAGATCAAGAAATGACCCTTGTTCAGCATTTGCTAGACTTAAAAAGTGCTTTAACTAAATCTGTTATTGCAATCATTGTAATATTTATTTTCTTATTTCCCTTTGCAAATGAAATTTATACCTATATGGCAGAACCCTTAACGCGTTTTTTGCCTGACGATACCAGCATGATTGCAACAGGGGTCGCCTCTCCGTTTTTAACCCCCTTTAAATTAAGCTTGGTACTGGCGATTTACTTGGCAATGCCCGTATTGCTTTATCAAATTTGGTCTTTTATTGCCCCCGCACTTTATAAACATGAACGCCAATTAATTGCTCCCGTTTTATTTTTTAGCTCTTTCTTATTTTATGCGGGTGGTGCTTTTGCCTTTTATGTTGTTTTTCCACTGGTGTTTGGTTTCTTATCAACCGCTGCTCCAGAAGGCGTAACCATTGCTACAGACATTTCACTTTATCTCGACTTTGTTATTAAAATGTTCTTTGCTTTTGGTTTTGCATTTGAAGTTCCTGTGGTGGTGGTTTTACTCATATTAACAGGCATTGCCACACCAGAAAAACTATCCCATGCTCGTCCCTATGTTATTGTTGGGGCATTTGTCATAGGCATGTTATTAACCCCTCCCGACATTATTTCACAAACTTTACTTGCCATTCCTGTGTGGATTTTATATGAAGCAGGCATTATAGTAGGACGAATAGTCAAAAAATCACGCGATAAATCTGCCAAAAAACGAGAACCATCCAAAGGATTGGATGATAGTGATGAAGACTACGAAAGTAATTTTGACAATGACTTTGATGATGAAGACTATGAG
Organism: uncultured Piscirickettsiaceae bacterium; assembly: GCA_964387695.1. Lineage (GTDB taxonomy): Bacteria > Pseudomonadota > Gammaproteobacteria > Thiomicrospirales > Thiomicrospiraceae > Thiosulfativibrio. Next base: position 9,629 of record CAYLXI010000041.1, read on the forward strand.
TATGAACCTTATCAAAGCAAAAAAGAACAAAAATCGACGGCGACGAAGGAGAATAAAAATAACAGCCAAAACAATTCAAAAACCATTCCAGAAGAAGAGTTAGATACTCGCTACGCTGACCAACAAATGGATGACACTGACTGGGAGAAAGATTTTGATAAAATTGATTCCGACTTTGGTGTTTTGGATAAAGAATACCAAGAAAAACAAAATGGCAAAACAGGTAAAACAGGTAAAGCCGATGATGAAACAAAAGTTACCAAAAACTCATCAACATCTAACAAGCCTAAAAAAGATTAAATTAGGCTTAGTTTTAACCCTAATTAGTTATTTAACTCTTTTGGGGTTGGGTTCGGCTGCATGGGCAAACACCCCAAATAATGTCCAAGCTAGCCACCTTGTTAATCAACTGGCCAACAACCCTTCTTCCTATTTAGAAATGCATGCAAAAGACCCTATTCACTGGCAAACTTGGCAAAAAAACACCTTAAAAACAGCCCAAAAAGATAACCGCCTAATCTTTATTTCCAGCGGATATTTTGCCTGCCATTGGTGTCATGTCATGCATAAAGAAAATTATCTTCATCCTGATATTGCACAAAAACTCAATAAATCATTTTTAAGCATTAAAGTTGATAGAGAGCTTACCCCCGACCTAGACCAATATCTCATTGATTTTTCTAGAAAAACAACGGGGGTCGCTGGCTGGCCACAACATGTTTTTCTTACCCCAAACGGCTATCCGTTCTATTCTTTCATTTATTTAAATAATGAAAAATTCAGTACACTTTTACAAAGAATTATTACTTTATGGGAACAAGACCCTGAGAATATCGAACAAATCGCTAAAGATGCTCAACCGCAAGCATTTGATCCTAAGCCACTTTCTCAAGATATTCTACAAGAAAACCTAATTCAATCACTCTTACCCAACATAGACACCCTAAGCGGAGGATTAAAAACCACCTCCAAATTTCCTAAAGCACCTTTACTACAGTCTTTACTTAATAAAGCAACTTTACCTGAAGAAATTGAAGACTGGCTTATTTTTACCCTAGACCAAATGCAAGGTAAATACAATCACCTATTTGACCATATCAATGGTGGATTTTATCGTTATACCATTGATCCAGAATGGCAAATTCCCCACTTTGAAAAAATGCTTTATACTCAAGCTCAACTCATTAGCATTTATTTCCAAGCGGGAAAAAAATTTAACCGCCCAGATTATTTAATCACCGCACAACAAACCTTAGAATATGCTGAAACTCATCTTTTTAACCCCAGCGTATCACTATTTCTTAGCAGTCAATCTGCCCTTGACAAACAAGGTATAGAAGGTGGTAATTATTTATTTAACGAGCAAAATTTAAAAAAAATATTCACAAAACCACAATTTCAGATTGTCGAAAACCAATGGAAACTAGACCAAGCACCCCCTTATGATATTGGCTGGCATCCTAAGCCCACAACACAGTCTTGGCAAGAAATTAAAGACAAACTTAAAGCCAATCCTAAAGATATACCAACAGACAGTAAAAGTTTGCTGGGGTGGAATGGTCTAATGTTATCTGCCTATGCTCAAGCTTATTTAGTCTCTTCCTCACCAGAAACTCTGTCATCTGGCCAACAATTAGCCAACAACTTATTAAAACTTATTAAGCACCCCACCCCCCCTAGAGCACTTGCTATAAAAGGAGAATTTATGGGGCAAGCCAATATTCAAGACTATGCTTTTATTATTCAAGGCTTGACTCACTGGCTTCCTAATCTATCTAGCTCTGCTAAACAGGAAACTTTAAAAGAACAAATCAAACACTTAGATAAAACCGCACAACAGAAGTTTTTGACTCCTAAAGGCTGGTTAATCAGTGAATCTCCTCTACTTCCTGGGCAAAGAGGGGTTTGGGCAATGCCAGACGATGCCATTCCGAGCCCAACTGCCATTTTAGACTGTCGATATGCTACAAATTTAGCTAAAGCTGCTGGAAAAATTAAAGATGACCCTATTAAATTTTCCAGTTATTTAAACTGTCAACCATTAAAATAAAGCTATTAGATGCCCTTTTTAATTATTGGATTTGTTTTTCTATTTATTCTTACCTCGCTGCCCAACTGGTGGACACAAAGAATTTTAAAAAAGCACTCTAAACCCCACCCAGATATTCCGGGAACAGGGGGTGAGTTTGCTGAGCATTTAATTAAAAAATACAAACTAAATATTACTTTAGAAGAAACCCCAACAGGCGATCATTATGACCCTATTGATAAGGTTGTGCGGATTTCTAGCCAAAACTTTAATACCAATTCTTTAACTGCCATAACCACTGTCGCCCATGAAATAGGACATGCCATACAAGACAAAGAAAATTACGAACCCTTAAAGCAAAGAACCGCTTTAATTGAGCGTTCGCAATGGATGCAAAAATTCAGTGGTTTTGCCCTAATGATTACCCCAATATTGATTCCAATATTTCACACTCCAATGATTGCTCTAATCACTTTCACGGCTGGATTTATGGCAATGGGTGTTCCTGTTATCATTCACCTTAGCACCCTTCCTGTTGAGTTTGATGCCAGCTATAAACGAGCTTTACCTTTACTCAAAGAAGGAAAATATCTTAGCCATAAAGATCAAAAACATGCTAAAAAAATTCTCTGGGCCTGTGCCATGACCTACGCTGCCGCCTCTTTATCAAGCCTACTAAACTTATGGAAATGGCTAAGAGCGGTTAAGGGACGTTAAGGAAGCACTTAAGTTAACGAGCTTTTGCCACCACCCAAGCTTCAATAGTTATAATGTCAGTAT
>CAYLXI010000042.1:0-12216 GCA_964387695.1 uncultured Piscirickettsiaceae bacterium
CAAAAGAAACCAAAGATAAGTTTAACTTGTGCCTGTGTGCTCGTTCAATTTCATGAGCTAAAGTTTTGTTAAAGTAATAACGGTTAAAAATTCCAGTTAAGTCATCCATAGTGGTTAGCTTGGTTAACTTTATTTTAATTCTTTCTTCTTCGGTTACATCGTTCATAAAAACACTCATTAATTTTAAGCCCGTATTAGAGATTATTTCAACGGCTTTAACGGTATAAACTTGAGTTAAATTATATTGTTTTATTTTGGCATAGTGTGTTTTATTTGGGTGTTTTAACAGATAATCATACCAATGAAGTTTCTCCATGCGACTAAATAAAAAACCCTTTTCTTTTACAAAAGAATCACCAACACACCGATACGAATTATTAAAATCATCCAAATCTTTAAAAGCACTAAAAACATCAAAGAAAGCTTTATTTGCATTAATAACTTTTTTACGATCTGAAACAAAAATAATTTCTGCTGCGGTATCAAAAACTTGATGAAAATGATGCCGTTCAAACTCTGCTTGTCGTCTATAGAAAAACAAAGCCGACAATAATGCCATAAGCAACACTATAAAAGCACTCAAAATCAAATAACGATTTTTTAAATTATCTATCTTTTGTAAATCAAATAACTCTAAGGGCTTGTTAATAACCCAGTACCCTAGAAGGATATCATCTAATCCATAAATTAAGGAGACAAACACAAACTTATTGTTAATAATTTCAAAGCTTTCTTCGATTAAAAACCTGCTCAAATTTAACTTCTTTAGAAAATACAAATCCTCCTCACTTACACTCTCATTAAGCACTACATATCCATTTATAATTCTATCTAATGGAATATTTTTTAACTGATCATAATGATGCATGTCAATAAGCAAAGCACTATTAGCCAGCTTTGTTTTTTTTAACCTTTCTTTTGTGGCATCAAATTGAGTAACTACCTCAACCATCCCAATAAAATGTTCCTTGTTAAAGACAGGAGCTATAGACCTTATTGACAAGAAGTTTTCTTCAAATCTAATAAAACTTTTATTTTGAGGATTGGCAACCATACCTGCAATATCCTCTCTTTCTTCAAGCAAAGAATCTCCCTTTATATCCGTCCAACTTCTTAACACACTGATACCGTCTTTATCAATAAGATGAAGCCCGATTTCTTTATATAGACCTGTCTGCTTTAAAGCTTCAGATAAAGCAAGTAACTCAGGGAAAGGGGATGTCTCTGGGAAGGCTAGAAAATTTTCAATCTCAGAGTTTCTTGACAAAGCTGTAACAAGCACCAAATTGGCTCGCTCTTGATCTTCTTTTAACAGCCCAATATTAATTGTAATGTCTCGTTGATAGTCAGCAAGAATACTTTCTTTTAATGATTGTTTTTCTTTTAAATACATTGGAAACAAAATCATCAAGGGCACAATCATTAAAACTACCGTTAATAAAACATATGTTCCTCTAGATTTATAAGGCATATTTATCCTTTATTTTTACAAAAACACTGCTTCTATATGATACCTTTTTTCACTCAACAAAGCGGAGAAGATCCCCCTCTTTTTAATAAAATTCCAATTAAAACATTGCCTTTATCTTGCTATTTTTTCATAATATTATTATGAATAAAAACCAAAATCAACCCTCGTCCTCTTTGCCCCCTTTATCCCTGTTTTTTATAACCGACAAAGGGCAACAAAAACTTGCCATTCAGCCAGAAAATAGTGGAGTCGTTTTTATTGATTTTTCTAGTGGAAAAAAAGCCCATAGACGACTTTTTGGCGGCGGAAAAAACCAGCCCCTTGCTAAAGCCGTCGGGCTTTCTTCTAAAAACATTCCTCTCGTTTTAGACGCTACTGCGGGAATGGGGGCAGATAGCTTTGTTTTAGCAAGCCTAGGATGTAGCGTAATTTTAATTGAACGCTCAGAAAAAATTGCAGCTTTACTTAAAGATGCTTTAAGGAGAGGATTGCTTGATGAAGAGATTGCAAGCATTATTAGTAAAATGACTTTAGTTCACGCTGATGCCACCGATTATTTACTTAATCAAAGACCAGCAGAAGCAACAGCAGTAGAAGTGGTTTATTTAGACCCAATGTACCCCAAAACTAACAAAAAATCTGCACCTAAAAAAGATATGAAGCTTCTACAAACTTTGGTTGGAGCTGATAAAGACAGTGCAAAATTATTAACCGTCGCCTTAAAAGTTGCAAGTAAACGAGTGGTGGTTAAACGCCCTAAAAATGCACCTTATATTAACAACTTAAAACCCCATGCAGAAATACATAGCCCTAATACCCGTTATGATATTTATAGCATTAAAGCCCTACAAAATAATTAAACCCTCACATATAACAAATCAAATCAGTTCAACCCAAGCATCTACATAGCTAAAATACAAGACCCATTTTTGCTCACGCGATTCTTGCAAAGCAAACAAAGATCCGTAGCGTTCTAGCTGGGGGCGATATTTCTTTATTTGCTGGGCAATAAAATTTTGTTTTTCATTTTCATCTCCTACAAAAAAACTACTTTTATAATCAATAATCCAACGCACTCCTTTATCATCAATAAAGCTTCTATCAACAATATGGTTTTGAACTCCCACTGTACTTTCATCACTAAGAGTCGTTAAAGCCAACTCCGTGCTTGAATCTTGGTGGTTTGATTGTAAGCTCCAACACAACTTTTTGTTTTGTAAAGCATGTTTAAGAGACACCTGCAATCTTCGCATCGCTTCTGGCAGTTCTTGCTTAGTGATTCCCTTTTGGAATAACCAGTTTTCATATACAGGAAATAGTTGTTGAATATTTTCCCACTGCCACATATCTAAAGATTGATTCACGGCAGTTTCTAAAATAGCATGCAACAAATCACCTATTGCGGTTACAAAACTTTCTGTTTTAAATGAAAATATATCTAAGTCTTTTGCCCTTACTCGCATTTCACTTTCTAATTCTATTTTTTGCTCTGTCGCCTGCAAATCTTTTTGGATAAACTGTTCGATAAACCGTGTTCTTTTTTCTGGCAAACGGCTTATTTTAGGAATAAAATTATTTTCATTCTCAATGTTTTTAGTTGGCTTATAGCTATCAACTAATCCATAAAAATCTGTCTCTACAACCGACCATAAACAGTCCAATAAACTGCGTTTTACGGGTGCTAAAATCAACTCTTCTTTTGTATCATCAAACTTAACTGAACCGTATAAATAACATTTGTTTTTTGCTCTGGTAACTGCCACATACAATAACCTTCCTAGCTCATAATCTTTTTTTATTTGCTCAAACCTTTTAATCAATTCCGTTAAAGCAGACGCACCTTTTCCACGACGATGCAAAGGAGATAAAACTAGCCTTTCGCCTTTTTTATTACTAAATGGCAACCAAGAAACCAAAGACAAATCATCCGCTCTAGGCTGCTTACCCAGGCCTGGTAAAAATACAAAATCGAACTCTAAACCTTTTGATTTATGCATGGTCATTAATTCAATTTGAGAACTTTCAGAGCTAGAATCGGCTTCTGCATAGAGTTTTTTTAATGCATTTTCTAAACTTTTAATGTTTAAATCTTCACCGTCAAAATTTGCTAACATCGCCCAATAACTGGATAAGTTATCTAATGACAAACTGTCTGCAACACTTTGGGCCCCATCTAATTTAAACCATGTATCTCGCACTAAATGGCTTAACGACTGGTCTCCTAAATGTGTTATTGCTGTTTGCAAAATAGTGAGCTGGTCTGAAAACAAGCTATCCTGTTTAGCCCAGCTAGACAACACGGGGATCTGAAAATAATCTTCGTTTCCACCCAATAACTCATAAAGTTCCACTAAAGAAAATCCAATTAAAGGTGAGCGCAATAAAGCAACCCAAGCAGGTCTATCCCCCAAATGCAGCAAAGCACGGGTGAGTGCAACCGCATCTTGAATTTCTTGGCGTTGCGATAATTCTTCTAATTCTACCGCTCTAAAAGGAATACCTTTTTGTTTTAACGCCACGGCAATCGGCATTAAAACTGAACGAGAACGCCCAAGAACACCCAAAGTTTGCTTGTTTTCAATAAAACAAGCACTCGCTCTTAAAGCTTCAATATCTTTAACAACTAAATCTACCTCCTTTGCGGACGTTTGGTTTAAAGACCAGCGACACTCAATTGCCTTATCTTCTGACGCGGATAAAGTTTTAGAAGCCGAATAACTTACTGCCCCATTTTGAATGTCATCTTGTTTGGGCATCACCAGTTTAAAAGCATCGTTCACCCAATTAACCACGCCTTGTTTAGAACGGAAATTAACCAATAAACTTAATGGTTTAATTTTAATTGAGCCTAAAACTCCCTGCCAAGCGGTTAAAAAATTACCTACCTCGGCTTCTCTAAAGCGATAAATGGATTGCATGGGATCTCCCACAATAAATAAGCTTCTTCCGTCTCCTTCAACCCAAGTGGCTGTCAGTTTTTTAACCAAAGAAAACTGCCCTACACTGGTATCTTGAAATTCATCAATTAATAAATGTTTTAATTGGTAGTCTAATTTTTCTGCTAAATCTGTGGGTTCAATTTCAGACCCTAAAGCTTGGCTGGCAGCTTGTGAAACTTCAATAAAATCTGCTTGAGCTGCCTGTTGAAAGATTAATTTTAAATGGGCCACTGCCAGTTTTAATAAAGAAATTAAATGTGATAAGCTCTGCCATTCTTCTGGAGCATAACGGGGTTCTGGTAAACTTTTTAAAACGGCTAATCCTTCTTCAAACTTATCAAAATTACTGGCTGCTCGACAATCACTTAATGCTGCAATAAATTTATCTTTAAATTCTTTTGCCTCTCCTTTTCCTGCGGGAAATCCTTGTCTTTTATTAACTGTTTTTCGTAACTGGTTGTTACTGGTTAACAACCAATCAGCCAAAGATCTCCAGAGTGCGTTATCAGTTTGATTAACTGAAAATAATTTACCTTGTAATATTTCAACAGGCTTATAATCATTTTGCACGGCATATCCTGCCAAACTAGCCAACTGATTAAGGCTATCAAAACGATTGCCTAGCAAAGCAATGGCTTTTTTTCTTTCTTGCTCTACCAATTCAAATAAAGATAATTCTAAAAACTCTCTGCTCTCTTCATCTCCAATTCCAGCAATATATTTCATCCATTGGTCGCGTTTTTGTAACATCACAACTAGCAAGTTTTCTGCTTTATTATAACGACCATTTACCAGTCGTAATATTTCGCCAACCGCATCAGCAACCATAGAGCTTTTAAGAGCTTCCCTTGCTGCTTGTCGATAAAGCTCGTCATTTTGTTCTGCCATTTGTGGCTGTGCACCCAAGCGAGATAACAAGGGCATTTGCTGAACCAAATAACCGTTCATAGAGTCTATGGTGCGAATTCGTAACCGATTAGGATTTTTAAGCAATTGCCAGTTGTAACGCTTGTTTTGCTGTAAAGCTGCTTGCGATAATAGCCAGCCATTTTTATCAAATAAAGAAGCGTTTTCTGCTAAAGGATTTAAAGACAATTTTAAAGTTTCAAAAATACGCTCACGCATTTCGCCAGCAGCTTTTTTGGTAAATGTCATCGCAACAATTTGCTCTGGTTTTTCAACAACAGATAACAACGCCAAAAACCTTTGCGTTAGCAAGGCGGTTTTTCCTGAGCCAGCAGGTGCTTGTACAATAAAAGATTTTTCGGGATTTAATGCGGCTAACCGCTCTTTTCCATCTGGAAGATTCTTGTCTAACAGCAGGTCTTGTTGTAATTTATTATGGCTCATAATTCGCTCTTAAAAGATAATTTTTGGGACTGTACTTCTGGTACTCGCAATGCCAACAAGCAACCCGCATAGGCAATATCTTTTTCGTCTTCAAACATCATAACCGCCTCGCCATGTTGTACTGACTCTGCCAGCTTTTTAACTTCTAGCTTAAGTTGCGTTAAAAAATCTTTCCATTGGAAACGACTGTATTCAAAGCCTGGTTTTTCGGCAAGTTTATCAAACATGACAAAGCTAAGACCTTTTGTTTTTTTGTTACATAATCTCTCCGCCTCGTCAAGAATAACACTTATTTTTACTCCGTCATCACTGTGCAGAATACCATATCCTAAACCTGCCACTTTTTTATTTAAAGATGCTATTCCATATAAATAAATGGCTAATTGCGGGGCTGACATTTTTGCATTATAGAGTTCGGAGAGCTTAGCTTTTCCTGTTTTGTAATCTATAATTAACAGTTCTGAATCTACCTTATCTATTCTATCTATTTTGATTTTAAACTGAATACCTCCTACTTCTATCAGTGACTCAAGTTCATTTTCAATAACTTCAAAAGAGTTGCGTTGTTTTTCAAGCTCAAACCAGCTTAATAACAGCTCCAAAATTCTATGTTTTTCTAGGGCTAAGTAATTATCATCAAATCGTTGTTGTAAACTTTCCATTTCATGAGTTATTAAATCATCAACTTTAGCAGTCAAATTCTCATCAGAGATTTTTAACAGCTCGGTATGGCTTTTAATATCTAACCAAAATCTTTCTAAAACCTTGTGGACTAAGCTTCCTAAACTGGTGCTTTGCAAACCATCTTCTACTGTTTCTATACCGTATTTTGTGCCTAAACGATAGTCCATAAATGCCATCAACGGGCAGACATTCTGGGCAGCTAAAACACCTGTTCCACCCGGCGCTATACTTCCCAATGGCACTTGAGGTGCTTGGCAATCTTCTAGCCATTCTATGGAAGATTTAGCCTGCCAAGATAACTGTGCTAAAGAGTCATATTTTTGAGGATTTAATAACCCTAGATTTACATTTAATAATGGACTTGCCATTAAAGTTTGAGCATTTTTTTGCTTAGCATAACTCCATACAATTTCTTTGGCGGAGTGTACAAATCTTGTCATTAAAGTTTCGGCATAATCTAGCTCTCGTTCGGCATCACAACGGGGCATGGGTAAGTGTGCGTTTCTTTGTACTTCTAAGGGCAAAAAAGGATTAGGAGACGGAACTCTTGGCCAAGCTTCATCATTTAATCCCATTACCCATAACGCATCAAAGCTTTGCCCGCCCGCTTCTAACATTCCTAAAAGTTGAATGGGCTGTACGACACCACTTTCTGCTTGATGCACCTGTTCAGAAATATAGCTCTTAAACAGGCTTAACCATGAATGAAAACTTTGCTTATCTGGCATGATATGAAAGGTTTTAAAGCTGGATAGATGCATTAAAAAAGTACGCTTTTGTTGAAATTCAACACTACTTAATGCACCATTTGCTTGGCTTTTAGCCCAATGCAAATTTTCTAATAACGCAAAAGATTTTTCTACAAATTCTGTTAAATTTAACTTAGTATTGAGTTTAATTTTTGCCTGCTCTGTTAAACAAGCTCTCATTGCCTTAGGGAAGTTTTTAATTTGCTTAGATGAAATTAAGCTTGTCCATTTAAAAGATGACCATTGTAGCTTTCTTAACTGCACATCTAGCTCATGCCTTAGAGAAAAGTTGTCCTGAGTATAGGGAGACAACAACCAATTTGACCAATCATCATAACGCACGGTTTTATCTGGATTTGCAAATATGTCTAAGGTTAATAAAGCATTTTTTACTAAAGAAACTTGTGCTAAAGATTTCCCTAAAGAAATATTTAACCACCCTCTTTCTTGTGATAGTGGTTGGCATCCCAAATCACAAAGCTTTTCTTCAATTGTCCATTGCGTTGCAAATAACACTTCGTTAAGGTTGGGGGCAACTATGCCAATTCTAATATCAGATAAAGGTTTTTTTGTTTTTAGTTCGGCAATTTTTTGCATCGCCCAGTTAGCAACTTGCTGGGCTTCATCTTGTAAATTTCTGGCTACAAAATAAGATTGCTTGCTGGCTTTAACAGAAGGTTTGGCAAATGAAACCAGACACCCTCTATCTATTATAATATCTTGCCATTGTTGCATAAAAGGCGCCAGAGAATCAAAACCATGTAAGATAAATTCTTTTGGTAAACCTCCAACACCTGCCCTCAATTGCTGTAAACGGTTTTTTTGCAATAAAGATTTATCCGTTAAATTATGTTTATTTAGCCAATTTTGGTAGTCTGCTTGCAGTTGAATAAACAACTGGGTTTCGGCGTTTATAAAGTTGATGCTTAATGCTTCTAGGTTGGTATATTCCTGAAATAAATGCCAAGCTTGTTCTAGCTGTTTGGCAGTTGTTGAAGGATTTAACAAGGCATTATCTAGTTTTTTATTTAGCAAACTTTCCCAAATCATTTTTGCTTCAAAACTAGACAACACTCGTTTATCAAACACCTCTAAAGAAATCTCACCACCCAACAAGCCATTGCTATGCCACTGCTCCCACCATTGAGACAGCGTAATTACTTTTGGAGTTTCACCTATCCCTTGAGAGTTAAATTGTGTAAGCTGCGTTTTTAATAACTGACTTAAACGACTGTTTACGGTGATATGTATTTTTGACATAACGAAAAACCTTTGTATTTTTCAAGCCTTACTCCAAGTACCTGCTTATAAAACTGGCATATAGCACCAGCCCTTACTCGCTATATCCAGTTTCTAGGCAGGGATTCACTTAGATTTATTGACAACTAAAGCACTGGCAATAATATCGTGTAACCCCTGTTTCTTTTTAGTAAAGGCAATCATTATAAATCCTATCAACATTAAAGCCCCCGAGAGAATTTTAGCGAAAAAACGCAGCGTTGCTCCAAAAAAACTTAGTTTTTTACCATTTAAATCCGTTACTTTCATGCCTAAAAACATTTTACCTAATGTTGCTTGAGTTGAAGAAATTTCAAATAAGGCATAGTACAACCAAATAATTATGATTCCAGATCCTTGCACGATTAAATCAAATCTCATTTGGGTTTGAGGGTCTTTTACATCAACCCCTTGCAAGGCAAAAATCAGACCTGCAACAAAGGCAAACAGCATAATCAAAACAATGGTAATAATATAATCAATCATAAAGGCAATAAATCTTTTCCAAAACCCTCCATAACTTACCTGACTTACCTCTAAATTTTCTTTATCATCTTCTGTCATAATATTGTCTTTGTAATTCATTTATGTTGCTCCTAAAATCTCATAATTTCGTGACCATTTTGTTTTAGCCACTGCTTGTGTTGCTTAAAGTTGGGGCAATAAAGACTTACCTCTGCCCAAAAGTGTTTGGAGTGATTAGGGTGAATTAGATGACAAAGCTCATGTATTATCACATAATCGACAACTGGCATTGGCATCATTACCAGTCGCCAGTTAAATTGCAATCGTCCATCAGGGCAGCAGCTACCCCAACGAGTCTTGTAGTCTTTCACTTCAATGCTTACTAGGCTATTAACAACGCCAACAATTTTTGCATAGGATAAAACCTTGTCGTCTAAATAGCGGATTATTTCATTTAAAAACCATTTTTTAACTCTTGTTTTTACCAGGTGTGATGAGCTTAAAAGTGCTTTATTTAAAATTAAAACTTGTGACGGTTCATTAAATTCAAGTTCTTTATTGTTTAAATAATTAACATACTCAATGGCTAAAACTTTGCCAAATAAAACTACTTGTTTTAAAAACCCCGTTTTATCTAAAAAAACACCCAAATATGACCTTGCTAAACTTTGTAGCAACACATTTTTTTGAGTTTTTATAGCGCTTTCTATCCAGTTTAATTCTATATCTATAAATTTCACTATTTTTTTATCTGAATAGCTTTTAGGCACTAACAAGCGATTAAAATCATGGCTCACGCTTAAGCCTACAGAATTTTTACGGCTGGTGCGTTTAATGTTTAAAACTTCATCATTAGGTAGTAGTATATTCATAATAAACTTATCATATTAGGATAAAAAACACTGTAAATTCTATCTTAAATTAAAATATAAAACTAAAATAATGAAAATGATTAAGCTATTCATAACATAACATTAACGGCTAGAGCATGACAAAAATCTTTTACTTTCCCATCAAAGGCACTTTTTATTATGATGCTAACCTTGCTTTTAAAACAGGAGAGTTGCGATTAAACACCTCTCTAAAACTACAAGCCGAACCTAATAATATTTATGACCCTTATGCTATTCAAATTTGGTTAAAGACCTCCTCAAAACTACTAGGATATATTCCAAAACCTCTGGCTAAAAATTTAACCCCCTATATTGACTTTAGTTCTCTGCATTTAAGCTCTGTGAAGAAAAAAGGACAGTATTTATCTTTAACCGCAGAAATAGAAATTAACTGTACTTATTTACAGGGAATACAGATTTTCTGGATATCTACTTATCTTTATTGGCATAATAGGATAAAATCGTGGTTATTTTTTGGAAAAAAATCATGACAACTCATCTTATTGACTGTGCAGAACAATTAAACAACTCTCCAGATTTTCAAGTGTTACACCGCTTAAAACCTAAACAAACATTTAATCAACCCAGCCCTAGTAAAATACATAAAATATGCATTTTAGATACCGAAACAACAGGGTTGGACACCAGTTCTTGTGAAATAATTGAATTAGGTTATCAGATTTTAGAATTTGACTCTAAAGGATATTTTTATCAAGTTTTAAGCAAACAAAATTTTTTAAACCAACCTAGAGAAAGCATCTCTGCCGAGATAACTCAAGTAACAGGTTTAACAGATGAAGATGTAAAGGGTCATAAAATAAACTGGGAATTAGTTGCAGAAGAAATAGCAAGCGTAGCTCTAATTGTTGCCCATAACGCCAGTTTTGACCGCCCTATTGTAGAACGATACCATACTGTTTTTAGGCACAAAGTTTGGGGGTGCTCCGTAAGCCAGATTGATTGGTTAAATATTGCAAAAATAGGCTCTCGTAGTCAAGAATTTTTATGCTGGAAACTGGGAAACTTTTTCTACGACGCTCATAGAGCTTTAGATGATGTTCAAGCGCTGACTCAACTTTTATCCGAAACTATACCCGATGCAACAGGAGAAAACTCACAACCTATTCTATCTTATTTGCTACCTGTTATTCGCAAAAGCAAATCTTTAGTTAAGGCAACTCGCGCACCCTTTGAGTTAAAAGATGCTCTTAAATCCAGACAATATCGCTGGCAACCCAATGCTAAAGTATGGCAAAAAGTTATTGATGAAACAGATTTAAAAGATGAACTAGCATGGCTTATTGACAACAATACAACCAACCCTACGGTCACTAAATTAAAAGCAACAGATACCTTTTCTATTAGAGCTCAGACATAATGTTTGTAAAAGCATTTGAATGCCATATTCCTGTCACTATAAATCTGCAAACCGCGATTGAGTGCTTATCTAGTGCAATAGAAACTCAAGGATTATCTAAACAACAATTAAAAACGGTCATGCAAAAAGGGGCAGTTTGGTTATCTACCTCTAAAGATGATATTAAACCAAAAAGAATTAGGCGCGCAAAACGCTTGTTACAAGTGGGCAATATTTTGCACCTATATTACAATTCAGAAGTTTTAAACATTACAATAACTGCACCAAAAATCATTGCCGATTGTGGCGAATATAGTGTATGGCACAAACCTAAAGGAATGTTATCGCAAGGTTCTAAATGGGGCGACCACACCACTATAAATCGTTGGATAGAATTAAACTATCGCCCTCATGGAGAAACTAAGACTGCCATTATCGTTCACCGCTTAGATAAAGCAACAGATGGACTTATGCTTATTGCTCACAGTAAATCTATGGCAAAACAATTGACCGTTCTTTTTGAAGAGCGTAAAATTATTAAAATTTACCAGGCGTGGGTATTAGGAAAATTTCCTGAACAAAAACAAAAGTATACAAATTTAATTGCTGACAAAAAAGCCCTTAGTCATGCAAAAAAAATAAAATTTGATGCAAAAAACAATCGTTCTTTAGTAGAAATAAACATTGAAACAGGTCGCAAACACCAAATACGCATTCACCTTTCTCAAGCTGGCTACCCAATTATTGGCGACAGGCTATATCATCAAAATACAATACACGAAGAAGATTTACAACTCACTGCAACTCAAATTGAACTAGAAGGGCATATACCCATATTACAGAGAATATTTACCCTAACACCTATTTCTAAATCTAAGTAGAGATTTGGGCTTTACTTACTTACTTGTTTATTTTAAAAAAAATCATAAGTTGTTTTAAACTTCTTGCTTGCTCTTTTAGTGAGGTAGATGATGATATGCTGTTTTTTACCATTGCAGCATTTTGCTGTGTTGCATTATCTATATCTGCA
>CAYLXI010000043.1:0-12088 GCA_964387695.1 uncultured Piscirickettsiaceae bacterium
GACATTTGTTTATGATAACTGATATTGTTCTTAATTATACTCAAATTCTTGCTTATAAAAAACTGGCATGTATCACCAGCCTAATTCAACCTTAGTTATTAAGCGACTCCTTAACCTAATGGTAAAGCTAAGATTTTTTGCGAACGCCTAGCGAACAAAGATATCACTTTATATTCAGTTTTTAAACGGGGATTAAGATTAAAGATGAAAATAGAAAATGTGTCTAATGAAAAACACAATAAAATAATGGAGAAACGCAAAGATTTTATGGATAAAAAAATTTCTCAAGCTAATGTTTCTTGTGGAATTATAGTGGTGAATACAGGTAATGGAAAAGGTAAAAGTAGCTCTGCCTTTGGCATGGTAGCCAGAGCAATGGGGCATGGCATAAAGGTGGTTGTGATTCAGTTTATAAAAGGTGCAATGTCAACGGGAGAAGAGCAGTTTTATAATCGTTTCCCCGATGAAATTATTTTTAAAGCAATGGGAGAAGGCTTCACTTGGGATACTCAAGATAAATCTCGTGATATTGAAATTTGTCGGCTAGCTTGGGAGGAGGCAAAAAAATATTTGGCGGATGAATCTATAGGCTTGGTCGTTTTAGATGAGCTTAATATAGCCTTAAGCTATCAATATTTAGATTGGAAAATGATTAAGAAAAATATTTTAAACCGTCCTCATAACCAGCATCTAGTGATTACTGGGAGGGGTGCGCCAGAAGAACTTGTTGAGGTAGCAGATACTGTAACTGAGATGAAAGAAATTAAACATGCGTTTAATGCAGGGATTAAGGCTCAAAAGGGTATTGAGTTATAAGGGGTTTTCACGTATGATTCTTGAATAATAAAAATTATGATTAGAGGTAAAAATGAAAATACAGTTGTTGGCTTTTATTATGGCTTTAACCTTTTCTATGATGGCAAGTGCTTCTTTATTTGAATATTGGGAGGGCATGAAAGAAGAAGTTTCTCAGACATGGGAGGAAACTAAAAAAACCGCAGGTGAAATATCAGAAGATGCTAAGGAGGTTTTTTCTTCTGCTAAAGAAATGTCAGCTGAAAAAATAGAAGAGGTTGTTGATAATTTTAGCGATGAATCATCTGAAATTGAAAAGGTCGAAATTGAAAAGGTCGAAATTGAAAAGATCGAAATTGAAAAGGATTATGCAGGTGTACCCATTGAATAAGTTAATATTTTTAGGCTTTAAAAGCCTGTTTCTGCTTTTTATTGTTATATCTTTATCTGGTTGTGAGAAAATATCTAATAGTGCTAAAAACATTCAGTCGGATTGGGTAGGAATAGATAGGAACGTTGAAATATATTCTTGTATGTCTGGCAAGCTTATTAAGTCTTTTCAGGGGAGTGTTCGTTTGAATCCAGAGGATACTCAAGGCACTTCTTTGTTAATAGACGGCAAAAAACTTCATACTAATTTATGTTTTATAATTTCGGAAGTTGGTATTAAAGAAAAAAAAATTCCTAATGAATAACATTATCCTAAGCAAAGCTGTATTGTTAGTTTCTTTTATTTTTTTGAGTGGCTGCTCTAGTGTGAAAGTTCAACAAATTAGCGATAAAGAACAGCAAGAAAAATATGTTTTAATTGACTATTATGCAGAGCCAGTTAAAAACTTTGAAAGTCTTTCTATAAATTCTAAGGCAAATGAACTTTGCCCTAAAGGATTTAATATTTTACATAGAAATGCCAGCAAAGAAGGTGAATTGGGCGTTGATCATGCCAGATGTGTGTATCCAGGGGGGTGTGAATATGCCCTTGAATGGCATATTCAGTGTACCGATAAGCCTAGAGATCCCTTTTCTTTATTTGGTAGGTTTTAGAATATAAGGGCTTTATCTTGGTTCATTTTTTTTGGTTATTACCGTTTTTTGTATTGGCACTATGGCAATACCCACATATAGAAAATTGGCCTGATGCTTGGCTGGTTTTAGTGATTTATTCACCTTATGTGTTAGCTTCTTTGGGCATCTTTATTTCTTTTTGGTTGAACCGAATTCAGCCAGCTTTTTTTTTATTGACCTTAGTCTTTTTGAACCTTGCAATAAACTACTTTTTTGGGTTAGAAGATTTAGGCTTAACCTATCAAGTTCTTTACCCTGTACTTTCTATTTTATTATCACTTAACCTATTAATTTGGTTGTTTGTTCCTGAGAAAGGTTTTTATAGTAAATATTATGTAGCAAGCCTATTAAGTTTGTTTGTTGTGCAAATGTTGTTTGTGTTTTGGTATATTGAAACACTCCCTAGTTATATGATTGATTTTCTTTCTGTAGCGGTTAAAGTTGAAGTCGTTAACCTGCCGATGATTCCTTTAGTGATAGGGGTTTTAACTTGGATGTTTTTGGTGATTAAAAATGCCATGAGTCATCATATAAAAGTATTGGATACGACGGTTATTTTTGTGTTGTTGTTAATGTTATTTGGGTTAAATAGCCTTGAATTGTATGGTTTTTTAGCATGGGTGTCAGCTATTTCTGCATTGATTATTATTTTATCAATGGTATTTGACTCTCACCATCTTGCCTATATTGATGAACTCACAAAGTTAAAAGGTCGGCGTGCCTTGTTTGAATCTTTTTCAGGTCTAGGGCGACAATATACTATTGCAATGATGGACATAGACCATTTTAAGAAGTTTAATGATTCCTATGGGCATGATATAGGTGATTCGGTACTGGCTATAGTTGCAAAAAAACTGAGCTTAATCAGAGAAGGATCTGTCTTTCGTTATGGAGGAGAAGAGTTTACCTTATTGTTTAAAGGAAAAACTCCCCAAGAGATTAAACTCTATATTGAAGAAGTAAGAGAAGCGATTGCTAATCATAATTTAATGTTTGAAACAAAGGGTAAATCAATAAAAGCAAAACTAACCGTGAGCTTTGGTGTTGCAGAAAAAACACCAGAACACAGCAAGCCAGAAGATGTGATGAAATTGGCAGATAAGGCTCTTTATCAAGCTAAGTCTGCAGGAAGAAATTGTACGGTAATATTTGGTGATAAACCTGTAACTCGAAGATCTACTTAGAAACTGACGTATAGAACCAGGCCTTGTCCGCTTAACCTACGGCTAACGCCTAGCGAACAATATCTAACACTCTAATCCAGTGACTAAGTAGATATTCGGGTGTAAACGCAAAGGCTAAAAGGATCAAACAATGAGCAATATAACGGTTAAAAACAAAATTTTACCGCGAGTTGAAGACCATAGCCATATTGAAATAGAATTTAAACTCTCTTTATTAGATGGTACTTTAGTAGAGGAGACTGATAAAGCAGAAGTATTTTCTTTTCAAATAGGAGATGGTCAATTCTTAAATAAATTAGATGAGCTTTTAATTGGTTTAGAATTGGGTACTCGTGCCAAGTTTAATTTAATGCCAGATCAGGCTTTTGGAAAGTCTGACCCTAGTAATTTTCAGGACATGTCTCGTGCGGAGTTTTCTAAAGATTTAGACCTAGAAGAGGGAAGTGTGGTGGGGTTTAACACTCCAGCAGGTGAAGAAGTTTTAGGAACGGTTCTTAAATTAACAAGTGAGGTAGTTACCGTTGATTTTAACCACCCATTAGCGGATAAAATGTTGGTTTTTGAAGCTACAATAATGGCAATTAAAGATTAATCCTAAATCCCTGCTTAGAAAGCTGGCACATAACACCAGCCTTTGCTCGTTATGCATTTTTTGCCAGTATAAAATAATCTTAGTTATTTTAACCTACGCCTAGCGAATAAGCTTTAGCACTCTATGCCCAGTTTCTAAGTAGGGGTTAGTTTTTTATTTTTTTATGCTCCGCTGAACAGAAAAAATTATCTCCATCTGTAAAAGCATCTTTTTGGGGTAGATGAACTTGGCAATAAGCACAGGGAACCATTTTTTCTGAAGGTTGTTGTTTAATGTTTTTTGCAGAGTTTTGTTTGACTAGCAAGGTACTTATGCCTTGTAGCACAGATTTTATAACCATAAATAGTAAAATAATAAACACTAAAAAAATGATGGCTCTCATAAGATTTTTAATTTTCCTTAGGATTTGAGAGTCTAATTTAACACAAAATAATGAAACTTAAAGGGTTTTAATGAATCTTCACGAATATCAATCTAAAGCTTTGTTTAAAAAAGCGGGTATTCCTGTTCCACAAGGACAGGTTATTACGGACATTTCTCAACTCAATAATGCACTAGAGCTTATTAAAAGCAATGGTTGGGTTATTAAGGCACAAATTCATGCAGGTGCTAGAGGCAAAGCTGGCGGCGTTAAGTTGGTTAAAACGCCTGATGAAGCCAATCAGGTGGTTAACTCTATGTTAGGGTATTCTTTAGCGACAGCTCAAACGTCAGGCAAAGCCTTGCCGATTCATTCTGTGCTGATTGAAGAAACTCTTGATATTAAAAAAGAGCTATATTTAAGCTTATTGGTAGACAGAGAAACTAAACAATATTCATTTGTTATATCCGCTTCTGGCGGTATGGATATTGAAGCGGTTGCAGAAGAAACGCCTGAAAAAATATTTAGCGTTTCAGTTGATCCTTTAGTTGGGGTCATGGCTTATCAATGTCGTGAGGTAGGTTTTGCACTAGGCTTAAAGGGTGATGCCTTTAAGCAGTTAGGTAAAATTATGCAAAGTTTTTATCAATTAGCTCTAAACAAAGATATTTCGCAACTTGAAATAAATCCCCTAATTATTACAGCGGATAATCAATTAGTTGCATTAGATGCCAAGGTAAATATTGATTCTAACGCCACATACAGACAACCAGACCTGGTAAAAATGCGAGACTTATCTCAAGAAGATGAAAGAGAAGTTGCCGCATCTCAGCACCAGCTTAACTATATTCCCCTTGAAGGTAATATTGGTTGCATGGTGAATGGTGCAGGCTTGGCTATGGCGACCATGGACTTAATTAAGCTCTATGGTGGAGACCCTGCTAACTTCTTAGATGTAGGAGGCGGGGCAACACCTGAGAGAGTGGCAGAAGCATTTAAGTTAATATTGTCTTCTTCTGAAGTAAAATCTATTTTGGTAAACATTTTTGGTGGCATAGTAAGGTGTGATTTAATTGCCGAAGGTATTATAAAAGCAGTGCAAGAAGTGGGTTTAACCATCCCTGTGGTAGTACGCCTAGAAGGTACTAATGTTGACAAGGGTCGTGAATTACTGGCTAATAGTGATTTAAGTATTATAACTGCAGACGGTCTAACCGATGCGGCACAAAAAGTAGTAGCGGCAGCAGGAGCATAGCATGAGCATTTTAGTTAATAAAGATACAAAAGTTATTTGTCAGGGATTTACTGGCAAGCAAGGCACATTTCATTCTGAGCAAGCCATTGCTTATGGAACTAAGATGGTAGGAGGGGTTACACCTGGTAAAGGAGGGCAAGTTCATTTAGATTTACCAGTGTTTAACACGGTTAAAGAAGCCGTGGAGCAAAAAGGTGCAGAAGCCTCAATGATTTATGTTCCACCTGCTTTTGCTGCCGACTCTATTATTGAAGCGATTCAAGCAGGTATTAAAGTAATTACCTGCATTACCGAAGGTATTCCGATTTCGGATATGATAAAAGTTAAAGCCATGCTAGATAAGTCCGATTCTTTTTTAATTGGTCCTAACTGCCCTGGTTTAATCACCCCTGGTAATAATGGTGAAGGTTGTAAGATTGGGATTATGCCTGGACATATTCATATGCAAGGTAAAATAGGCATAGTGTCTCGTTCTGGAACGTTAACCTATGAAGCCGTGCATCAAACCACTCAAGTTGGTCTAGGTCAGTCAACCTGTGTTGGCATTGGTGGCGACCCGATTAATGGCATGAACTTTATCGATTGCTTGTCATTGTTTGAGCAAGACCCTCAAACAGAAGGGATTATTATGGTAGGAGAAATTGGTGGACAGGCAGAAGAAAATGCCGCAGACTATATTCAGAAACATATTACCAAGCCTGTTGTTGCCTATATTGCAGGTGTTACCGCTCCTGCTGGCAAACGCATGGGACATGCAGGGGCAATAATTTCTGGTGGCAAAGGCACCGCAAAAGCCAAGTTCGCAGCTTTGAAAGCAGCAGGGGTTACAATTGTCGCCTCACCTGCGGATCTTGGCATTGCCATGGCAAAAAGATTGGCTTAGATTCAAATAGATCCAAATAGCTTTAATTTTAAGGGGCAAAGTATGTCTGAAAATATCACGGTTGTCATGGCACAAATTGATGCAATTGTTGGCGATATTAAGGGAAATACGCAACTAATTATTGACTCTGCTAAGCAAGCCAAAGCAAATCTTAAAGCAGATATTGTCGTGTTCCCTGAAATGACGATTACGGGCTATCCGCCAGAAGATTTATTGTTACGACCTGCTCTTTATGAGCAAGTGGGTGATGCTTTAACTCATATTTGTGATGCAATTAAAGACACAGTTTTGGTAGTGGGTTATCCTATGAAAGATGAAATAGGCGATTGCTTTAATATGGCAACTTGGATTGAAGGCGGTATGATTCAAGCTAGCTATATGAAACAAAACTTACCAAATTATAGTGTTTTTGATGAAAAACGCTATTTTACTTCTGGAAAATTACCCTGTGTGATTGAGTATAAAGGCGTAAAATTTGGTTTACTAATTTGTGAAGATATTTGGAGGTTTAGTCCAGCAGAGCAAGCAGTGTCGGTTGGGGCTGAAGTTATTTTGAACTTAAACGCTTCACCTTTTTCGTCAGAAAAACACCAAGACAGAGTTAAAATAGTTAAACGAAGAGTTTCAGAAATTCATAAGCCAATTATTTATGTTAACCAAGTAGGAGGGCAAGACGATCTGGTTTTTGATGGAGGCTCTTTTGCGGTTTGTGCCGATGGCGAAGTTCAAGTGCAAGCTCCAGAATTTAAATCATCTTTAACCCCCGTTTCTATTTTAAAACAATCAGATTCTATTGCCATTATGCCTGGAGAAATAGCACAACTTTATGAGAATGAATCTCGCGTGTATCAAGCGTTGGTTTTAGGTGTTAAAGACTATGTACATAAAAATGGCTTTAAAGGTGCTTTGTTAGGTCTTTCAGGTGGTATAGATTCGGCATTAACGCTTGCTATTGCCGTTGATGCGCTGGGCAAAGAAAATGTTGAAGCGGTTATGATGCCTTTTCGTTATACCGATAGTATTAGTGTCGCAGATGCAGAAAAACAAGCCTCTACACAGGGTGTAAATTACCACTCTATTGACATTGAAGAAATTTATAGTAGCTTTGAATCCTCTCTCTCTTCTAGGTTTCAAGGTTATAAAAAAGATGTTACCGAAGAAAATTTACAAGCTAGAATTCGCGGTACTCTTATTATGTCTATCTCTAATAAAACAGGTAAAGTGGTTTTAGCGACCAGCAATAAAAGTGAAGTTGCAGTGGGTTATTCCACTTTATACGGGGATATGGTTGGGGGCTTCTCACCCTTAAAAGATGTTCCTAAAACTTTGGTGTATTGTTTAGCAAATTATCGTAACAGCCTCTCAAATGTTATTCCTGAAAGGGTCATTACCCGACCACCCTCAGCAGAGTTGCGTCCAGAGCAAACAGATCAAGACTCTTTACCTGAATATGAAGTGTTAGACAATATTATTAAGTCCTATGTTAGGCTTGATAAAAGTCCACAAGAAATTGTGTCAGAGTTTGGTTACGATGAAGCAGAGGTGATTAGAGTGATAGATATGATTAATCGCAGTGAGTACAAACGCCGTCAAGCTGCTCCTGGTATTAAAATTACTCCTAGAGCCTTTGGAAGAGATAGGCGTTATCCTATTACCTCTAAATATAAAGAAAGTTAGCACCGCTACAGTTACAATTTTTATTTCAACGGGTGGTCATGCGGAACTAGCCGTAAGAGGTTTAATTGGAGTAGTATCTGTAGTTTATTTTCTACATCCTAGTTGTCTTTGTGCACCAATGTCTAGAGGACTAAAGAGTTACAAACTCCTAGCGAACAAGATCTAGCCGCTCTATATCCAGTTTATAAGTAGGGATTTAGGGCAAAGATTAAGATGATTTATTTAAACAAAAGAAAATTGCATAGAGAGATCTGTAGCCTGAACATGTTTGGTAATGGCTCCAGTCGAAATAAAATCGACCTTGGTTTTTACCAGGTCTGGTAAGTTTTCGAGAGTAACATTTCCCGAAGCCTCTAATTTAGCAGGATTGGCATGTTGTTGGTTTAGTTTTACCGCTTCACGAATCATCTCTAAAGAAAAATTGTCGAGCATAATAATATCCGCTTGAGCCTCTAGGGCAAGAGACACCTCATTTAATTCTTCAGTTTCCACCTCCACTTTAATGTTTGGGTGGCGTGTTTTAGCAAGAGAAACTGCTTGCCCAATTCCGCCAGCAGAAATAATATGATTTTCTTTAATTAAAATAGCATCATATAAGCCTATTCTGTGGTTGGTAGCTCCGCCACAAGTAACAGCGTATTTTTGTGCCAGTCTTAATCCAGGTAAAGTTTTACGAGTGTCTAGCAGCTTGGTATGGCAGTTACCCATGATTTCTACATAGTTATGGGTAGTGGTCGCTGTACCAGATAAGGTTTGTAACCAGTTTAATGCAGAGCGTTCTGCCGTTAAAATGCTCGTAGCACATCCCGTTATTTCACATATTATGGTATTGCCATCAACCTGTTCTGCCTCCTTGCAAAGCCATTTTATTTTTAAAGAGGAGTCAACTGCTTTAAAAATGCCATCAAACCAAGGGCGACCACAAATAATGGCACTATCTCGACAAATAACTCTTGCTATAGCTTGTTTTTCTGTAGAAATAATATCAGCGGTTAAATCGCCTGAACCAATGTCTTCGGATAGAGACATGGCAATATTTTGCTCTAAATCTTGAAAGTAAAAATTAGCAGTAGGATTGTTTGATATTGACATAGAAAATTATTTCTTAGAATAAGAAACAAATATTATACTATATACATCATGAAAAAAAACCTAAGACCTGTTGTTAATTTAAAAACGCATCTTTTAGAGGGCGTAAAGTTTATCAAAAGCCCTAATTTTGATGCCCGTCCGCAGAATACACCTCCAAGATTAATTGTTATTCATGGTATTAGTTTGCCACCAGGGCAGTTTGGAGGGAAAGGAGTGGAGCATTTTTTTTTGAATAAACTTAATTTTAGTGAACACTCTTTTTATAAAAAAATTAAAGGATTAAAAGTCTCCGCTCATATATTTATTAGGCGAGGAGGGGAAATAAATCAATTTGTTTCTTTTAATCAACGGGCATGGCACGCAGGCGTTTCTAATTTTCAAGGAAGTGATAAGTGCAACGATTTTTCTATCGGTATTGAGCTAGAAGGCACCGATGATAAAATTTATGCACAAGAGCAGTATATTCAGCTTGCTAAAGTTATCACTGCATTAAGACAGGCTTATCCTCAAATAAAGCCTGATAATATTGTCGGACATAGTGATATTGCAACAGGCAGAAAAACAGATCCAGGAAAAGCATTTTCTTGGGAAGCTTTAAAAAAACATTTAAACGAGGTTATTAAATGAGGGTTTTCTTAGTAAATTTTTGGCTAAGCAATCCAACCCTTTTTATTTTTAGATCTGGGTAAAGGGGCGTTTTTAGCAGAAAACTTTAAACAAGGTTCACCAGAAGATTCAAACACCACCGCACTAGGTATTTGTATGGTTTTAAAGCCAAAAGCTTTACATCCTCTTGGGTGCTGAGGTTCCCAAGTGGTATAAAAGTGACGACACTGAAAACAATCAACAGTTCTTTCTTTGGCATTAGTTTTACTCATAGAAAAGATAAGGTTTTTTATGTTAGAATTATTAAATATGTATTTTACTTATTTTTTGTACTAAAAGGAACGCATCTTATGAGCAAAGTTGGCTTATTCTATGGAACAGATACTGGTAACACCGAGCGCGTTGCTGATTTGATTAAAGATCAGCTTGAAAGTGTAGGGGCTGATGTTGATGTGTATGATATTGCTTCTTCACCTTTAGAAGATTTTTCTAAATATGACAAAATTGTTTTAGGACACCCAACTTGGTATTACGGTGAATTACAAAGTAGTTGGGATGATTTTTGGGAAGATTTTAAAACTATTGATTTTACCGATAAAACCGTAGCCTGTTTTGGATTGGGAGATCAAGCAGATTATGCAGAATATTTTTTAGACGCGATGGGATTAATGCACGACATCGCCGTAGAAAATGGTGCAACACCTGCTGGATATTGGTCAACGGATGGTTTTGAGTTTGATGAATCAAAAGCTGTCACAGAAGACGAGGAGTTTTTTGTGGGTCTAGGTATTGATGAAGATCAACAGCCAGAAATGACAAATGAGCGTATTGAGCAGTGGGTTGAGCAAATTAAAGAAGAAATGGGCTTATAATTTATAACCTTCAAGCCTATCGATGAAGGGTAAAAAATATTGACTTAAAGGCAGCAAGTCCCTATAATTCGCAAATCAATTTAATGCCAGTGTGATGGAATTGGTAGACATGACGGATTCAAAATCCGTTGCTAGTAATAGCGTGGCGGTTCGAGTCCGCCCACTGGTACCATTCAGATTTTCATAGTTGTCAACATAACTTTTTAACCTCCTGTTAAGCACGACTTCAAGCATTTTTTACCTTTTTAAATTCCACTGATATACACCCATGTGTTTTGGCAGTCACTAAAAAGTTAGTAATAATCTAGAATTAAATATCTTTATTCTTTACCTATATTTTAGGGAAGATAAACTGTTTGGTCACTATTTTTTCTAAGTCTAAATATACTTAATCATAAATTCCCTAAGGAATTATACCGATGGTTATTTTTAATATTTTACTCGTTTTCAAGTTTCGTATCGAGCCTAGAACTTGGCCAGATGAGCTGGTGTTTTCATTAAGGGCGTGGCAACAACATGAACAATAAATGAAGCGTAAATTTTATGAGCAAGCCTAGCTATTTAGCCCCCCTTTTTAAATTTAAATAAAAGAAGTAAAGAAAATAATGAAATTTATTATAAAGCTCTTTCCAGAAATCATGGTAAAAGGAAATGCGGTTAAGAAAAAGATGGTGAGCCAGTTAAATGATAACTTGATTCGTTTAGTGAAAAGAGTTGATGAATCTGTTGAAACTAAACGGTTTTGGGACAAAATAGAAGTGACTTCACCAGATAGTTGTGCTTGTGAGGTTCGAAATATTTTATTGCGTACGCCAGGTATTGAGCAAGTTTTAGAGGCGGTTCAGTATGAGGTAACTGAGCCAGACGAAATAGCTAAAAAGGTCGCTTTGCATACTTTAAAGTCTATTGAAGGTAAAACTTTTGTAGTGCGTTGCAAGCGTTCTGGTCAGCATGATTTTACTTCGTTTGATATTGAAAGGCATGTTGGATCTTACTTGTATGAAAATGGTAATCCTGCAGGGGTAGACTTAAAAAATCCAGAAGTGTTGATTAAATTTGAATTAGATCAACATTTGTTAAATATCATTTTAAAAAAGCATGTTGGTTTAGGGGGGTTTCCTTTAGGAACTCAAGGAGAGGTGTTGTCTTTAATGTCTGGGGGGTTTGATTCAACCGTTGCGAGCTATTTAACGATGAAACGAGGCTTAAAAACCCATTTTATATTTTTTAATTTAGGGGGTGTAGCGCATGAAATAGGTGTTAAGCAAGTCGCTTTGTATTTGTGGGGTCGTTATGGCGCGTCTCATAGGGCACAATTTATTACAGTGCCATTTGAGGAAGTTGTATCAGAACTTTTTGCATCAGTGCATGAGAGTTATATGGGAGTTATTCTTAAGCGTTTAATGTTTATGGCATCTGAAAAAATAGCCGAACAAATGGGGATAGATGCTTTGGTGACAGGCGAGAGTGTTGCACAAGTATCTAGCCAGACTTTGCGTAACCTTGCTTTAATTGATAAAGTATCAAGTAAACTTGTTTTACGACCTTTAAGTGTGATGGATAAACCCCAAATTATGAAAATGGCAGATAACATTGGTACCCGTCATTTTGCAGAAAGTATGCCTGAATATTGTGGCGTTATTTCTAAAAATCCAACAACGCATGGTTCTTTTAAGCGCATGGAAAAAGAAGCAAGTAAATTTAAT
>CAYLXI010000044.1:0-12082 GCA_964387695.1 uncultured Piscirickettsiaceae bacterium
CTCCGATTTAATAATGAAAATCGTGTTTCTTAGTTGTTAAGTTTTTCCTTAAGCAACTGAATTATATCTTTTTTACAGTAAACACTTCTTTTTAAATGGAATTTTCAGGATAGTAATTTGTAAAAAATATTAGCTTCACCTTTAGGTTAAATGGGCATTTTTTGTGAATGCATATTTTTATGAATGCATAGCAGGCAAGGGCTAGTGCTATGCGCCAGTTCTCTAAGTAGGGATTTGGGATAACATTGGGGCAAAGCTTACCTACCACTTACAATATGTTGATGTTATAATATCCCGCTTATAAAATCCTTGGGTTAAACGAATGCAAATCACGCTATTAAAATCTAAACTTCATAGAGTCACCACGACTCATGCGGAACTAGACTACGAAGGTTCTTGTGCTATTGACGCGCACCTTCTAGAGGTTGCGGGAATTCGAGAATATGAACAGATCCAAATTTACAACATCAACAATGGAGAAAGATTCACTACCTACGCCATTCGAGCTGAAGAGAATACGGGGATTATCTCTGTAAATGGTGCGGCTGCTCATAAAGCTAACCCGGGAGATTTGTTAATTATTGCAACCTATGCAATCTTAACCCAAGAAGAAGCAGAAAGCTTTAAACCTACTCTGGTTTATTTTGACAATAAAAATAATATTTCCCATAGCCTAAATACCATTTCGACACAAATGGCTGATGATAAGCTTGCTTAGGGAATCAGTTAATAACTAAGGTTAGAATTAGACTGAGAAAAACGAGTCGCTATTTGTGCTGAAATGAGGCGTAATAGCTAGCTATTGCAGTGAAAATATCGGCTCGTTTAGCCAGTATAAAATAATCTTAGTTATTAAGTTCTTCCTTAAGGAGTTACTTAATATCCTCTATCCATTGAACACTTTCATAGAGAGTCGCTTTGCAGCAAAAGAAAGCAAAGGTCTGTTTAAATTAGGTTATTACCAAAAACCACATTATCTAACAAGCGAGTTTTACCTAGCCTTACGGTAGCTAGAATTACCAGGCCTGGTAATTTAGAGAAGTTTTTATTTAAAACAACAGGCAAGAGAGTTTTAACATTAACAATTTTAATATAATCAACCGTATCAAAGCCACCAGAAATTAATTGCTGTTTGGCAAACTTTTCTAAAGCCAAAAAATCGATATTACCATCCTTAACTTTTTTAACCATGGACTGTAATACTTGTTGTAATATAGGAGCAATTTTTCTTTGCCGAGAAGTCAAATATTGATTGCGCGAGCTAAGAGCTAAACCATCAAAGTCTCTTGCAATTTCTCCTAGTACTATCTCAATTGGCATGGCTAAATCTTCAACCATTTTTTCAATGATTTTAAATTGTTGAAAATCTTTTTGACCGAAAACTGCAATATGTGGTTGCACTATATTAAATAATTTTGTAACCACGGTTGTTACTCCGTCAAAATGTCCTGATCGACTTTCTCCTTCTAATATTTCTGTTAAGTTAGATGGTACACAAACCAGAGATTGTTCTTCTCCACAAGGATATATTTCTGCTATGGATGGGAAAAAAACCAGATCAACTTTTGAATTATCTAACTTATCCTTATCTGCAAAAAAAGTTTTAGGATAATGTTCTAAGTCTTCATTTTCACCAAACTGTAACGGATT
This sequence comes from uncultured Piscirickettsiaceae bacterium, assembly GCA_964387695.1. Taxonomy (GTDB): domain Bacteria; phylum Pseudomonadota; class Gammaproteobacteria; order Thiomicrospirales; family Thiomicrospiraceae; genus Thiosulfativibrio. The sequence goes on from CAYLXI010000044.1 coordinate 1,651, forward strand.
AATAAAAATACTCACTACAACTATATCGGCTTTTTTATGAGCTATTTCAACTAAACTTAAATGCCCTGCATGTAAATTTCCCATAGTAGGAACGAAAGCAATTTTATTTCCCTTTTCTTTCCATAGGTTAATTTTTTTTCGAAGGGTTTCTATTGTTTCTACCACGAGACTCAAAATATTATTCCGCTAAAATGTGAGTTTTTTCTGGAAAGGACTGTGACTTAACAGCTTTAACATAAGCCTCAACTGCATTTTGGATACTTCCTGAATTAACCATAAAGTTTTTAGAAAACTTAGGTGGTTTTTCAAGTGTTAAACCTAAAATATCATGCAATACTAAAATTTGTCCATCCGTTTTTCTGCCCGAACCTATCCCTATAACTGGAATATCTAACTCTAGTGTTATCTGTTCTGCTAAAGATTCAGGAATACACTCTAAAACCAGCATTTCTGCTCCTGACTTTTGGAGCAATAGTGCATCTTTTAATATTTTTTTTCCTGCTTCAATTTCTCGACCTTGCACTCTATAACCCGTTTTCTGTACTGACTGAGGCAATAATCCTAAATGCCCACAAACAGGTATTCCTAAAGCAGACAATGACCTAACAAAAGGCAAGACCCTGTCTCCTCCCTCTAATTTTACCATATTCGCTTGCCCTATTTTCATCAGAGCTTGTGCAGAATTTAATGTTTTTTCTAGGGTTGAATCTTCCATAAAAGGAATATCTGCAACACACCAAGCAGTATTATTACCTCTTTGCACCATTTGAGTATGATAAACCATATCATCTAAAGTAACGGGTAAGGTAGTAGAATGGCCTTGAACTACCATACCTAAAGAGTCACCCACCAAAATAACCTCAACACCTGCTTGCTCTAAACATCGGGAAAATGCAGCATCATAAGCAGTTAAACAAGCAACTTTTTTCCCTGCAAGCTTCATTTTTTTTAGGTTTGATAAATTCATCATAATTAAGTTCTGATTAAGTAAGTTTCTGATAATTCAGCAATGAGATCTTCAATCTTTCCAAGCCCTGCTATCTGCAAATTGGGGGATATTTCGGCAAGGGGAATTAAAACAAAATCACGGTTAGATATTTCTGGATGCGGAACAGTTAATGTTTCAGTATTTATAGATAAGTTATCAAACAACAAAATATCTAAATCAATCATTCTTTCTCCCCAATGGCGTCGTTTAGATTTCCCTTGATTTTTTTCTATTTTCTGCAAAGACTTTAAAAAAACTTCAGGAGATTTAGCCGTATAAAAAATAGCCACCGCATTCACAAAATCGGGTTGATCTTGGGGGCCTTGAGGTTTAGAGCTATAACAGCTTGAAACTTTTACAAGCTGGGTCTCAGATAAACTCTCTACCGACTTCACTGCTTTCAACACTTGATTTTTGGGTTTATTCAAATTACTGCCAAACCCAATCACCACCTTGTGATTACTCTTCACCAGATTTGTCAGTATCATTATCAGTATAACTTTTACGATAAGTATTTCTATTTTTGCGTGGTCTGCGGCGTTTTTTATCCGTATTTTTAACTGCACTGGCAAAAGCAACTTGATCAATTGAGCTCAGATCTTGGTATTGCGTCCACCAATCAAACAGCTCTTTCAGCTCTGTTTCACCCGCTGCAACACGAATGCCTAAAAAATCATAAGCTGCCCTAAATCGCGGATGCTCTCTTAATTTATGTGCTCTACTACCAAAACGTTTTGATAATTTATATTGCAAACTCCAAATTTCACGCATTTGAATGGTAAATCGTTTAGGAATAGCCGTGGCTTTAATTTGAACATTTAATGCATCCGCTGAAGAAGCATACAAAGCATCTTGGTGAGTATAGCCCTGCTCTACATAGGCTTCAATTCCTTGACGGACTTCTTCCCACAACATCGCCGCAAATAAAAATGAAGGATTTACCCCCTTACCTGTTTGAATGCGTTCATCGGTACTTTTAAGAGATTCTATAACCAATATCTTAGGAAAACTATCTGATTCAGATTGAAGCTGTCCATGAGTTAAAGGAAAAAGGTATTTAAACAAATCATAATGCCTAAGCTTTTCAAAAACCTCAACCCCCGCACCACTATGGAAAAGCTTGAGCACCTCCTCAAACATTCTGGCATGAGAAACATCCTGCAATAAAGGACCTAGTTTAAAAATAGCCGCTTCAGTTTCTTTTTCGATATTAAAGCCTAATTTGGCTGCAAATCTAATGGCTCGAATCATCCGCACTGGGTCTTCACGATACCGTTCTTCTGGCTCACCAATTAAACGGATTTGCCCAAACTCAATATCCTTTAACCCCCCTGTATAATCTATAACAGAAAAATCTTTAATATTGTAATATAAGCTGTTCACAGTAAAATCGCGTCGCCAAACATCTTCAAACATAGTGCCGTAAACATTATCACGCACTAAACGACCACTGCCATCTACTTGACGCGAAAGCTCTTTGTTTTTACGATTTCTAAAGCCCTTTGTTGGTATTTTTTTTCCTTGACCTTCACCACGAAAAGTTGCGACTTCAATAACGGTTCGCCCAAAGTGAACATGAGCTAAACGAAAACGACGTCCAATTAAACGACACTGCCGTTTAAATACATCTTTAACTTGATCTGGCGTAGCATTAGTGACCACATCGAAATCTTTAGGCTCCAACCCAAGTAATAAATCTCTAACTGCACCGCCCACTAAATAGCCGTCATAACCTGCTCTTTTAAGGCCGTATAGCACATCTAAAGCAGGTTTATTTAGGTACTTTCGAGAAACATTATGTTCTTTTCTTAAAAGAATAATAGGGTCATCTGTTTGGCATTCTGAAGCAATATGAGATGCTGATTTTTGACTAGAAAAATAAGATTGGATTTTACGAATAAATTTTTGCATAAAAAGTTGTTTTAAGGAACCGCTTAATAACTGATAACGCCCCTATTTTAACGGTTTTTAATTATCTTTGCACCAATCTATTTCTTTTTTGTTAATCCAAAGCACCCAAATCCCTGCTTATAAGCTGGATATAGAGCACTAGAACTTGTTTTCTAGGCGTTTGCAAAAAACCTTAGTTATTAAGCTCTTCCTTAAGGAACTGGGACTAAACACTTAGCTTGTTAGACTTCCCTAGCTTTTTTAGCTTTTTAACTAAAGATCCAGATTCTACAGGGGTTGAGCTTTTTTCTGTTTTTAAAAGCTCTTCACGCTGAATAGAAACTTCTTTCGGCGCTTCAATCCCTAAGCGAACTTGTCCACCTTTCACACTCAATACAGTTACAATGATGTTTTCTCCAATTACAATAGACTCACCAAGTCGACGCGTTAGAACGAGCATATTTTTATCCTTAAAATTATCATGGCTAATTTATAAACCCTCATTTTTTAAGGAATCGCTTAATAACCGCGATTAGAATTTTACGGAGAAAAAATGTGCGTCAAGTTTTGTTAAATGCGGCGTAATAGCTATCTATTGCGTCGAATTTAACGGAAGTTGTCGTGCATTTTAGCCAGCATAAAATAATCTTAGTTATTAAGCGATTCCTTAAGTGATTCCTTAAGGTGGCATTTAAAAAACGCCTAAATATCTATAAATTATAATTAAAAGGATAGTTTAATTTATTCACTAATAAGTTTTATTTATATTTAGCTTTAAAACATACAAAAAACTAGATTTATCTAAATCTTTTATCTAAGCTATTCTAAAAACCCTTAGTATTGTCCACTAGCTGAAAATATCAAACCCCTACTTAAAAGCTGAATATAGAATGCTAGAGCTTGTTTGCTAGACGTTTGCAAAAAACCTTAGCTTCACCCTTAACGGTTAAGAGATTCCTAAGGAGCCACTTAACAACTAAAATCATTTTATGCTGGTAAAAATAGCCGATTTTTCACTGCAATTCGTTGCAATAGCTAGCTATTACGCCTTATTTCAACGCAAATAGAGACTCGTTTTTCACCTCCTAATCCTAGCCTTAGTTATTAAGTGCTTCCCTAGGAGGGATTTGGGATCGAATTTAATCTGTAATTTTTATGGTTCTTCTGATAAAGGCTTAAAGCCAACAACTTTGTCCTTCCATACGGTATGACAAGAAATACACGAGCTAGTCAAACGATGCGCTGCTCTATTTACTTGAATCCAGTTTTCATCTCTTGCTGCTTCAACGATAGCAAGAGCCTGTACATCTAGAACTTGGCTATAAGATAACAGTGTTCGCTGAAAGCTTTCTTGATCTTCTTCTCTCATAATAAGCCAAGGTCGATGATTAGGAGCTGGATGACCTAATATAAAATTTGCACCCACTTCAACCATCATCTTGTTTTTATTTAAAATCCCTTTGTGAATCATGCTGGAGCTTTCACCCATAATCTGCATTAACTGTTTATAGGTCATATCGACCCCTTCTTTAGAGGCGACAAGCTCTTCTGCGGTTAATACACCTGCTTGACTCACTGATGCGATCATACTTAAAAAGCATATAAAAAACACCCTGATAGTTCTCATATAAACTCCTAAAAACTTGCTATTATTTCTACAAGCAACCAAATTACTAATAGAAAACCGAGTATTACTTATCTAGTTCAAACGCTGCATGCAAAGCTTGAACAGCCATTTCTAAACGCGACTCATCAATAACGACAGAAATTTTAATTTCAGTCGTACCAATCATTTGAATATTAATATCATTTTCTGCCAAGGTTTTAAACATTCTGCTGGCAATACCCACATGAGATTTCATACCAATACCTACCATAGAAATTTTCACAATAGAATTATCTGTAACGACCTCTCTAGCCCCTAGTTTTTTAGAAGTTTCCTTCATAATATCCAAAGCATTTTCTAAATCCCCTCTGGGCGTTGTAAAGGTAAAATCTGCTGTACCATCTCGACCTTGATTTTGAATAATCATATCAATTTCAATATTGGCATCTGAAACAGGACCTAAAATTTGATAGGCGACCCCTGGCTTGTCTGGCACGCCTAAAATCATTATTTTTGCTTCATCACGGCTAAATGCTATGCCTGAAATTAATGGCTTTTCCATATCAGAACCCTTTATATCTTCTTCTGAAACAATTAATGTTCCTCTCCCTTCTTTTAGGGAAGAAAGCACCCTTAGGGGAACTTTATACTTGCTGGCAAACTCAACGGAACGAATTTGCAAAACCTTCGTTCCTAAGCTTGCCATTTCTAACATTTCGTCAAAGGTGATTTTATCCAAGCGTTTGGCTTCTGGCACAACACGAGGATCGGTGGTATAAACCCCATCTACATCCGTATATATCTGACACTCATCAGCATCTAAAGCCTCGGCAAGAGCTACCGCAGTGGTATCTGACCCACCCCTACCCAGGGTGCTAATGTCTCCATTCGTCATAACGCCCTGAAAACCCGCGACGACTACCACTTTTCCTTGGTCTAACTGGCTTTTTAATTTAGCAGAATCAATATCTTCAATACGAGCTTTGGAGTAAACATCACTGGTTTTAATCGGCACTTGCCAACCAGTATAAGAAACGGCATCACAACCCTTTTCTTGCAAAGCCATGCTTAACAAAGCAATAGTAACCTGCTCCCCAGTGGTCAATAGCACATCCATTTCTCGTTTTGATGGACGATTTTGTAATTCATTTGCCATAGAAGTTAAACGATTGGTTTCACCACTCATAGCCGAAACCGCTACAACAATTTGATGCCCTTCTGCAACAAACTTAGCTATTTTATTGGCTACGCTTTGAATTCTTTCTATCGTTCCAACGGATGTTCCGCCATATTTTTGAACAATTAATGCCATTGCTATTTCTCACCTTTTACCCATTCTACAACTGAGGCTAAAGCCTCGGTAAGTTTACTGGGGTCATTGCCCCCTGCTTGTGCCATATCAGCTCGCCCGCCACCTTTACCACCGACTTGTTGAGCGACATGATTAACCAACTTACCAGCTTTAAAATTTGCAGTAATCTCTTTAGAAACCCCTGCGACTAAGGTGATTTTTTTACCCTCTAGTGCTGCCAAAACAATGATTGCTGGTGCAAACTTGTCTTTTAGTTTATCCAACATTTCTCTAAGGCTGTTTGCATCAACGCCCTCAATTTCTACTGCCAAAACACTTACTTCTGCTACCTTAACAACTTTGCTATCTAAATCATCCCCTTGTGAGGCGACAAGAGAGGACTGTAATTTCTTAAACTGTTTTTCTAAATCTTTATAATCAGCAACCAACTGAATAACTTTACTTTCCAACTGTTGCTTATCCGCTTTAACCTCGGCTGAAATATTTAACAGCAATTTATCATTAGCATAAAGTTCTTTCCATGCTGCTTCTCCAGTGACTGCTTCAATTCTTCTGACCCCAGAAGCTATGCCTGTTTCTGATAAAATACGAAAAGGCCCTATATCGCCTACGGAGTTTACATGAGTACCACCACACAGCTCTATAGAAAAGTCATCCATTTTTACAACGCGAACCACATCACCGTATTTTTCTCCAAACAATGCCATCGCACCTTTTTCCTTGGCAGATTGAATATCCATTTCTTTCATTTCAACAGGACTATTTAGCATAATATTTTTATTGACCATTTTCTCAATATCTAACAATAAAGACGCGCAAACAGGTTCATTATGAGAAAAATCAAATCTTAGCCTTTCTGGTTGGACTAATGAACCTTTTTGCCCAACATGAGAACCTAAAACATCTCTAAGAGCAGCATGCAATAAATGTGTCGCTGAGTGGTTTTTTTCTGAAGCACGACGAGCTTTTACATCAATATGAGCATGTAATATCTGACCTAAAAAAATTGTGCCTACAGACACTTTTCCGACATGTAAAAAAGTTTCTCCTTGCTTTTGAGTGTTATTGACATGAAAGCTATTCATGCCTTCAGTTAAACTTCCCTCATCACCAACTTGACCTCCAGATTCGGCATAAAAAGGTGTTTGACCTAAAATAATTACGGCTTCTTGACCCTCTTTAGCTTTATCAACAGAAACCTCATTAACAAAGATTGCTTTAACCCTTGTTTTGGCTTCATCTTGGTCATAGCCAATAAACTTAGTTTCCTCTTTATAGTCAAGATTACCTTGTAAGTTTGTCACAAAATTACTAGCAGAACGAGCTCTTTTTCTTTGCAGCTCCATTTCAACTTCAAAACCCGCTTCATCAACACTTAAACTTCTTTCTCGGGCAACATCTGCCGTTAAATCTAGCGGAAAACCAAAGGTATCATAAAGTTTAAAAGCGGTTTTACCACTGATAATCTGAGACTTGCCAAGACTGGCAATATCTTCTTCTAATATTTTCATGCCTTTTTCAAGGGTCTCTGCAAAACGATTTTCTTCTTGTTTTAAGGCTTGTGCTACGATTTTTTGAGCTTGAATTAGCTCAGGATAGGCATCACCCATTTGCTCGACCAGTACGGGTACTAATTTGTAAAAAAACAATTCTTTCATACCTAGTTTATGACCATGACGCAAGGCACGACGAATAATACGCCGTAAAACATAGCCTCTGCCCTCGTTAGAAGGAAGAATGCCATCAACAATAATAAAAGCACAAGAGCGGATATGATCAGCAATCACTCTTAAGGAATTGTTCGATAAATCTTTTTCACCTGTTAATTTTGCGGCTTGTTTAACAATGGCCTTAAATAAGTCAATATCATAATTATTATGTACATTTTGCATGACTGCAGCTAACCGTTCCAACCCCATTCCAGTGTCAACAGATGGTTTAGGCAAAGGAACAAGTGTTCCGTCTGCACCTCTATCAAACTGCATAAACACCAAGTTCCAAATTTCTATATAGCGATCCCCATCTTCATCTGGAGACCCTGGTGGGCCACCTGCAACACTCTCTCCGTGGTCATAAAAAATTTCAGTACAAGGCCCGCAAGGTCCGGTATTTCCCATTGACCAAAAATTGTCTTTTTCCCCACAACGAGAAAACCTTTCAGGGCTAATGCCCATACCTTCTAGCCACATCTGCTCGGTTTCTTTGTCTTCATCAAACACCGTCACCCACAATTTTTCTTCTGGCAAGCCTAGTTCTTTGATTAAAAAGTCCCAAGCAAGTTGAATGGCTTGTTTTTTAAAATAGTCTCCAAAACTAAAATTGCCTAACATTTCAAAAAAAGTATGGTGGCGTGCCGTGTAACCCACATTTTCTAGGTCGTTATGCTTGCCCCCTGCACGAATGCATCGTTGTACACTGGTTGCACGAGAATATTTTCTTTTATCTTCGCCTAAAAAAGTTTCTTTAAACTGCACCATTCCAGCATTTGTAAATAACAGTGTTGGGTCATTTACAGGAACAACTGGGCTAGAATGGATGGCGGTATGGCCTTGGTTTTCAAAAAAGTCTAGAAATGCTTTTCTGAGTTCTGCACTGGTCATAACAATAGATTCCCTAACTAAATGCTTTATAAATTTGTGATTGCGTAAATCCACGACTTTGTAAAAAACGCATTCTTTTTGCTTGTTCATTTCTTTGGCTGGGCTTAAGAGCGTCACCATATTTTTTTACTAGAACTGATCTTGCCTGCTCTATCCAAATCTCGTCATCTAAATCTAATTCGCCATCAACAAGACTTATATGACTGGTTCGACATTTCAAGTTATGCCTAATTTTATAACAACCCTGACCTTTTTCTATCGCGTAGCGAACAAAAGATTCAATATAACGGGCATCATTTTGCCACCCATTTTCTTTGCAGGTAACAAGTACATCTTGTAGAATATTTGAATATTTTTTTGCTTCGGGAAATTTTTGCAAGAGCTTTTGCAAAAGCTCTAAATCACCATGTTCTCGAATGGACAACAAATACACCGCTCGAGATTCAATCTTTTTAATTAGATCCGCTTCTTCACTCATTTTAGTTTCTTGAATAGATCTTAAGAAGTTGCTTTAGAACCCGCCTTTTTTTCTTCCAACTCCCCCCCTTCCTCCCCGTTTTTATTAGGACTTGGTAATAAAATATCTTTTAATTGCTCTTGCAGCGTTTCGTAAATCTCAGGATTATCTTTTAAAAACTGGCGAACATTGTCCTTACCTTGACCAATTTTTTTTCCTTGATAGCTATACCAAGAACCCGCCTTTTCAATAAGGTTTTCTTTAACACCAAAGCTAATGACCTCTCCCTCACGAGAAATACCTTGTCCGTATAAAATTTCAAACTCAACCTGTTTAAATGGTGGGGCAACTTTATTTTTAACCACTTTAACACGGGTTTCATTACCTAAAATCTCATCCCCTTTTTTAATCGCTCCAATGCGTCGAATATCTAAACGAACAGAGGCGTAAAACTTAAGAGCATTACCGCCTGTTGTGGTCTCTGGGCTACCAAACATTACCCCTATTTTCATACGAATTTGATTGATAAACACAACTAGAGTATTCGTTCTCTTAATATTGGCAGTTAACTTACGCAAGGCTTGTGACATTAAGCGAGCTTGAAGACCCATGTGAGAGTCTCCCATATCTCCCTCAATCTCTGCCTTGGGTGTTAAGGCGGCGACAGAATCAATGACCACTATCTCTACCGCACCTGAGCGCACCAATGAATCGGCAATTTCTAATGCTTGTTCACCTGTATCAGGCTGAGAAACTAATAGATTATCAACATCTACCCCTAGTTTTTCAGCGTATAAAGGGTCTAGAGCGTGCTCTGCATCAATAAAAGCGGCTGTACCACCTTCTTTTTGTATTTCGGCAATAACATGCAAGGCTAAAGTCGTTTTACCTGAAGATTCAGGACCATAAATTTCAACAACTCTTCCCTTAGGAAGCCCACCGATGCCTAGCGCAACATCTAGACCAAGAGATCCCGTTGAAACTGCATCAATATTTCTAGATGCCCTAGGGTCTCCCATACGCATAATAGAGCCTTTTCCAAACTGTTTGTCAATTTGTCCTAAAGCTGCAGCAAGTGCTTTTTTCTTATTCTCATCCATTAATTATGCTTCCTAAGATTAGTTTAAATATTTAACCGTAAATTATCCCATAGTTTTAACGGCTTATCAGTAAAAAATTTAAACCCAAATTCCTACTTAGAAACTGGATATAGAGTTCTAGAGCTTGTTCGCTAGGAGTTTGCAAAAGAACAATTGCTTCACTAGGCGTTAGCCGTAGGTTAAGCGGGCATTTTTTTGTGAATGCATATCGGGCAAGGGCTGGTGCTATATGCCAGTTTTCTAAATAGAGATTTGGGTTAAAATAATCTTGATTTTTAAGACAGTATCTTAAGGAAGAACTTAATAACTAAGATTATTTTATACTGGCTAAACGAGCCGATATTTTCACTGCAATTCGTTGCAATAGCTAGCTATTACGCCTCATTTCAGTACAAATAGCGACTCGTTTTTCTCAGCCTAATTCTAACCTTAGTTATTAAGCTCCTCCTTAAGAGAACCAAAGGCCTTGGTTTATTTAG
>CAYLXI010000045.1:0-12082 GCA_964387695.1 uncultured Piscirickettsiaceae bacterium
TAACATAATCAAAGGGTTATTGCTTAACTTACTGGCATTGGTACTGACCCCTTTTCTAAGAACAGAACTTTCTAACTTTGGCAACTTCAAAACAACTCTCACCAAAAGAGATGAAGCTTGTCATTTCTGAGTATATGAGAGACTACAACTATATTTGACCACACTGTACAAGTGGAGAATAATCTAGGTCTCAAAAAGTGTTGACACTCCTTCAACGACAAGGCATCGGCTTGGTAGTCTATTTTAAACTTAATATGCAATTAAGGCTTTAAAAGCACATAATAAAAAAATCCAACGGATGCAAAAAGACGCGCGGAACCGACCCCAGTTTTGCACATATCTAATTATGAGAGCCTGTCCCGTATTTTCTTTAAAAACCCTTCTTATAAAAACCATTTTTGCTTTATAATTTCGCAATGAATTTTACATTTGAAATATATAATAACCTACATTATTTAGACCTTTTAGGGACAGTTGTCTTTGCTTTTACAGGATTACTTGCTGCCAGCAGAAAGCAACTTGACTTGTTTGGTGCAATCGTGATTGCTATGGTTACCGCGATTGGCGGGGGTACTCTTAGAGATTTGATATTGGATCAACCTGTTTTTTGGATTCAAAATCCAATTTATGTTTATGTTGTCGTTATTGCAACGCTGTTTTTATTTATTTATGCTCGGTTTAAAAATCCACCCATGAAGTCATTATTGTTTTTAGATGCCATAGGTTTGGCAACTTTTACTGTAATAGGTGCTTACAAAGCTATTTCTTTAGGCTTTCCTGATGCAATAGTGGTGATAATCGGAGTTATGACAGGCGTAGCGGGCGGAATTATTCGTGATGTATTGGTTGGAGAAATCCCTTTAATATTTCGTAAAGAAATTTATGCAACGGCTTCTTTTGCTGGAGCAAGTTTATTGTTGATTTTAATAAATTTAGAGCTTGGTTTAGATTTAGCTATTTTACTTTCAATGCTGGTGATATTGTTACTAAGGTTGCTAGCAATCATTTACAATATTAGCCTTCCTATTTTTAAGCCCATTAATCCCAAAGAATAAGGTTTTCTTTTATGTTTAAACTGCCTTTTGAGTTATTGCTAGGTTATCGTTATACCCGGGCAAAACGCCGTAATGGATTTATATCGTTTATTTCATTGTCCTCTATTCTTGGTATTGCTTTAGGAGTAACGGCACTTATTACCATTATGTCTATAATGAATGGTTTTCAAACTGAATTGCGAGATCGTATTCTGGGCATGACCGCACACATGACACTCTCTGAAGAAAGAGACAGATTGGGTGATTGGCAAGCCCTTTATAACAAAGTCAGGCATTTACCAAGAGTAGAAGGTGCAGCCCCTAATATTATGGAAAAGGGCATGCTTACAAAAGGTGATAGAGTTAGAGGGGTTTTAATTCGTGGTGTTCTACCAGAATATGAAGTTGAAGTGACGGATATTAAATCTAAAATGATTTTGGGTAGTCTAGACGATCTTGAATCTTCAAATTTTAATATTATCTTAGGGGCAGAATTAGCTTTAAGTTTAGGGGTTACTTTAGGAGATCAAGTGACCCTGTTAGCACCACAAGGCTCTATTTCTCCCATGGGTATTATTCCAAGAATTAAACGCTTTACCGTCTCTGGGGTGTTTAGAGCAGGAATGTTTGAGTATGACAGTGGGCTGGCGTTAATTCATATTGGTGATGCTCAAAGAGTGTTTAAATATCGAGATAAAGTCTCGGGGTTGCAATTAGAATTAACCGATATGTTTGATTTGGTAGATGTTCGTCAATCTATTGCAGAGGTAACTGAATCTACTTTATTTGTGCGTGATTGGACACAACAACACTCTAATTTTTTTAAGGCCATAGAAATGGAAAAGCGCATGATGTTTATTGTGCTAACTTTAATTATTATGGTGGCAGCCTTTAATATTGTCTCAACCATGATTATGGTGGTAACAGATAAGAAAAAAGATATTGCGGTGCTTAGAACGATTGGGGCTTCACCATTAAGTATTCAGATTATGTTTATAATTCAAGGTCTTATAATTGGAATATCAGGCTCTTTATTAGGGTTGGCAGGGGGTATCACCCTTTCGCTTAATATTGATGTAATCGTGCCTTTTATTGAAAGCATGTTAGGGATAACCTTTTTCCCGCCAGATGTTTACTATATTAGTGTTGTTCCCTCTGAGCTTGTTTGGCGAGATGTTTGGCTGGTGGCAGCGGTTGCCTTTGTCTTAACCTTATTGGCAACACTTTATCCTGCTTATAAAGCTTCAAAAACACAACCTGCGGAGGCATTGCGTTATGAGTAATACTGAGGTACTTCCTGTTTTAAGAGCCAGACAACTGCAAAAAACCTATCAAGAAGGTAATTTAACGACTGAAGTTATTAAAGGTATTGACTTTGAACTTTATCCTAATGAAAAGCTAGCGATTATAGGATCTTCTGGTTCGGGAAAGAGTACCTTGTTACACTTGTTAGCAGGATTAGATTTACCTAATTATGGTGAAGTTGAATTGATGGGGAAATCTTTTTCAAAACTAAAAGAAAAACAACGAGGTTTTTTGCGCAACAAGCACCTAGGGTTTGTATATCAATTTCATTTTTTATTGCCTGAGTTAAATGCTTTGGAGAACACAATGTTGCCATTGCGAGTCGCGAGAATGAACGCCAAGCAAGCAGAAAAAAAAGCGATTGATCTATTAGATAAAGTAGGTCTATCACATCGTTTACACCATAAGCCCAGTGAATTATCAGGTGGAGAACGCCAAAGAGTCGCTATGGCAAGAGCTTTAATTACCGAGCCAAACTGTATTTTGGCAGATGAGCCCACGGGGAATTTAGATGAAGATTCTGCTCAACAAGTGTTTGACTTGATGTTAGATCTAAACCAAGAACTCAATACGGCCTTGTTAATCGTTACCCATGATTTAGCTTTGGCAGGTAAAATGGATCGCCAGTTACACCTTGTTTCAGGGCAGTTTTTAGAGAAATAACCTTATGTTATCAATTCAATCAGTTAGCTTAAATGCTGGCATAAAACCCTTGCTTGATAAAGCTTCACTTAGCATTCACCCAGGACAAAAAGTTGGGCTGATAGGGCAAAATGGTGCGGGAAAAACCACGCTTTTTAAAGCCATTCTTAACCTAGTCCACTATGATGCTGGCAGTATTGCTATGCCTAGCAATTGGCTAGTGGGCTATGTAGAGCAAGAAGTAGAAGTTAAAGTAGTCACGGCACTAGACTATGTGACCTATGGCGACACGATGTATGCTGAAATACATTGTAAAATACAACAGGCAGAAGCAGAAGATGACCATGAGCAGATGGTTAAATTTTATGATGAGCTTGATAAAATATCTGGCTATCAAGTGCCACAAAAAGCACAACAGCTTTTATATGGCTTAGGTTTTTTTGATGAAGACTTTAATAAAACGATTCAATCTTTTTCTGGCGGGTGGCAAGTTCGCTTAAAGCTAGCGAGAGCTTTAATGCAACGAGCAGACATACTGTTACTAGATGAACCAACCAATCACCTAGACATTGAAGCGGTTGCTTGGCTTATTCAGTGGTTAAAACAATTTGAAGGGGCAGTGATAGTCATCTCCCATGACCGCCACTTTCTTGATGAAGTCGTGCAGGGCATCGCCCATATTCATCATCAAAAGATTCATTACTACTCAGGTAACTTTGAATCGTTTGAACGCCAACGCAACGAACAACTTATGCAACAACAATCGTTGCATGATAAGCAAAAACAACAAATGCAACATCTTAAGTCGTTTGTAGATCGCTTTAAGGCCAAGGCATCAAAGGCAAAGCAAGCTCAAAGCAGAGTTAAAGCACTAGAGCGCATGGAAAAAGTTGCCGCAGTACAGGCAAGCAACCCTTTTTTGTTTCAATTTTATAACCCAGATCATTTACCCGATCCAATGTTGCAAATGCATCACTTAAGCTTTGGTTACGACCCCCAAAAGACTATCATTGAAAACTCAGACTTTGTATTAAGAGCAGGTGACAGAATAGGGCTAGTTGGCATTAATGGTTCTGGAAAATCTACCCTGTTAAAGCTATTAGTGGGAGATATTAAACCAAACCTTGGTAGAGTGCAGGTTAGTAAAGGAGTGAGCTTTGGTTACTTTGCTCAACATCAGTTAGAATCTCTCGTGCTAGAAAACACTCCAATTCAACACCTGTTAAGCCTGTCATCTGCGGTAACAGATCAAGAAGCCAGAAGTTTTTTAGGGCAGTTTGGATTTTCCAATGAAAAAACACTCGATAAAGTCGCTCTTTTTTCAGGTGGAGAGAAAGCCCGACTTTCTTTAGCTATTATGGTCTATCAAAAGCCCAATCTAATCATTTTAGATGAGCCAACCAATCATCTCGACATGGAAACCCGTGATGCTTTGGATATGGCATTACAAGAGTTTGATGGGGCATTAATCTTAGTCACCCACGACCAACATCTTCTTGAAAGCATTGTTGATCAGTACTGGTGGGTGCATGATGGGCAGGTTCAGCATCATCATGGCGACCTTGCTAGCTATTTACAGCAAAGATTAAAGCAGGTTAAACAACTGCAAAATTCGCTAAAACAAGCCTCTAGTTTTACCAGGTGTGGTAAGAATGACATCAATAAAAAACAGCAACGACAAGCCAATGCAGAACAGAGAAAGTTATTAAATCAAGCGGTTAAAATACCCACTCAACGCCTTAAGAAGGTTAATAAAGATTTACAAGTATCACAAAATAATCTAATAAAAATACACAAACAAATGGAAGATTCTTCTTTATATGATTTTGATAGGGCAGAAGAGCTTAAAATAATATTAAAGGAAGAGGCAGAGCTTAAGGCAAGCATTGAAGAGCTGGAAGAGAGCTGGTTGCTTTTAGAAGAAGAAATAGAAGATATTGTAGCAAATTTTTAAATAAGGGCTTAATAAGACCTAAATGCTGTAAAATTTAGGTAACAATAAAAACCCCCATTAAAATATAAATTTATTTAAAAGCTTGACCGTGTTTAAGTCCAAATTTTCTTAGAATCTTAACCATAGGGCAAAACCCAGTGACACCTGCAAATAACAAATTAGCCCCAACAAATACAGTTAAATAAATCCACATAGGAGAGACATAAATACTTAAAATTGAAGAGATTAAAACCATCGTACCCGCTACAATTAATATAATTTTTTCAATAGGCATACCAAAACAATCCTTTTTTAAAGTTATCTTTTATTAAAATAAAAGACATGCCTTATATAATAGCTAAACCTTATATAAGAGTTCTGTGATAATGGAAACGGAGTGAATTTTAACAGGTTTTAAAAAACATAAAACAACTTTTTCCTTTTCATGTAGATATTAAAACAGTATAATTTTTTGTTTATTTTTGACTTAATGACATTGAGATTTTAAACATGCAAGTAACTCTAGAAAAACCTGAGCAGGGCTTAGAACACAAAATAACGATTTCTTTTTCGGCAGATGAAGTAAATTCTGCAACAGAAAAAAAATTAGTCACCACTCGTCGTACAGTAAAAATGGACGGCTTTCGTCCTGGAAAAGTACCTATGAATATCGTTAAAAAGCGTTATGGTGCTCAGGTTCGCGAAGAGATTGTTGGAGAACATGTTCAAAAATCTTTTTATGATGCCGTTGATGCAGAGTCATTAAATGTAGCTGGCTATCCTCGCTTTGAAGATTTTGAAGATAAAGGCTCTGAAATTACTTATAGTGCTCTTTTTGAAATCTACCCAGTTATAACGCTCCCAGAATTTTCATCCATTAATGTTGAAAAAATTGTTGCCGAAGTAACAGAAAAAGATGTTGAGAATATGATTACTAAACTTCGTGAACAACGACAGGCTTGGAAACCAAGCAACGGCAATAAAAAAGCTCAAACTGGAGAGCAAGTTATTATAAGCTTTATTGGCAAGCTCAATGGTGAAGAGTTTGAAGGTGGTAAAGCTGAAGATATGCCTTTAGAATTAGGAAGTAATAGAATGATTCCTGGTTTTGAAGAGGGCATTGTCGGTATGAAAAAGGGAGAAGAAAAAACGATTGAAGTTACTTTCCCTGATGATTATCAGTCAGAGTCTTTAAAAGGGCAAACCGTTACGTTTGATATTGAGGTGCATTCTGTTCAAGCAAAAGTTTTACCTGATCTAGACGAAGAGTTTATTAAATCCTTTGGTGTAGAAGACGGCACAAAAGATTCTTTACTATCTTCGGTTGAAAGTAATATGAAAAAAGAACTTGCACGAGCAGTAGATAATCAAAATCGTACCACTGTTTTAAAGTCTTTGTCAGAAGCCGTAGATATAATTTTACCAAAGTATGTTTTAAATCAAGAAATTAATACTCTTATGGATCGTGCAACTAAAACCATGCAGGAACAAGGTATTAAATCTGAAGAAGTTAATCTAACCCCTGAGCAGTTTTTAAAAGAAGCAGAAACCCGTGTTAAGTTAGGATTGATTTTAGGTGATATCATTAAAGAAAATGATTTTAAAGCAACCAAAGAAGACACCACATCTTTTATTGAAGAGCAATCTTCTTCTTATGAAGACCCATCTGAGGTTATAAACTGGTATAAATCTAACCCACAGGCAATGACTGAAATTAAATCTATTATTGTTGAAAAACAAGTAGCTACTAAAATTTTATCAGAAGCAAAAGTAACAGAAGTAACTAAAGCATTTGATGAAGTTGTAAGTTCTGCTACTTAAGCATAGATTTCTTATAGATCTTTGTATAACTCGCATTCCTGTTTAGAAAGTTGGAATGTGGGTATAATGCAAAGATCTTATAAAATTCCAAATATAAAAAGGTTTGTTGAATGCACTCAGATATAATCAAAAACGCATTAATTCCAATGGTTGTTGAACAAACAAGTCGTGGAGAAAGATCTTATGATATCTACTCTAGATTATTAAAAGAGCGAGTGATTTTTTTGGTAGGCCAAGTAGAAGATCATATGGCTAATTTAATTGTTGCCCAGCTTTTATTTTTAGAGTCTGAAAATCCAGAAAAAGATATTCATTTATACATAAATTCTCCTGGTGGAAGTGTTACAGCAGGCATGGCAATTTATGACACCATGCGCTTTATTAAGCCAAATGTAAGTACTATGTGCATTGGTCAAGCAGCCAGCATGGGCTCATTTTTGCTTTCAGCAGGAGAGAAAGGCAAACGATTTGCCTTGCCTAATTCTAGAGTTATGATTCATCAGCCCTTAGGAGGGTTTCAAGGTCAAGCAAGTGATATTGCGATTCATGCTCAAGAAATTCTGCAAATTAAGCAGAAATTAAATCAATCTTTAGCAGATCATACAGGTCAACCTCTTGCAGCAATTGAACAAGATACCGATCGCGATAATTTTATGAGCGCCCAACAAGCTTGTGATTATGGTTTAATAGACAAAGTGCTATCTAGTCGCAATGAATAAGAGTCCCCCTATGTCAGATAAAAATTTATATTGTTCCTTTTGTGGAAAAGCACAAGAAGAAGTTCGCAAGTTAATTGCCGGACCATCTGTTTATGTTTGTGATGAGTGTGTTGAACTTTGCAACGATATTCTTCGTGATGAATTTGGTGCAGAAGATACCCCCGCCTTTGAGCTTGAAGACTTACCTAAGCCTAAAGAAATAAGCAGTATTCTTGATGATTATGTCATTGGGCAAACGCGTGCTAAAAAAGTTTTAGCCGTAGCTGTTTACAACCATTATCGGCGTTTACAGCAAGACTCTAAAAAAGATGATGTTGAATTAACAAAAAGTAATATTTTATTTATTGGTCCAACAGGTTCTGGTAAAACATTGTTAGCTCAAACTCTGGCTCGCTTACTTAATGTGCCTTTTGCCATTGCTGATGCAACGACCCTTACAGAATCAGGCTATGTAGGAGAAGATGTTGAAAGTATTGTCCAAAAATTATTACAAAAATGTGATGATGATCCTGAAAAAGCAGAGCGAGGTATTATCTATATTGATGAAATTGATAAAATTACTCGTAAATCTGAAAACGCCTCTATTACACGAGATGTCTCTGGTGAAGGCGTTCAGCAAGCCCTTTTAAAGTTGATTGAAGGCACTGTTGCCAATGTTCCACCACAAGGCGGCAGAAAACACCCAAACCAAGATACGATTCAAGTTGATACTTCAAATATTTTATTTATTGTAGGAGGTGCTTTTCAAAGTCTAGATAAAATAATTGACCAGCGTAGCGAAAAAAATACGGGGATAGGATTTTCTGCTGAGGTTAAAACAGAAGATGAAAAAGCAACACTTTCAGAGAAATTTGCCAGTATTGAGCCTGAAGATTTAATTAAATTTGGGTTGATTCCAGAATTTGTGGGGCGTCTTCCTGTTATTGCTTCTTTAGATGAATTAGATAAACCTGCTCTGGTAAGGATTTTAACAGAACCTAAGAATGCTTTAGTTAAGCAATTTCAAAAAATGTTTGAGCTAGAAGGTGCTGAACTCCAGTTTAGAAAAGATGCCTTATTAGAGGTTGCAAAACTTGCAATAGATAAAAAAACGGGGGCACGAGGTTTGCGATCTATTTTAGAGCAAACTTTGCTAGACACAATGTATGATTTACCAAGCCTTGATAATGTTGAAAAGGTAATGATTAATAAAGCAGTTATTCAAAGCAAAAAGAAACCTATTTTGATGTACAAAGAACCAGAAAAAAAGGCCGTTAGTTAAATTATTTTTTAAGCATTACCTAAAAAACTTTAGTCCCATAAATATATATAGCAAGGGATAAAATATATTCTTTACTTGTTGCAGAAAAAAGAAGAAAAACATGGATATAGAACAAATAGATCTTAAAACAAATGTCTTTGTGCTTGCCTTAAGAGATGTTGTTGTTTTCCCCGGAATGGTCGTTCCCTTATTTGTTGGACGGGATAAATCTCGCCAAGCATTAAGAGCCGCCATGAAAGAAGATAAGCAAATCTTTCTTATTACCCAAAAAAAGAACACCAAAGATTCTCCTATTGCCAGCGAACTTTATGAAGTTGGGGTAATGTCAAATATTTTACAAATTTTAAAACTGCCTGATGGAACGGATAAGGTTCTGATTGAAGGTGTTAAGCGTTTTAAATTATTATCTCTTTATGATAAAGAATTGTTTTTAACGGGCGATATTGAAGAGCTAAAGTTTGATGATATACCCTCAACAGATGTCCCTGTTATTATTCGTAGAGTTCAGGATCGTTTTGTCAGCTATGCCAACTTAAAAAAGAAAGTTTCTTCTGAAGTTAAAAAAAGTGTTTCTGTTGCAACCGATGGGAATAAACTGGTAGATATTATTTCTGCCAATCTAAAGCTTTCCATTGAAGAGAAGCAAGTTCTACTAGAAAAAACATCATTAACCGATCGTTTAGAGCGTATTCTAGTAACTATTGAAACAGAAATAGATATTTTAGAGTCAGAAATTCGCATTAATGCTCGTGTTAAAAAATACATGGATAAAACGCAGCGTAATTTTTACCTAAATACCAAGTTAAAAGCCATTCATGAAGAGCTGGGAGAAGCCGCGGTTGAAGAAGAGGGGAATGATCTCTCTAAACTTAAAATGCGTATAGAATCTACAGGTCTATCTGCCCAAGCACTAAAGGTCGCTAATGAAGAGTTTAAAAAGCTTCGAGCCATGCCCTCACAATCTCCTGAAGCGAATATTGTTAGAAACTATATTGACTGGTTACTTAGAGTCCCTTGGAAAAAACGTACGCGAGTTTCAAAAGATTTAAATAAAGCACAGCTTATTCTAGATGCCCAGCACTATGGTCTAGAAAAAGTTAAAGAACGCATTATTGAATATTTAGCCGTTCAAAAGCGTATAAATAAAATAAAAGGTCCTATTCTTTGCTTGGTGGGTCCTCCTGGTGTAGGTAAAACTTCTCTAGCTAAATCCATTGCTGAAGCAACCAATCGTAATTTTATTAAAATGTCGTTAGGAGGGGTCAGAGATGAAGCCGAAATAAGGGGGCATCGTAAGACTTATTTAGGCGCGTTACCTGGAAGAATCATTCAAAAAATGAAGCTAGCGGGTACTAAAAACCCTTTATTTTTACTTGATGAAATCGACAAAATGGCACGAGACCAACGCGGAGATCCCTCTAGTGCCTTGTTAGAAGTGTTAGATCCAGAGCAAAACAAGCGTTTTAATGACCATTATTTAGAAATAGATTATGACTTGTCAGATGTTATGTTTGTTGCTACTTCAAACTCAATGGATATGCCAGAACCCTTAATGGATCGTATGGAAATAATTAACCTCTCAGGTTATACCGAAATTGAAAAACTCAATATTTCTACCCAGCACCTCTTTCCTAGAGTTTTAAAAAATCATGGCTTAAAATCAAAAGAAATTTCTGTCCCCGATGAAACCATCACTGAAATTATTCAAACCTATACTCGTGAAGCAGGGGTGCGTTTATTGGATCAAGAGCTTGCAAAAATATGCAGGAAAGTGATTAAACGCATTGTAACGGATGAAGTAGAAACGCCCGTTAATATACTTCCTAAAGACCTAGAAGATTATTTAGGAGTCGCTCGCCATCGCATTGGTATGGCTGATGAGGTGAATAAAATTGGTCAGGTATCTGGATTAGCATGGACGCGCGTAGGCGGAGACCTGTTGCGTATTGAGGCTGTCTGTATGCCGGGTAAAGGTAAAAACATTTCAACGGGACAGCTCGGTAGTGTTATGCAAGAATCAACACAGACTGCAATGAGTGTGATTAGAAGCAGGTCTAAAGATTTAGGGCTAGAAGATGATTTTTATGAAAAAATAGATATTCATTTGCACTTTCCAGAAGGATCAATTAAAAAAGATGGTCCCAGTGCAGGGATTGCTATTTGTACTGCCATTGCATCTATCTTAACTAATATTCCTGTAAGATCAGAGGTGGCAATGACCGGAGAAATTACTTTAAGAGGCGAAGTTCTTCCTATAGGCGGGCTAAAAGAAAAAATGCTGGCAGCTCTTAGAGGAGGGATTAAAACCATTCTAATTCCCCATGATAATATGCGTGATTTAAATGATATTTCTAGCGAAATTAAATCAGGTTTAAACATTATTCCTGTTCAATGGTTAGAAGAGGTTTTGGATATAGCACTGGAATCTAAAGCTGTTCCATTAAAAAAGTACACAAATGATTCTGTTGAAGCACTTGATAGAATAGTGGTTTCGGAGTAAGAAATAGTTTAAAAACTATTAAAAACAGGTTTAAAGGTTGTATTTTCTTGACAGAAGACAACCAATATTGATATAACTATGCTAGTAATGTATGGGTGTTTACATATAACCTCAAATGGACACTTAAAAAGTTGGCATATAACACCCAGACCAGCCTTCTGAGATTTAATTTTTAAGTGTAAATTTGGGATAAATATTTTTGGAGAAGGTAAGTATGAATAAATCTGAATTAGTTAGCGTTATTGCAGAAGAATCTGGATTAACCAAAGTAGATTCTGCTAAAGCGTTAGATGCAACAGTTGCTGCCATTACAAATGCAATGAGTTCTGGTGACTCTGTTGCTATTATTGGCTTTGGTGCATTTAAAGTGGGGGATCGTGCCGCACGCACGGGGCGTAATCCTCAAACAGGTAAAGAAATGCAAATCCCTGCTGCTAAAGTTCCTAAATTTACTGCGGGTAAAGCACTTAAAGAAGCTGTCAATAAAGTTTAGATACTATTTAGTTTAAAATATTTCAAGCTCTCTATAAATCCCTATAAAAAACAGGGGTTAAATAAGTTAAGGCTTGAAATTTTTTCTTATTTGAAACCTTTTAATTCTAAATTCCTATCCAAATTATTACAAAATATTCTTGGTTGTTTAGTTTGTAAGCGGTTTTTTTAATGATTTTTAATCAAAAGACTTTAAAGTGTTTGACTTGTCCTCTCAAGTCCTTATAATACCGCCATCAACACAAGCAGTGTTTATATTTATCCTAAATAGGTATTTAGGATTGTTCTAAAGATTGCTTTGTTGGTGGTTATAAAATATCAAAATTGGGTGATTAGCTCAGTTGGGAGAGCATCGCCCTTACAAGGCGAGGGTCA
>CAYLXI010000046.1:0-2909 GCA_964387695.1 uncultured Piscirickettsiaceae bacterium
AGGAAAAATCCCAGATTTTAAGGAGTAATTTAAAATTACGCTGAGTAGTTACAAAATAAATGTTATTTAGAGCAGAGCAAGGATCTGTTTTTTGTGGTTTTCCAAATCTCCGCCTAGAAAACTGGCTTTGGTAAAGATTTTTCAGTAAAATCCTAGTTATTAATCGATTCCTTAAGTGTTTTAATTATGCTCTCTTGATATTGTACCTTCATGCTATTGGGATTTAATGCAATTATGAAAATCTCTAAACAAGTTGTATTCGTTTTAATTATTTTTTCTTTATTTAGTGCTGCTTGGTATTTTTATGAAACTAAAATAGCTCGCCCTGCTATGATTTATATGGGGGTTCCACATGAAACATCTGGTCATGCTAAGCACTTATTTAATCATACATTAAGAAATCAAGCTTATATGGTTGGTTATTCTGAGAGTCTTAAAAACCCGTTATGGGTAAGTTATAAAATAACCCAAGATAGAAATCGTTTTGGAAAACGCCCTAGGTTTAAACCCGATTGGCGTTCCCCTTTTAGTGTAATGCCCGATGATTTTAGAGGTTCTGGGTATGACAGAGGTCATATGGCTCCTAATTTTGTTATAGGCAGTCGGCACGGAAGGTCAGCACAGGTTGAGACTTTTTTGATGACTAATATATCTCCCCAAAAAGGCAATTTAAATCGTAAATCTTGGCAAAGACTGGAGGAAATAGCAGCCAATCATTTTTCTAATAAAATCCCAGAGTTTTGGGTGATAACAGGGCCTATTTTTGATGATAGTCCCAAAACCATTAAAGATACCTCTATTGCTATTCCTAAAGCTTTTTATAAAATATTTATTGTCCCTGCAAAGTTGAGGGAAAATTACCCGAAAGTATTGGCCATGGTTTTCCCTCAAGATGCCCACCCCAATGCTAGTTTGCTCAAATTTGTTAGCAATGTAGATAAAGTTGAAAAACTTACTGGCCTAGACTTTTTTTGGGAACTTCCCGATGGCATAGAAAATAAAATAGAAAAAACTAAAAATTACCAAGCATGGAGATTAAGAGAAGTTGCAAGTCTTAAAAATCGTTATTAAGATATTTCTTAAAAAAAAGGTTTAAAATGAAAGATACCTTGTATTGCAAGGAACACAAAACTCTAGGTGGCTTTGTGTTTGATGAATCTGTTGTGACCGTGTTTCCTGATATGATTAAACGCTCGGTACCAAGCTACCAGATGATTTTAACAGGAATTGGTGAGCTAGCAAGTACATACGCCCAGCCTAATTCTAATCTTTATGATTTAGGCTGTTCTTTAGGGGCTGTTACCCTTACAATGCGTAGAAAATTAACTACGCTTGATTGTCAAATTATTGCTATTGATAGTTCTAACGCCATGATTAAAAGAGCGACTGAAAATATTAAGGCTTATCATTCTGACATTCCTGTTGAGTTTGTTTGTGGAGATATGACTGAACTAGACATTCGTGATGCCTCTATTGTTGTGTTAAATTTTACTTTACAGTTCATTAATCCTAGGGAAAGACAGGCATTAATTAATAAAATATACCAAGGGTTAAAACCAAAGGGTATTTTAGTGGTTTCCGAAAAAATTAATTTTGATAATAAGCTCATTCAACAAGCCGTTGAACATCTGCACCTGCAATTTAAACGGGATAATGGCTACTCAGAGCTAGAGATTAGTCAAAAACGCTCTTCTTTAGATAATGTATTAATTAGTGATACAGAGGCAACGCATTTAAAGCGCTTAGAACAAGCAGGATTTAAAGCGACTTCTAAATGGTTTCAAGCTTATAATTTTGCTTCCTTTCTTGCGATAAAGGATTAACAAGGTGAAACTATACCAGCAACATTTTGATCTCTTTTGGCCAAAATTAAAAGACACTTCCATTGCCAATTGGCAAGTGGATTTGCCTCCTATGTTGATGAACTCTTTTAATTTAAATGGTAATGGAAATTTAAAAAAATGGCATTCGGCACTTTCTGCAATAAAATATCTACCCCAATCAGAGCATTTTGATCTCAATCGTTCGGCTATTTATACTGGTTCAACTAATCAAATATTAGCGGATAATCTTAGCGAGCCTTTAAAGTCCTTAATGCCCTGGCGCAAAGGTCCTTTTGACATTGAAGGCATTTATATTGACACGGAGTGGCGTTCTGACTGGAAATGGAACAGAATTATTTCTCACTTGAGTCCGTTAAAAGGAAGGAAGATTTTAGATATAGGCTGTGGAAGTGGCTATCACCTATGGAGAATGATGGGAGAAGAAGCCGAATTGACAGTAGGAGTTGACCCCAGCTTACTTTCTATGACACAATTTTTGGTTTTAAAACATTTTATAGGTGAAAACCTCGCGACATATTTTTTACCTTTAACCTTAGAACAGCTTCCTATCCCTCAAAAAGGAGGAGCTTTCGATACGGTTTTTTCAATGGGCGTTCTTTATCATCGTCGCTCTCCAATAGATCATATTTTAGATTTAAAGCGTCATTTAATTGCGGGGGGAGAGTTGGTTTTAGAAACCCTGGTAATTTCTGAAAAAAGTGGACAGCTTCTTGTCCCAAAAAACCGCTATGCACAAATGAATAATGTTTGGTTTATACCCAGTGTTTCAGAGTTAATTCATTGGTTAGAACGCTGCGGTTTTAAAAATTTACGCTGTGTTGATATAAATCAAACCTCAATCCAAGAGCAGCGCTCGACAAAGTGGATGGCATGGAATTCACTCGCCGATTTTTTAGACCCAAAAGATGCATCTAAAACCCTTGAAGGTTATCCAGCCCCTTTAAGAGCCGTTATCATTGGAGAAGCACCTAAGTAATCACTGACTCTCGTTGCAGTATCTCGCTATGGCAACGCAATGCAATGGAAATCTCGGCACTTTTAACCAATCTAAAATAATTTTAGTTG
>CAYLXI010000046.1:3009-11888 GCA_964387695.1 uncultured Piscirickettsiaceae bacterium
TTGTTAAGCGGTTTCCTCAGTAGAGGTTTTCGGTGTAGATAAATAAATATCATAGAATGCTAATTTATTCTTGCTATTCCCTTTTAAATCCGTAAAATAGCGTTATTCCCATTCGACTATAACGACATGTCATTAATTGATCCTTTTAACAGAAAAATTGAATATCTAAGAGTCTCCGTTACCGATAAATGTAATTATCGTTGTGATTATTGCATGCCTGAAAGAGGTGTACATCCAGATGGCGTTCATACAGAGTATCTCTCTTATGATGAACTGGCACGAATTATTAAAGCTTTTGTTAATCTTGGTGTAGCAAAAATTCGCTTAACAGGTGGCGAACCATTAGTGCGTAAAAATTTATCATATTTAGTGGGTAAAATCAGTCAATACAAAGGGCTAGAGGATATTGCCCTTTCTACTAATGCTCATCATCTTGAACGAGAAGCAGAAGCTTTAACGCAAGCTGGAATTACTCGTGCCAATATCTCCATTGATTCTTTGCGTGTTAAACGCTTTAAGAATATCACCAGAGGAGGAGATTTAGTTAAGGTACTTGCTGGAGTAGATAAAGCTCTTGAGGCTGGTATGCAACCCATTAAATTTAATATGGTTGTTATGAAAGGCACCAACGATGATGAAATTGAAGCCATGGTTGATTACGGACTAAACAAAGGCGTAGAGGTTCGCTTTATTGAAACCATGCCCATTGGTCCGGCAGGTATTGCGATGATGGATCAACACTATTCGGCAGATAAAATACTGGCAAGAGTTAAAGCTCATGTAGGAACAAATTTGATTCCTTCAGCAGGAAAAAGCCATGATGGGCCAGCTAGAAATTTTTTAATATCAGGAACAAACACTCGAATTGGCGTAATATCTGCCGTATCACAACATTTTTGTGAAAGCTGCAACAGAGTAAGACTAACCGCACGGGGTGTCTTAGCACTGTGCCTTGGTCAAGAAGATTCGGTTGACTTAAGAACGCCTTTACGCAATGGGGTTTCTGATAAAGAGTTAGAGCAAATTATTGTCAATGCCATGCTAAAGAAACCAGAAAAGCACGAGTTTAATGAAAATGTTCATAATATAGAATTTAGACAAATGGTTAGCCTTGGCGGCTAAACCCAAATTTATACCTAGGAGTTAATATGCTTGATATTTTATACTTTGCAAGTTTTAAAGAAATGCTTGGAAAAGGAGAAGAAACATTACCCGCAGAACATTTAACTGTTGAATCCTTATTAAAAAGCCTTGCTAATAGAGGAGAAATTTGGCAGAAATCTTTGCTAGACAATCAAAATCTGCAAATTGCAATTAATCATAATATTGTTGATAGGCAAGCATCTTTAAAACCAGGTGATGAAGTCGCCTTTTTCCCTCCTGTTACGGGAGGATAATAAATGTTTCCATATATCAAAATCCAACAAAATGATTTTGATTTAACAACAGAAGTTAATCAGCTCAGAGAGGGTCATAGTGATATTGGAGCGGTGGTTTCTTTTGTTGGAACCGTACGAGATATTAATGAAGAAGATAATATTTCTGTGCTTGAGCTGGAGCATTATCCAGAAATGACCGAAAAAGCACTAGAAACAATTCGACTTGAAGCTCATGATCGCTGGAAACTACAAAGTAGCGTTATTATTCATCGGATAGGTAAAATGTACCCTAAAGATCAAATTGTATTGGTTGCCGTTACCTCTAAACATAGAGAAGAGGCTTTTTATGCAGCTCACTTTATTATGGATTATTTGAAAACCAATGCACCTTTTTGGAAAAAAGAAACTTTTTTTGACGGAACTGAGCGTTGGGTAGACGCTAGGGTATCTGATAAAGCGGCTGAATCCCGCTGGTCATAATCTAATTAAACTATATACCACCACAACACCCTGCTGGAAAATTAAATTTACACTGTCACTTACCCCGCTTTGCGGGGATTTTTTTGAGGAAAAAACATGAAATCCTTTGATGAAGCCCTAAATTATTTATTAGAAAAAGCACAGCTCACTCAAAAAACAGAAATAATTAATATTGAGAATGGCCTAGAAAAAATCTTATCTAAAGGTATCGTGTCATCGGTAAATGTTCCCCCACACAATAATAGCATGATGGACGGTTACGGTCTTAATAGCCAAGACTTTAAACCAGGAAAAACCTATCAAATATCGCAACGAATTGTTGCGGGAGAACTAGGTAAAGAGTTAAAAAAAGATACGGTTGTTAGAATTTTTACTGGAGCAGCCATTCCTAAAGGAGTGGATATGGTCATTATGCAAGAAGAGGCAGAAGTAGAGGGTGAAAAGGTTAAATTAAACTCTGAAACTACCAGGCCTGGTCAAAATATTCGTACTTTAGGAGAAGATATTGCACTTGGAAATGAAATATTATCACAAGGACATATTTTACGACCTCAAGATTTAGGATTAATTGCCTCTATTGGTACTGCAAAAGTTGAAGTGTACCAACCTTTAACCATCGCAACATTTACAACGGGTGATGAATTATTAGAGCCGGGAGATAAAGCAGAAGAAGGTAAAATATATAATGCCAATCGTTATTTTTTGACCTCTGCAATAACACAACTAGGCTTTAAATTAATTGATTTAGGGCAAATAAAAGACACTTTAGAAGCAACGATTGAGGCGATGCAACAAGCATCAAAGCTTGGTGATGTCGTAATAACAACGGGTGGTGTTTCTGTTGGAGAAGAAGATCATATAAAACCTGCTATGACACAACTGGGGTCTTTAGACATGTGGCAGGTTAAAATGAAACCAGGAAAACCCCTTGCGTATGGTGATATTTCTGGCACACCTTTTATAGGATTACCCGGAAACCCTGTTTCAGCTTTCACAACATTTAACCTGTTTGCCAGACCTTTTTTACTAAGTATGCAAGGAGCATCTGAAGTTCATGCTAGACCATTATGGTTTGAAGCTAAATTTGATTGGCTTAAAGCGGGGTTTAGAAAAGAATTTGCTAGAGCTAGGTTGGTAAATGAAAATCAAAAAACTTTAGTTGAGATTTATTCTAATCAAGGTTCTGGGGTACTCACTTCAACGGTATGGGCTGATGGATTAGTTGTTATTCCAGAAAATATTCTTATTAAAAAAGGTGACAAGGTTGCCTTTTATCCCTTTAACCCTAATTTTTGAGGAGCCACTTATGTCAAAATTAAGTCATTTAGATGAAAAAGGTCAAGCTCGTATGGTTGATGTCAGTGAGAAATCTCACTCACAGCGAGAAGCCAAGGCAATGGCTGTTATTCACATGCTTCCTGAAACCCTGCAAATGATTGTAGAAGGCAAGCATAAAAAAGGCGATGTCATGGCAACTGCCCGTATTGCAGGAATTATGGCAGCAAAGCGTACTCCAGACTTAATTCCCATGTGTCATCCACTGATGTTAACCTCTGTTAAGGTTGAATTAATCCCAAACCTTAAAAACTCTACCGTTGAAATCATTGCCACTTGTAAACTGGTTGGGCAAACAGGTGTTGAGATGGAAGCTTTAACCGCAGCTTCGACTGCCGCACTGACCTTATATGATATGTGTAAAGCTGTAGATAAAGCAATGGTCATCAATCAATTACAGCTACTAGAAAAGAAAGGGGGTAAAAGTGGGTACTGGGTGCGTTAAGGAAGAACTTAACAACTAAGGTTATTTTATACTGGCTAAACGAGCCGATATTTTCACTGCATTTCGTTGCAATAGCTAGCTATTACGCCTCATTTAAGTGCAAATAGCGACCCGTTTTTCTCAGTCTAATTCTAGCCTTAGTTATTAAGCTCTTCCTTAAGTGTCTCCCTAACATGCATAAATGTTAATTTGGAGCGTGAAGTTAGTTTTTAGGGCTTAAGTATTACCTGCTTACCACTTCTGGAATAAGAGGTAGAGGAGCGGTGATATTAATGTCTGTGTCTAAAGGGATTTGATATATTAAAGCCTCTCTTCCCTTTTCGCTGTGTAATATTTTAAGCCCTTTTTCAGGAAAAAACCAATGAGATAATCCCGTGTCATCAACAATAATTTTTTCAGGTTCACCAAATCTATGTTTGATAATTTCAGGAGTTAAATTTTTTCTAGGCACTAAAACGATAGAAGAAAAGGTTTGGTTTTTTAAGAATAAATCATCTGCTTGAGTCGGTGTAATTTCAAAGATTCCCGATTCATTCATCCTTATTTTAACTCCTCTATTATAAATTTCTGCTATCTTTTCTTCACTCACATTTATTCTTAATACTATTGCAGAGTGTAGACCACCAACATAAAGAGAGGGAAGAAATGCCTCAGCAAACTTATTACTTTTATTGTCTTTAGCAAAAAGTTTAATATTAATATCGTCTCTAAACATCCACTTTGCTTCAATGACAGAAGTAACATTAGTTTCTAGCCCTAAAGCTTCAATATTACCCTCTTCATTAATAACAGATTTCCAAGGGAGTGTATGCTCATCTACTTTAGTTGGTTCTGGTACAAAGACGAGCATTAAGAAAAATAAGAGAAAACCTCCTAACAATACAATGATAAAAGGGGAGGTTCGACTGATTAAATTTGGTTTTTTTTCAGAACTAATCATTTTTTTCTATTTTCTCTATGGTTTTTACTGTTTTAGCAGTCTCTGGGCTAACTTCATCATCTCCTTTACCAAGCTCAGGATTTGAATTTTCGTCCCTAGGAAGGTACTGAGATATTTTAGGATCTATAATCCCTTTTCCTGCATCATAAACAGAAATACCTGTTTGAAAAAAGGTTATAAGCACAGCAACAAAAACCAATACTGCAGCCAAAAACATGGTTATTTTTTCATGAATTGGAGTAGAGCCACCATCTAAGGACAAGTCATTCATCATTAAACCGCCCCCCGTAACTAAACCAATTAAGTGAGAAATAAGCATGATAATAATTGCAGCAATATATGCCATAATTAAAATCCTGCCACGCCTCCAAGCAAGTTGCCAATGGGCAGCAACAAACCAAGACTTTGTTTTAGCAAGCGTTTTGCCATGAAAGTAAATATAGCTAAGAACAAGAATAGAGATAAAGGGAACTAAAATAAAGAAAAGAGGCTCGCCCCCTCCTAGCTCTAAAGAGACTTTAGATAAAGCTAAGTGTACCAGTAAAATATTTAAATTAAATATATGATGAGGGTTTTTAGCAACATATTGCTCTTCTGCGGTAACTTGATAGTGCATATAATTCTTTTATATCTGTTTTAATTGATTGAATGAAGAAAGTTATAAATATAATTTTTTAAAGATTCTATAACCTTTTTATTTTCTAACTCAAGTGCTTTAAAATTTTTTTCTAGCCCCTGCGTATTGCCAGATTTTCCATGCTGTTCTAATGTAAGGGCAATATTAGGTAATATTATTGCTCCAACATTTGCTGAGCTACCCTTTAGTGTGTGGGCATGTAATTGCAAAGCTGAGGCATCTTGGTTGTGAAGTGAGCTTTCAATTTTATAAAGCATGTCAGGTGCTAGGTTGATAAAACTTTGTAATATTTCTTTTAAGTCGTAGCCAATCACTTCTTTTAGAGTATCTAGGTTGGCAGTATCTATTGAGCTTGACATGATTTGCCCTTTGTTTGTCTGTTGTTAATTAGGTAAGAGTCAAAATCAGACTCCGACATAGGTTTCCCAAACTTATACCCTTGAAATATATCACAATTTTTACTTTGTAGATATTCTACATGAGAATTTTCTTCAATACCCTCTGCAACCACCTTAAGATTTAAACTTTTAGCCATGGCTAAAATAGTATTAATGATAGCTTGGCCTTCCTTAGTTTCTAAATTAAGAATAAAAGAGCGATCTATTTTAATTGTGTCTATTGGAAAACTATGTAAATAAGCAAGAGAAGAATATCCTGTACCAAAATCATCAATAGACAATGAAGCCCCTAAAGCTTTAAGGCCTTTTAAAATAGAAATATTATGGTCTGCGTTGCTCATAGCTAAACTTTCAGTAATTTCTAAGTCTAAATATTTCGCTGGTAAAGAGCTGTCGTTAAGTACCTTTAATATAACATCCATTAGGTTATCGTGAGAAAATTGCCTGCCTGATAAATTAATCCCAATATGTAAATCATCAAATCCCATTTTATGCCATTTCTCAGCAACAAGAACAGACTTTTGAATAATATATTGTCCAATAGAAACAATCAACCCAGTACTTTCTGCGATAGGGATAAAGACTATTGGCGAAATGATTCCGTGTTTTTTATGATTCCAGCGAACTAAAGCTTCAGCACCACAAGGCTTTAAGGTTTGAGCATTAACTTGGGGCTGAAAGTAAACTTCAATTTCATCTTTTTCAAGAGCTTTATATAAATCATTTTCTAGCAAAAGCATAGACTTAGACTCTTCGCTCATCTCTTTTTGATAAAACTGAAACTGGTTGCCACCTTGTTTTTTAGCTTGTGAACGAGCAATATTAGCATTAGAAATTAATTCACTCGAGGTTTTTCCATCTTGAAATTTAACCGCTACTCCCATGCTAAAAGAAGAGTTAAGCTCTTGATTATTTATAATATAAACTTTCGACAAGTCTTTAAAAAGTCTATTTAGAGACAAATTAAGTTCTGCTAAATCCTTAGCTTCTTTAATGATAATGGCAAATTCATCGCTGCCTAGTCGGGCAATAAAATCACCTTCACGAGTGACATTTTTAATTCTTTGAGCAACCGTGCATAGCAGACTGTCCCCTTGCTCCTGCCCAAAACTATCATTTATTGCTTTGAAACGATCTATGTCTAAAACAATCGTTGCAGAGATAGTGCTAGAGTTAATGTTTTTATTTATAAATGATTTTTCTAATGTTTTAGAGAAAAAGCTTCTATTAGGCAGCTGGGTTAACTTATCATAATTGGCTTGGTAGTCGATTAAAGATTCCGCTTTATGTAGGCGACTAATATCTTGAATTGACCCTGTTATTTTAACTAACGAATTTTTGTTGTCGAAAAAAGCATCGCCTAAACAATCAATATGTGAAACAGAACGATCAAGTTTTTTTATTCGAAAGCTAAGTTGTAAATTATGAACGCCGTAATTAGCCTCAGAAAGAGCTTGGTGAACCCGTGTTATGTCTTTAGGAATAATGTTAGAAATAAAATTTTCAAGGGATATTTCTGTTTGATAAGGTACAGACATGAGATCAAAGGCTGATTTTGAGGCGGTGATGTGATTTGTTTTTGCACTCCACTCCCAATAACCAAGTTTAGCTATTTTAATCGCATAATCCAGTCGTTGTTGACTTGCTAATAAATCTTGTTCTATCTTAGCAGATTTTAATGCGTTTTTAATTCTCTGAACAAGCAATCCCCAATTAAGAGGTTTAGTGATAAAGTCTGTCGCTCCTGCGTTAAAAGCCTTGTCAACAGATTGGATATCATCTAAGGCAGTTAACATAATAATAGGCGTTACCCGGTTTTCTTCATAGTTCCGAATGGCAGCAGTGGCAGCATAACCACTCATAACAGGCATCATGACATCCATCAAAATCAAATCAGGAGAGACCTTTATATACTTAAAAAACCCTTCTTTCCCGTCACTCTCTTCAAAAACCTCAAAACCATATTTAGATAAAACTTTTCTCAACATAAGCCGAGTGATGACATCATCATCAACAATCAAAATTTTAGTCTTTTTTTTGTTGACCATGTTGGCTACCAATTTATTACTATTCTTGCAAAGATTTGACTGAGAAATTTACATAAAGTTAAGAGTGAATTTAAAAAAGAAGGATGTCTCTTTTACCTGTTTCAGGCACAAAACTTTAGTCTTGTTAGTTTATCGGTTTTTGTATGAAAAAACCAACTATTTGATTAAAATATTACAGGATATTTCTAGCTGTATCAAAAACAGAAAAGCAGCATGTGCCAGCTTCCTATGTATGTATTTGGGATATTAGTGATTCTGGCGTTTTTTTGAGCCCGCCCTTATTTTAATATTCTAGATTTTAATACCCTAGAGTTGCGACACTAAACCCACACAAAGAAAATAGATAACCTCACCGCTTTGAAAAGTAAAATAGTATGGATTGCCCAGTGGAATTAAAAACCCAAGCCCTAGACAACCTACTAAAGCCTAATTTCAGCACAAATAGCGACTCGTTTTTCTCAGCCTAATTTCTAACCTTAGCTATTAAGCGGAGGCACTCAGAGGTAGTGATTTTTTCTATATAAGGATTTAGGGACAATAAAAAACTTGCCTAATAGGCTTAACTAATGTAATAATTGCCCAAA
Source organism: uncultured Piscirickettsiaceae bacterium (assembly GCA_964387695.1). Taxonomy (GTDB): domain Bacteria; phylum Pseudomonadota; class Gammaproteobacteria; order Thiomicrospirales; family Thiomicrospiraceae; genus Thiosulfativibrio. The sequence continues at coordinate 11,256 of CAYLXI010000046.1, forward strand.
TCATCTAAATATCAACTGTATTTCTTAGGTTCCTTAAAAATAGATCGTAATAAATATTCGACTGTCAATCCAGGCTTCCAGCTATCACGACTTTGTATGTTTACCGTGAATAGAGATATTAAATAATCAATAACAAATTTTGCATCGGATTAAATATTCTTAAAAAAGAATAAAGTGCAGGCAAATTTTAACCATTTTTGTTCTGAGTTCTCTCCAATAAAATAGAGCTTTCATTCGTGCAAAAACAATCAAATATAATACGGAGTATCATAAGAAATGAGTGATAATATAATTACAGCCAGCGACGCTAATTTTGAAGAAGAAGTTATAAAATCTAAACTTCCTGTTCTGGTTGATTTTTGGGCTGAATGGTGCGGACCATGTAAAATGATTGCACCTATCCTAGAGGACGTTGCGAGTGAATATTCAGGGAGAATTAAAGTAACAAAATTAAATATTGATGAAAACCCTGTAACCCCTCCAAAATTTGGAGTACGCGGCATACCAACCTTGGTACTGTTTAAAAATGGAGAGGTCGATGCCACTCAAGTAGGGGCGCTTTCTAAATCACAGCTTTGTGCTTTTCTTGATGGCAACCTCTAAATAAACCAAGGCCTTTGGTTCTCTTAAGGA
>CAYLXI010000047.1:0-11854 GCA_964387695.1 uncultured Piscirickettsiaceae bacterium
AATAGCCGTACTAAACAAAGGGTTTTATTTATTTGATTTACAATGGATTTTTTAATAAAATTAAGGTGTGGCTATAATCAGATTACAAAAAGGATTTTTGTATGGTAAAAAAAAAAGACTAAACAACTTCTTATTGGTGTTGATGTAGGATCTACAACCGTAAAAGCCGTGGTAGTAGATCCTGTTAGTCGACAGATTTTATGGAAAGATTATCAGCGCCATGAAACACGGCAAGCTGAAAAAACTTTAGAGCTTTTACAGACGATAGAATCCGACTTTCCAAATTATTTACGAGAAGAAATCATTGTTTATATGACAGGTTCTGGATCTGAACCTCTGTGTGAGCCTGTTGGAGCGCGATTTATCCAAGAAGTAAATGCGGTCACCGTCGCTGTTGAAGCTCTGCACCCAGATGTGGGCTCGGTTGTAGAATTGGGTGGGCAGGATGCTAAAATCATTATTTTTCAGCAAAGTGAAGACAGTGATGATAAGCGAGCCATTACTTCCATGAACGATAAATGTGCTTCTGGAACTGGTGCTACGATTGATAAATGCTTAATTAAGGTAGGTCTAAAACCAGAAGCTTTGGCATCTATTAAGTTTGATGATACTAGCTTGCACCATGTTGCTGCTAAATGTGGAGTCTTTGCCGAAACAGATATAGTAAATTTGGTAAAAACAGGGATTGCTGCAGAAGAAATCATGAATTCATTGGCAGATGCTATTGTTCATCAGAATTTATCGGTACTGACCCGTGGTAATACACTAAGATCAAAAGTTTTGTTACTTGGCGGACCTAATACCTACCTGCCTTTTTTGCAAGAGTGTTGGCGCAAGAGAATCCCTGAAACTTGGCAAGATCGTGATTATGACTATGATCGTTCAGTTCCTTTAGAAGAGCTTATTTTAGTGCCAGATAATGCAGAGTATTTTGCTGCCTATGGTGCGGTATTGTTTGGTTTGCTAGATGAATCTGGTGTAGAAAAACCTGTTTATCGTGGTATTGAACCTCTGCATTCTTATTGTACAACAGATCGTTCGGCACGACTTAAAGACGGTGCAGGGCCTCCTCTTGTTAAAAACCTAGAAGAGTTGAAAGCCTTTGAAGACGAGTTTAGTGTCCCAGAATTTAAACCAGCTTCGTTTTCTTTTGGGCAGGTAGTTAGAGGTGTAGTGGGATTAGACGGAGGCTCAACCTCCAGTAAAGTGGTGTTGGTGGATGATGACGGAGAGATATTGTGTAAAGCCTACCGATTAAGTAAAGGAAATCCCATACAAGACACCAAAGATTTATTGGCAGAGCTTAAAAGTCAAGTAGAGTCTCAGGGGGCAAAGTTAGAAATTGTTGGATTCGGAGCAACGGGTTATGCTGCTCCAGTGCTTGAAGAAGCATTGCATGCAGATGTTAATATTGTGGAAACCATTGCTCATATGATGGCTGCACGGCATTATTTTCCAGAGGTTGATGTGGTTTGTGATGTGGGTGGGCAAGATATTAAGGTATTGTTTTTAGAAAACAAAGAAATAAAAGATTTTAAGCTTTCAAATCAGTGTTCGGCTGGAAATGGCATGTTATTACAGGCAATGGCAGATCAATTTTCTGTGCTAGTAACCGACTATGCAAAAGTGGCTTTTAAAGCGAGTCTTTCTCCCGATTTTAATTATGGCTGTGCTGTGTTTCTGGATTCAGATAGGGTTAACTTTCAAAAAGAGGGTTATCGTAAAGAAGAATTGCTTGCAGGGCTTGCCCGTGTTTTGCCTAAAAACATTTGGCAATATGTTGTTGGGGTACCCAGATTATCTGAACTAGGGAACTTTTTTGTACTTCAGGGCGGAACTCAAAAAAATCAAGCTGCATTAAAAGCACAGGTGGACTACATTCGAGAAAGAGTACCCAGTGCAAAGGTTTATGTCCACCCACATTGTGGTGAGGCAGGAGCTATTGGGGCGGCAATGGAGACTTTGCGAGTTGTAAAAAGTCGTGGTAGCTCTAGTTTTATTGGTTTAGAGGCCGCAATTAATATAAAGTATGAAACGCGTTGTGACGAAACCACCATCTGTCATTTTTGTCCGAATGATTGCAGTCGAACCTTTATTGATACCTTTCTTCCTGATGGCGGTACCAGTCGTTATATTGCAGGATTTTCTTGTGAGAAGGGAACCGTAGAAAGTAAAGAGGCATTAACAACATTAGTAACGCGTCGTAGAGCTTTATCGCGACAATACCCCAGTATGGTAGAAGTTGAAGCTTCTCTTTCTTTTAAGCATCTATATAATCCACCTCCTTTACCAGAAGTGAAGATGGTGGACGTTGCTAACCAGCCTTTTAAAGCTTGGCTAACCAAGTTTATGATGGGCAAGAAAGGTTTTCAGCGGAGCAGTCAAGCTGCGATTGAATATCGTAGTCAACTTAAAATTGGCTTGCCTCGCGTACTTAATAATTATAGTGTTGCACCTCTATGGCGTACTTATTTTGAAACGCTAGGAATTGCAAAACGCCATGTTGTATGGAGTGATGAAACTTCAGAAGAAATGTTTACCGAAGGAGGTAAATACGGTTCTGTTGACCCTTGTTACCCAAGTAAATGTTCACAGGCTCATATTCATAATTTATTGTTTGATAAGCACTTCAATAAACATACAGGGCCACTAAATTATATCTTTTTTCCTTGTGTTACCCACCTTCCTAACTTTATCAGCCATACGGTAGATGATACGACTTGTCCAATGGTTAGCGGAACGCCAAAAGTATTGCGTGCAGCTTTTACTAAGGAGGTTGATTTTTTTGCCAAGGCCGGCGTTGAATATCTTGATACAGGGTTAACACTTAATGAACCCCATTTGTTTAATGAGCAACTATGGGACACTTGGGGTGAGCGTTTACAGATTACGCGTGATGAACATGATTTTGCTCTAAATCAAGCTTGGAAATCTTTAGAATCTCTTGAAAAGACGTTGCAAGACCGTGGTCGTGCTATTTTAGAAGATGTGATGCAGACGGGGAGAATCGCTGTACTTATGTTGGGAAGACCTTACCATTCAGATCCTGGATTGCACCATGGAATCCCTGAAGAATTACAAGCATTGGGCTATCCCGTGCTTTCGTTACGATCTTTACCTAAAAATCCAGAATGGTTAAAACAGTTTTTTCAGGCAGATTTAAAAGCGGGAAGAATTACCGATGTTTTTGATATTCGGGATGTTTGGCCAGAAAACTATTCAACCAATTCATCACAAAAAGTATGGGCAGCCAAGTTTGCTGCGCGTCATCCTAACCTAGCTGTATTAGATATTTCCAGCTTTAAGTGTGGTCATGATGCTCCAACCTATGGCATTATTGATGCGATTCTTAAAGCGGCCGAAACGCCTAGGCTAATGATGCATGATTTAGATGCCAATAAACCTAGTGGTTCTTTTGCCATCCGAGTTAAAACCTTTGCTTATTCTTTATCGCGTCGTAGTGAGTTGTTAAAAAATAGTCATAAATTAGAGCAGCAACAAAATGATGAGCTGTATGCTCGTACTCAAGAAATTTTAGACAAGCCCAAGCCTGTCGTACAGTTTAGCGTGCCACTTAGTACGCTTAAACAAAAACTAAAGGAGAAGAGGTTATGAGTTCTTATCAAGCATCTACCTTAGAAAGCATTAAAGTTCAGCAAAGCTCGCCAAAAGAGTTGAAATCTAGTGCCTTTATTTCAGTTGAAAACCAGTCTGCTAAAGCTCATTGGCACGAAGTAGAGTCTATTGGATTTACAGAAGATCAACGAGTTCATACCACTATTTGGATTTCTGGGTTGACACTAAATCATGATGTTATTATTGCTGCAGCACTTAGGGGTATTGGCTATCAGGTCAAAAATCTGGATATTGCAGACAATGGATCTTTGCGTATTGGCAAGGAATTTGGTAATCATGGACAGTGTAATCCAACCTATTATACGGTGGGTAATTTAATTAAACACCTACAAGGATTAGAGGCAGGAGGTTTGTCGCGTGAATCAATCATTAAAAACCATGTTTTTGCAACAGGAGGAGGTTGTGGTCCTTGTCGTTTTGGCATGTATGTTACGGAATACCGTAAGGCGTTACGAGATTCTGGTTTTGAAGGCTTTAGGGTATTGTTGTTTGACCAAGAGCTAGAAATGAAAGGCGTTAATAAGAATTCTGGTATTAGCTTTAATCGTCCGTTTTATCTTGGCTTAATCAAGGCACTTGTTGCGGGTGATGTACTTAATCTTATGGGATATCGCTTAAGACCTTATGAAATTGAAAAAGGGGCGACCGATAAAGCTATTAAGCAGTGTAAGAGTATTCTTGTGGAGGCTTTTGAGCAGCGAAAATCTGTAACACGAGCTCTTTGGGAATGTCGTAAAGTTTTGGACAAGGTGAGAGTAAACTGGTTAGAAGTAAAGCCTAAAGTTAGCGTTATTGGTGAGTTTTGGGCAATGACCACTGAAGGAGAAGGCAATTATGAGTTACAACGATTTTTAGAGCAAGAAGGGGCAGAGGTGAATATTCAGCCTGTTTCTAATTGGATCTTTTATATTATGTGGGGTAAAATTGATGGTGTGCAAAAAAGGATTAATCTACGAGGTAAGGATGATACTCGAGAAGGACTAGGAGGCAAATCAGCAGTTAAAAAAATATTGTTATATAGATCGGCTATGTTTGGACTTAAAGCTTGGTTTAGGACATGTGCTACGGTGATAGGGCTTAAGCATTACCACTTACCAAATATGAAAAAGTTAGCAGATCTTGCCCATGAACATTATGACACCATTATTAAAGGGGGCGAAGGTCATTTAGAGGTTGCTAAATTGATTGATACGGTAGAAGGTCGTCGAGCTCACATGGTGGTGTCGGTTAAGCCTTTTGGTTGCATGCCAAGTTCGGGTATTTCTGATGGCGTGCAAAGTTTGGTTACAGCTCGTTATCCAGAAGCCATTTTTTGCCCAATAGAAACCAATGGCAGTGGTAAAGTTAATGTTCAAAGTCGAGTGCAAATGATGTTGTTTAAGGCTCATCAAAAAGCAAGAGAAGAGTTTGAGCAGACCTTAAAGAAAGCTGGGTTGAGTGAAAAGGAAGTTAGCTCAAGAATAAAAAGTTCCTCATCATTAAATTATCCTCGTCATCACCTAGCCTGTACTGCAGCTAACATTATGTATAAAAAATAATCTTAGTTATTAAGTGCTTCCTTATGGCTTTGGGGTAAGGAAGTAATAAACCTCTCAAGTTCCATCTCATATTCTGGTTGACTCATGAGTAATCCAGTATTATGTCCACCTCTCATCTCAACAAAAGTTTTAGGCTCATTAGCGGCGTTAAATAGTTTTTTCCCCAAGCGAAACGGCACAATTTCATCATCTGGACTGTGCAACACTAAAATAGGAGATTCAATCTGTTTAATGTTTTCTAGAGCGTTAAAGTCATAGCGTAAAATAATTATTCTGGATAAAACAGAAAACATTGCATCAGCAATATCTCTTGCCGAGCTAAAAGTAGATTCAATGATTACCCCTCCTGGTTGAACCCTTGCAGACAGTTCTGTTGCAACGATACCGCCAAGAGAACGACCAAATATAATAATATTTTCAGGGTTAACCTCTCGTTCATTTACTAAATAAAGCCATGCAGCCGTAGCATCTTTATAAAGCCCTTGCTCACTGACTCTTCCTTGGCTTTTTCCAAAGCCCCTATAGTCTATAATTAAGATATTTAACCCTAGGCGATTAAATATTTCAATAGAACTTCTGCGGTGAGATATATTGCCAGCATTGCCGTGAAAGAATAATATTGTTTTTTGAGCATTATCACTGGGAATAAACCAAGAATGTAGACGAACACCATCTTCGGTATCTAAATAAACATCCTCATAACTTAATCCCCAGTCTTTAGGAGATTGTTGTAGCGTAGAGTGCGGAAAAAAAGTAATGGATGGTTGTTGTATGTATATAAAGCCATTTAATAATGCTAAGCCAAGCAGTACCGTTAACATATTGTTTATTACTCTTTTTATTTTCATTTAAAAAAATCTTATTTTTCGTTTATTTAAATAAGTATACAGGGTACAATCATGCAGATTCTGAAAAATATTAAGAGAGAGAGAATGAAAATACTTATTGTTGCATTTACTTTATTGTCTTTTGGCGTTTTTTTGCCAGTAGCAGAAGCTAAAAAGTTTGGTGGTGGAGGGAGCTTTGGTCATTCTAAAAAAGTAACGCCTAAAAATCATAATTCTAAGCCTGCCAATAATCAAACTCAAAAAGATACCCAAGCAGGTAAAACAACAACGGCTGCGGGGGCGGCTGGAGCAGCTGGTGCAACTTCTGGTGCTGCAAAATGGCTAGGTCCTATAGCTGGTTTAGCTGCAGGTGGTTTATTAGCAGCTATGATTTTTGGTGATGGATTTGAAGGGATTCAAGCATTTGATCTTCTCTTGATTGCCTTGGTTGCCTTAATGTTATTTGCCTTGTTTAAGCGCCGCAGGTCTCAAGTGAATGTTCAATCCCAGTACCGTCAAGCAGAGTCATCTTATAGGCCAGAACCTAACGCGCCTCAACAGCAGTATAGGCAGAGCAATGCTTCTTCTAATCATGGCTCTTACAATCCCAATTCAACGGGTTCAATTATTGGTTCTGGCTTGTCTGAATCTGCTGTTGTGGTGGCAGAAACCCCAGCTTGGTTTAATGAATCCGAGTTTATTGTAGGGGCAAAAGGTCATTATGTTGCCGTACAAAAAGCTTGGGATGATTTAAATGTTGCAGAAATTAAATCTTATTGTTCAGAAGAATTGTTTGAAGCAATTCAAGTCGAAATGCAAGGAATGTCTCCTGGTAGTAATTATACTGAAGTAGAAGATTTATATGCTGAAGTAGCAGATATGGCAGTTGATGGTGACTCTTTTATTGTCAGCGTGCGTTTTTCAGGGTTTATTAAAGAAGGCAAGAACGAAATGGCACACTCTTTTAACGAGATATGGCATATCGCTCGCTCTTCTTTAGGTGAAGGAGATTGGAAGATTGTGGGTATTCAACAGTCGGATGATGGTTAATATATAGCTTTGCTCCATATAAACTCAGCAGAGTTATAATCAATAAAAAGCCCGTTATATTTACCAGGTGTGGTAGTTATAACGGGCTTTTTTGTTTTAGAAATTAGGATGCCCAATTTTCTAAATAGGGATTCAGGAGGGTAATTAAATAATGCTTTTTGATTTTTCAAGTTTCCTTTACGCCTATGGCAAGCCTCAGTGTTCAGCAGTATTAAAACTTCACCCAGAAGATTTTATCGTTGAAGAGAAAATTGCTTATCCATTATCTGGACAAGGAGAGCATTTGTGGGTTTGGGTTGAAAAAAAAGGTGAAAATTCTGCTGATTTATCAGAGCAGTTAGCTCGTTGGGCAGGTGTAAATAATAAAAACATAGGGTATGGAGGAAAAAAAGATCGGCATGCCATAACTCGTCAATGGATGAGTGTTCATTTGCCTGGCAAAGAAGATCCAAGTGTTGATAGTTTTGTGAGTAAAAATTCCAAAATTTTAAAAACCATTCGCCACAATCGAAAACTACAAACAGGCGGTCTTTCGGGCAATAGTTTTAAGTTAGTTTTGCGTAATTTAACAGGAGATTGTAAAGATTTAATATCTCGTTGTGAGCAAGTTAAAAAAAAAGGTGTGCCAAATTATTTTGGAAAACAACGCTTTGGTCGGGGTATGGGTAATTTAGAAAAAGTGAGCCAGCTTTTTTTAGGCGAGCAACGCCGTCGTGTAAAACGACATCAAAAAGGTTTATATTTATCATCTGCTCGCTCTTGGATATTCAATCAAATATTAAGTAAACGGATAGAGTGCCAAAGCTGGTCTAATCGTATGAGTGGCGATGTATTTATGCTAGAGGGTTCTTCTAAATGCTTTGTCGATGATGCTGAGACTGAGGCAGATTTAGTAGAGCGTTTATTTGAAGGAGATATTCACCCTTCAGGACTACTAGCAGGAAGAGGGCAGTTTTTAACAACACTAGAGGCGTTAAAAATTGAGCAAAAAGTTATTCAAGAATTTAGCGATTGGCAAGAAGGCCTAGAAAAATCAGGCATGAAACAAGAACGCCGTGCTTTAAGGGTTTTTCCTAAAAACATGGCTTTTAAACTTGTAGATGATACTTTGCACTTAAGATTTGAGTTGCCAGCAGGAAGCTATGCAACTATGGTGATTAGAGAGCTAGTGATGGTATAATTTTTTAGGGTTAATTAAAGGGTTGGAAGTGATTTCTACTTTGCCACTATTGTCTAACATAGAATAAAAACAGCTTCTGCGTCCAGAGTGGCAGGCAGGGCCAGTTTGATCAACCTGCATTAAAATAGTGTCACCATCACAATCAAAAGACAGGCTTTTAAAGACTTGAATTTGTCCAGATACCTCCCCTTTTCTCCAGTAAGATTGCCTTGAGCGCGACCAATAGCACGCCCGACCTGTTTCAATAGTTTCTTTTAAAGCCACTGAATTCATCCAAGCCATCATTAAGACTTCTTTGCTGTCAAACTGTTGGGCAATGACAGGAATTAAGCCATTTTTATCGTATTTTACTTGAGGTTTTAAAAAGTTCCAGTCAAAAGTATCACCTTGTTTAGCTGTTTCTAATTGTTTAAAATTAAGGTTTTTACACATTTCTATTTACGCTTTGCCTGAGCAAAAGCAGCAGCAAAAAGATTGTTAGAAATCACTTTTTTTGCACTAGGTTCCACTTTTTTAGCGGCAACTTGTGATTTACGCCCTCTCTCTAGCATGGCATTAAATAGCTCGGCGGTGGCACGAGCATCTGCCAGAGCATCATGAGCATCACCAGGGAAGGGCTTGTTTAAAACGACTTCGTAGGAGGCAGTTAATTTAGGCGTTTTATAGAACCAATACATTTTTTCAGACTGCCAACGCAAAGCGCCAATTAAATCTTTAGCATGTACTGCAACATCTAGCCAGTCGTTGTAATCTAGCTCAAATTTAAGCATTTTCTTTTCGGCACTTTTTTGTAAATAGGCAAAGTCAGACTCGGTGCTATAAGCTAATATGATATCTGCATCATCTAATACTTGATGGATTTCGTCCCACGCCCCAGAAAGTGTTGGCTGATCTTTCACCATTTCGGTTGTAATGTTATGCTTGTCATTATCAGGAATGTCATATCCAGGGTTTATCAATTGATCGTAAAGTTTAGTGCCATCTAAAGCACAAACAGAAACCTGAATTATGTCGGCAGTATCTTTTGTAGAAATATCGGTTGCTTCAATATCAATACAAACCACCTTTTTGTTTTTAAGGCTTTGATCGTATTCTTTTAATTTAAAATTGGCATCATTACGCCGTTCAGCTAAAAGGTTAACCACTTCTGAAGAAGTAAATTCGGCAACTAAATCGTGTAATTTTATCTGTAGCTTTTTAATAGATTTAGTTAAAGATTTTTGTATGGCTTCATCTTCACTAGATTTTTTAATAACTTCGCCAACAGAAAGAGTTTCTCCCTTAACGACTAAGTTTGCCATAATATAATCGACAATTTTATTATTATTAAACTGCATGGCTTCTAAGGGAGGTATTTTTAAAGTGGCCGTTAAAAATGCTTTTTCACCCTTAGCTGGAGAAGAAATGACTTGTAATCCTTTTATATCTAATCCGTCTGATGCAGCAACAGCTACAATATATTCTTTAATAGGTTGGTTGCGTTTATCAATCAGGATAAGTTGTGCGTTGCTCATAATGGTTTCTATTATTGTTAAATTTGATTAAAGAAGCCTATTTTAACAGTTTATAGTAAAATCTTTTCATAAAATATCTATTCCCAAATTCTTGCTTAGAAAGCAAGCATATAGCGCCAGGCCTTGCCCGCTATGGATTCACAAAAATATTCCTTAAGGGAATACTTAACAAGGAAGCTAGGGTAAATTAAATTTCTAATCGTCGTGAAGTCCAGTAGCGTTTTCTCCAATAGGGACGAGTGATATCAGAAGTGGTGACACCTCGGCTGGTAGAGGCATGAATAAATTGGTTGTTACCAATATAAATACCATTATGGCGAGAGTTGTTTCCGGTTTTAAAAAACACAATATCACCAGGCCTTAAATTGTTTTTTGAAACATAAACCCCTTCCTTTACTTGGCTTCTAGTTGTTCTGCTTAAATTTATTCCCAGCTTAGATTTAAAAGTGGTTTGTACAAAAGCAGAGCAATCTATACCTTTTTTAGTCGTTCCTCCAAATTGATATGGAGTGCCTTCCCATAAACGAAGCTGTGACATTAAAGACTGCTTAACTTGTCGGCTATTATTAAAGTGAATCTTTTTAGTAGCTTGAGGTTGTTGAACGGCTTGAGTTCGTTGAGCTGATTGATGTTTTTGGATGTTTAAATCTTGATGAACAGTTCTAGGGTGATGGTCTTGGTTTTTAGGGTTGGAGCTACAGCCAGAAAGTATTAGCACAGAAAGGGTTAATATTATGACCAGTAGTTTCATTTTAGTTTAGTCCGTATGAGTAAGGTGCAATTTGCCTGGGACAAGCCTAACTATAAAGTCTTAGTTAAGCAAATCTTTTCTAATCTTAAGGGTTTTTTGGGTAGAAAGCCAAAAAAACTTGCACTTTTTTAAAAAAGCCTTAAAATCCCCCCTTTGATCCTTCCCTTATTTATTGCCCGTTAAACAGTATTGAGAGATCATTTGATTGAAAATCAAATGATTAAGATTGGATTAGTTTAGAATTTTAGGACAGAGTTATGAGAACATTTGTTGCAAAGCCGGACGAAGTTAAACGAGACTGGTATATTGTAGATGCAGAAGGTCAGACGCTTGGGCGTTTAGCCGCAAAAATTGCTTACCGTTTGCGTGGTAAGCACAAGCCAGAATTTACACCGCATGTTGATTGTGGTGATTATATCGTGGTTGTTAACGCAGATAAAATTGTGGTGACAGGAAATAAGGCAAAAAACAAGACTTATTATCATTCAACTGGTTACATTGGTAATTTGAAATCAACTACTTTTTCTAAGTTGATAGATGAAAAGCCAACTCGCCCCGTAGAGTTTGCCGTTAAGGGTATGTTGCCAAGAGGTCCTTTGGGTCGTGCAATGTTTAAAAAGCTGAAAGTCTATGCAGGAACAGAGCATCCTCATGTTGCACAGCAACCTAAAGAATTAAGTGTATAAAGGAAATATTATGGCAATAGAACAATATTACGGAACAGGTCGTCGTAAAAGCTCAGTCGCTCGTGTTTTCTTGCGTGCTGGGTCAGGTAAAATGACAGTGAATGGTCGAGATATTACTGAATATTTTGCCCGTGAAACGGATTTAATGATAATTAATCAACCTATTGAAGCAACGGAAAGTTTAGATAAGTTTGATGCAATGATTACGGTTACAGGTGGTGGGACAACTGGACAGGCTGGTGCAGTCCGTCATGGTATTTCCCGAGCCTTACTTGTGTTTACTGAAGAGAATCGTTCAGCACTTCGTGCTAAAGGATTGTTGACTCGTGATGCTCGTGAAGTTGAGCGTAAAAAAGTGGGTTTACGAAAAGCCCGTCGTCGCCCACAATTTTCAAAACGATAGTTATTTCCTTTTGGAAGTTTGTCACAAAAAACCCCGCTTTAGCGGGTTTTTTTATATCTAAAAAAAATAATTGTTAGATATCTGTTTTAAAACTGTTTTGTTTTTGTTATATTCATTCGTAGCTAAAGGCTTGGTTGAAGGCTCTTTTTTGCGAGCTGGTAGGTTTTCTAGGCTGGATTAATTTTTAATGACAAGTGGTATTGCACTTGTCAGTTTTTGTTTTACAGGGAAATTCTTTAGAATCAACTGGTTGGTTAATTGAAAGAGCG
>CAYLXI010000048.1:0-11746 GCA_964387695.1 uncultured Piscirickettsiaceae bacterium
GAAGAGCTTAATAACTAAGGTTAGAATTAGGCTGAGAAAAACGAGTCGCTATTTGCGCTGAAATGAGGCGTAATAGCTAGCTATTGCAACGAATTGCAGTGAAAATATCGGCTCGTTTAGCCAGTTTAAAACAATCTTAGTTGTTAAGCTATTCCTTAGGTGACTCCTTAAATAATCTCAAATGGATCTTGCAATACTAGGGTTTCTGCTCTATCCGCTCCTGTTGATAAAATTGAAACGGGTACACCCACTTCTTTTTCTAAAAACTGAATATATTTTTTAGCTTCATCTGGAAGATCACTCCAACTTGCTGTGCCAACTGTTGATGTTTTCCAACCTGACATAGTAATATACTTTGGAATAACTTCCTCATATTCATCCGCACTGGTTGGTGTAAGTAAAGATTCTTTGCCATCTGAATGAATATAAGCAACACAAACTTTAATTTCTTCTAAATTATCCATAACATCAAGCTTAGTTAAACACATGCCATTCAAGCCGTTAATCTGTGCAGAACGACGAAGAGCAACAGCGTCAAACCAACCGCAACGCCTTTGGCGACCTGTGGTTGCACCAAACTCATGCCCTCTAGTTCCTAGCTCTTTACCAATTGGATCACCAATATCAGTATCGCAGTTATAATCCAATTCTGTTGGAAAAGGTCCTGAGCCTACGCGAGTCGCATAGGCTTTGGTTATCCCTAATACATAATCTAACTCTGTTGGGCCAATTCCTGCACCAGAAGACGCTCCTCCTGAGGTGGTATTAGAAGATGTTACATAAGGATAGGTTCCTTGGTCAATGTCCAACAAAGCTCCTTGAGCTCCTTCAAATATTAGATTTTTACCTTGTTGGTTATAAGTTGCTATTAAATTAGGTATATCTGCTAGCATAGGTAGTATTAATTTTGCATAATTTTCACACTTTAGAGCAAGCTCATCAAATGAAACCGCATCCATTTTATAAAAATTAGTTAGCATAAAATTATGATATTTAAGAGTTTCTTTAAGTTTAGATTTAAAAGAAACCATATTCCTTAAATCTCCAGCCCTTAATCCACGACGAGCGACCTTATCTTCATAAGCAGGACCAATGCCTCTTCCCGTTGTTCCTATGGATTTATTACCCAGTGCAAACTCTCGAGCTTGATCTAGGGCAACATGGTAGTCTAAAATTAAGGGACAAGCATCACTTATTTTTAAACGGCTCTTAACATCTAATCCTGTTTTTTCAAGCTGTGCAACCTCTTTTGCGAGTGCATCAGGAGATAAAACCACTCCATTACCAATAAAACATTCAACATTTTTTCGAAGAATACCTGATGGAATTAAGTGTAAAACCGTTTTTTGACCATTAATAACCAAAGTATGACCAGCATTATGCCCACCTTGAAAACGAATCACCGCAGCAACTCTATCTGTTAAAAGATCAACAATTTTCCCTTTTCCTTCATCACCCCATTGTGTTCCAACAACGACAACATTGCGTTTTGACATATTTTCTCTCTTTTTCAATCTTATACCCATTCAAGAACAGCAGATTTATAGCGTACATATAGTTCTTAAAAATAAAATCATAACCTCAAACTCTTACCTTAGTCAGAAATTAAGTGTGTACCAACACCCATTTATCCATTCGTTTTTCTAATTTTTGACTTCCTTCTGGAATATTTGACTTAGGTAACTGGCGAATTAAGCGATAACCTTCCAGCTTTAAAGAATTTACTTTTTTCATCAAAGTGACATCATTTGTAGTGGGATAGAATACTTTAGCTTTAACCCCTTGCGGAGCTAATGCTAATAAATCTAAAGCACTCCTTAAATCCATACTAAAACCCGTTGCAGGCAAATTTGAACCAAAAGATTCTGCTACCCCATCATAACGACCTCCAGTTGCAATAGGATATAGTTTTTGCCCGATACTGTAGCAAGAAAAAATAATCCCCGTATGATAACTGTAACCACGCAAATCTGATAAATCCAAATGGATTTGAACATTTGGATAGTGTATTTGAATCATATTAACAATATTAGATATTCTATCTAACATCTTTGTCAGCTCTGCAGAACAGTTGGAAATTAAAACAATTGCTTTTTCAATAACTTGGGCGGCATCGCCTGCTAAACTTAATAAACCTTCAAAGGCAGATTTAATTTCAGGTGAAATTAATAAGCTTTTTACAAATTCTTGATATTCAGGAATGGCTTTTCTCAATAAAATATCAACCAATTCTTCTTGTTGATCTTTAGTCAAGTTGGCTAAAGTCATTAAACCGTTCACTATTCCAACATGTCCCAAGCTTAAATTTAAATGGCTCAAATTTAAGCTTAAAGTTGAACTAAGCATCAAGTCAATTACTTCAATATCACTTTCTACACCAGAATCACCAAAAAGCTCAGCCCCAATTTGAATAGGACTACGAGAGCCTTTTGCTTTATTGTTACGGCTTTTTAAGACTTCTCCTGCATAACAAAGACGCACAACCCCTTTTTTGTCTTTAAAACGATTGGCAACCAATCGTGCAACTTGTGGAGTCATATCGGTACGAACACCCATTATCTTACCACTTTCTTGATCAGTAAAACGACAGGTTTCTCTCGCCATTTGAGAGCCTGTGCCTGTTAACAAAGAGTCTGTAAATTCTGCCATAGGAGGCAAAACCAAGTCATAACCAGAGCTATCAAAACCATCTAATAATAAACGGCGATAAAACTCAAGCTGACTTGCTTGTTGAGGAAGAAGGTCTTCAATACCTTCAGGGGTAAACCAGGTTTTTTCTATCATGAGATTAAATAATTATCCTGCAAAAAATAATAAAATAATGAGGCCAATAGTCATACTCACTAGCCCCATCAATCTTAGGTGTTTTTCTTTTAATTGAACTGCATCACTCATTATCTTACGCCAAAACTCAGGAAACACAAAAGGTAAAATCCCTTCAATAATAAAAACCAATGCAATCGCTGTGATTAAGATAGTGACCAAAACAGATATTCCTAGCTAGTAATCAAGACTTTAAATTTTAAGTCCATACTTTTTAGAGTGAACAAAAGAATACCCAAAGCCCTAATATAGGACTTTGGGTAGCAACCATAAAAAAGGTGGGAGAACCCACCTTTTTTGTTTTTTTAAATAACCAACAGCAAAGTGTTATTTATTTTAAATCGTTAAAGTTATTAAAGAAATCTGAATTAGCATCGATTATCATAATATCTGATTTATCATTAAACACTCTCTGGTAAGACTCTAGGCTATGGAAGAACCCATAAAATTCAGGATTTTTAGAATAAGCATCTGAAAATATTCTAGCTGCTTTTGCATCTCCATGCCCTCGTATAATTTCAGATTCTTTAAAAGCTTGAGAAAGAAGAACTACTTTTTGACGCTCTGCATCAGCGGTAATTCTTTCACCTGCTTCAGTACCTTCCGCACGCAACTCTCTAGCAACACGAGTACGCTCCGCTTCCATTCTACGATAAACAGAGTCTGAAACATCCTCAGGTAAGTCAACTCGCTTAACACGAATATCTGCAATCTCGATTCCAAAATTTCTAACATCATTCTCCGTAGCTCTGCTAATACCTTGCACAATACGATCACGATCACGAGAAATAACTTCTTGTACTGTGCGATCACCAAACTCTGCTCTTAAAGCATCTGTAATAATTTGCCCTAAACGCATATTAGCTAAACGGATATCGCCATTAAGTGTTGTAAAAAACAGCTCTGCATCAACAATTCGCCATTTAACAAAAGAATCTACAATTAGATTTTTTTGCTCTTTAGTTAAATAACGCTCTGGAGGAGCGTCTAATGTTTGCATCCTAGAATCAAATAATCTAACACTGTTAATAAAAGGAACTTTCATGTGTAAGCCTGGCTCTAGGTTAGAGTCGATAATTTCTCCTAAACGGAAAACAACCGCTGTTTCTCCTTGCTTAACTATAAACAAGGAGTTACCTAAAACAAACAGTACTACACCAATTAGAACTAAAAGAACTGATTTCATTATCGAATCTCCCTTGTGCTTAAGAAGTCACGAATATTACTTTGCGGACTAGGACTTCTCGCAGCCTGCTGTGCAGTATTTGTTTGAGTGTTAGTCATTGGAGAAGCTCCTTGAGATGCTTGAAAAGGAACAGTTGCTTGCTGCTGTCCAGCCATCATTTTATCTAATGGTAAATACAACAAATTAGTTCCAGATTCCGCTCCTACAAATATTGTAGATGTTCTACTTAAGACATTTGTTTTGGCATCCATATACAAACGCTTACGCGTTACTTCTGGAGATTTTTCATACTCATACAAAACACTGATAAAACGACTAGACTTACCCGCTGCTTCAGCAATAACTCTATCATGATGAGCACTGGCTTCTTCAAGCATTCTGGCTGATTGTCCCCTAGCTACAGGCAAAACACTGTTTGCATAAGCTTGTGCTTCATTAATTATACGAATTTTATCTTCACGAGCTCTAACAGCGTCAGCAAAAGCAGCTTGAACTTGCTCTGGTGGCTGAGCATCTTGTAAGTTAACAGAGGTTATATATATACCTGTACGATATTTATCTAGAGTAAATTGAGCTATTTCTTTAACCTTTGCAACAACATCATCACGACCTTGCGTTAAAATAAATTCCATATTATTTTGCCCAACCACTTCACGCAACGCACTTTCTGTAATAGCTCGTAACGAGACTTCTGGATCAGAAACCTCAAACAAGAAATCACTTGCACTTTGAATTTTATATTGCACAGCAATTTTAACACTAATAATGTTTTCATCTTTAGACAACATCAAGGCTTCTGATCCAACGGTAATAATCTGACCACGATCATCTACTCTATATCCAACCTCAGCAGTACGAACACGATCAACATTTACTTTCGTTACACTTTCAAAAGGAAAAGGAATGTGCCAATGAGGCCCTGCCGTTGTTTCTTCTATAAAAGCACCAAAACGAGTTTCTACACCTCTTTCTGCTGGCTCAACGATATAAATACCACTTAACACCCAAATAAAAACAATGATAAGTACGACAACAGAAATACCTTTAGCACCAAAAGATTCGCTACCACCCATTTTGTTTTTTGCCCCACCAAATAATTGCTGAGCTTTTCTTAACATTTCATCTAAGTCTGGATCATTGTTATTTGAATTATTCGGCTGTTGAGGTTCTTCTGGCTTTTTACTGCCATTATTATTGCTTGAACTACCCCAAGGGTCTTGTCCAGGCTTTCCAGGTTCATTCCAGGCCACAGTCTTCTCCAATAAAAAAATTGATGCTTATTTTATAATTTTAATAGGTAAATGTCACCATAAAAGAATAAAGAAAATATTCCCTTTAACTTCTAGGTTAAATTACAATTTTACTTGATAGTTAATTATTTCTGTCCATTGTTTAATCATGCTAGCTTCGGACTCTGTTAAGCACATGGTAAATAAACTATTACCTTCATCATCAAAACCTTCTTCTAGGATTGTTCCTAGCTGATAAAGCTCACCACGCTTTTTACCCGACTTAACACTTAAAGTCAAATCTACGGTTAAAAATTGCCCTCTAAAATGTGCGGCTACCGCATCTAGCATGAGGTCTATGCCTTCATTTTTTTGAGCAGAAATCCAAACTCTTTCAGGCAAACCTTTTAAATTTAAATCCACCTTGGCTTTAACGGGAGGATTTAAATTATCTATTTTATTATAAACTATAAGTTGCGAAACACCTTCTGCCCCAACTTTATTAATCACTTCTGCAACATCACGCATTTTTTCTTCTCTATGCTCGTCACTGGCATCGACCAAATGAATAAGCAAATCCGCTTCTCTGGTTTCTTCTAAAGTTGAGCGGAAAGCGGCTACTAAATCATGGGGAAGGTGGCGAATAAACCCTACTGTGTCAGCAAATACCACTGATCCAGCACCTGGTAAACGCACTTTTCTGAGCGTAGAGTCTAGCGTAGCAAACAAACGATCTTCGGCATAAACCCCTGCCTGAGTCATTTGATTAAATAATGTCGATTTACCCGCGTTAGTGTAACCAATAATAGTTACCATTAACATTTCTGATTTCTTGCGAGATTTACGACCTAAATCACGCTGCTGACGCACTTTATTTATTTTACGCTCTAATTTTTTAATCCTGCCCTGAACTAAACGGCGGTCAGATTCAAGCTGTGTTTCTCCAGGACCTCGCGCGCCAATTCCACCTTGGCGATCGAGATGCGTCCAACCCTTGACCAAGCGAGTTGCCATACGCTTTAATTGTGCTAATTCAACCTGAAGCTTACCTTCATGCGAACGAGCTCTCTGTGCAAATATATCCAATATTAAACCAATTCGATCTAGCACCTGACATTCAAACAATTCAGAAAGATTGCGTTCTTGTGCTGGGCTAAGAGCATGGTTAACAATAACAACATCTGCCTTATGTGCTAACACCGCATCCCGTACTTCTTCAGCTTTACCTTTACCAACAAAATATTTTGAATCGGGGCTATTGCGTTTGGTAGTGATAAGCTCACAGGTTTCTGCTCCTGCTGAATCTACAAGCTCGTAAAATTCAGTGAGCTCTTCTCTGTCTGCTTCGTAATAAAAGTCAACATGAACTAAAATCGCTCTTTCTAAATCATGTCGCTCAAGCTTGCCAAATAATTCCATAATACGGTTTATCTCAAAGAAAGCTTAAAACCCAAATCCTTACTTAGAAACTGTATATAGCACTCTATATACAGTTTCTAAGTAAGGATTTGGGTAAAAATCAACCCCCCTAATTCAACATTTTAAACGATGTACTATTTAAAACACTAAAAAACAAAGGATAAAGATTGGAATAAATAACTAAGGAGAAATACTTAATAATTTAACTAGAAACTACAATTCTTCTTTATTGGTTAATAAAGATTTTCTTTCCTCTTCAAAATCCTGCGGATCTCTAGCTGGTACAATGGTTGAAATTGCATGCTTATAAACCATTTGGGTTACATTGCTTCGAAGTAAAACCACAAATTGATCAAAAGAATCAATTTTTCCTTGTAACTTTACCCCATTAACAAGGTAAATACCGACACTGATCTTTTCTTTTCTCAATGCGTTTAAATAGGGGTCTTGAATGGGTAAAGCTTTAGCCACTTTTATTCTCCATAAGTTTTATTATTAAGCTATTTCTAAAGGAAGCATTTACTCTTTATTTTAGGATTACTTCCCTTCAATAAATTGAGCTAAAGCTTCTTTTGTTGGTATAATTTTTTCAACATTTATAATTTCTTTATTATCCAGCGATACTACAACAATGCTATCTTCACCGACTCCATACCGAAAAGGTGCTGCAGAATAACTGTCTTCAAAAATCAACACGGAGTGTTCAAAATCTTTAAGTCCAGGCATAATAAACATATTTCTAATTAAGGCTGGGGCAGCACTTACATCTGCAACAAAAACAGTATTATTATCGACAAGGTAACTAGCGGGCTTTGTCACTAAATAATCGTTAACTGAATGTGCGGGTTCTTGCTCAAATGCAAAAATAATTTTTTTTGTATCTGACGACAACTGATACTCTTTACCAAATTGGTCATTTAAAGCAAAAAACTCTAAACTATTACCTATTTGCAAAATAGGCTCTACTTTAACATCACTAGGTTTTTCTCCACAACCTACTAATAATAAAGTGGCAAGAGATACTGCGACAATCAATCGTTTCATTTTATAAAGCTTCCTATGAGTATTTAAATGACAGTTTAAAACAGTTGCAACATGAACTCAAGGAATATTAAGCCCTAATCCCTATTTAAAAATCAAATATAGTGCGCCAGAATTATAAGTGTACTTGGGTTAAAGTAAAACATACTCCAAAGACTCTCTTAATAGCTCTTCTTTTGATAGTTTTAAAGGGTCAAGTTCCAATATGTTTTTCTCTTTTCTTAACCAAGTTATTTGGCGTTTTGCCAATTGGCGTGTTGCAACTAAGGATTTTTCAATAAATTCTTCATATTCATACTCTTGGTGTAAAAACAACCAAGCTTGCCTGTAGCCGACACTTCTAATAGAAGGCAGGTCAGAATGTAAGTTGGGATTAAGGAAAAGTTTTTTGACCTCACTTATAAAACCTTGTGATAACATTTGATTAAAGCGTTTTTCTATCTGTGTATGTAAAGCTTTACGATCACTTGGCAATAAAGCAATTTTAATTAAATTAAATTCGGTTAAGCCCTTCCCTTGCCCTTCTAACTGGTGTTGAGATAGAGGTTTTCCTGTTAGCTCAAATACTTCTAAAGCTCTACAAACTCTTTGCTGATCATTAAAATGAATCCGTTTAGCGGCGACTTCATCAACTAGCTGTAATTTTTTATGTAATTCTTGAGGATTATCCTGCCATTGAGACTGCAATTTGGCGCGAGTAAGTTTGTCAGCAGAAGGTAAGTCAGCCATTCCCTGCTGTAATGCATGAAAATACATCATAGTACCCCCAACCAAAACAGGTAAATTTCCACGGCTAAAAATCTCTGCAACCAATCTATGTACATCTTCTACAAAATTTGATGCTGAATAAGTTTGTGTTGGCAAAATAATATCAATTAAATGATGAGGAACTTTTGCCATTTCTTTTGCACTGGGCTTAGCTGTGCCTATATCCATGCCTTGATAAATCAAAGCTGAATCAACACTAATAATTTCAATAGGAAACTTCTCTGCTAGCAACATCGACAAGGCACTTTTTCCTGAAGCGGTTGGTCCCATAATTGCCACAACTTTTTTATCCGCAATAAACCGATTCACGAGCATCGCTTTTGACACTTTCGCTTTTGACATTTTATTGCCCCCTCATAAAGAGGCTGTTTAATTCTTCCATAGATAACTGAACCCAAGTAGGACGACCATGATTACATTGATTAGAACTCTCTGTTACTTCCATATCTCGCAACAAGCCATTCATTTCACTAACCGTTAATTGGCGGTTAGCTCTAACAGAGCCATGACATGCCATGGTTGACAATATTTGATTCATTTTTTCATCAACCAACTGAGTTTGCCCTGCTACGGATAAATCAGCTAACATGTCATTCATTAGTTTGATGACATCACTGTTTGATAACAAGGCAGGAATTGCTGTTAATTTAATTTGTTCTGGCCCAAAAGCAATGATTTCAAAACCTAATGTTTTAAACAAGTTTTGATAATTCTCCCAAACTTTAACCTGCGAAGATTCAAGTGTTATGACAATGGGAACCAGCAAAGGTTGCAACACTAAACAATCTTGCTTCCATTGAGATTTCATTCTTTCATAAACAATGCGTTCATGAGCCGCATGCATATCAACTAAAATCAATCCTTGTTCATTTTCAGCTAAAATAAATACGCCATGAATTTGTGCTTTAGCAAATCCTAACAAAGGCACACAAGAATTATTTTCTTTAAAGTTTGAGTTAAGCAAGTAATTTGATGATGACTCCTGAACCTTTCTAGAGGTTAAACCGTCCTTTAAAGTGTTATCAGAGTTATAAGAGATTAAGGGCTGTTGGAATGCCATGCTAGAGTCAATCAATGCTTGTGATATTTCTGTTTTTCTCTGGATTGACCCTCTAAAATTAGAGTTATTTGAGCCACTTATTAAACCAGAACTTGAACTCACTGGGATTGTTGTTAGAGGATGAGTAACAGCTTCGCGTATTGAACGACGCAAAAAATCATACACCCAGCGACCCTTAGCAAACCTAACTTCGTATTTAGCTGGATGAACATTAACATCAGTAAGTGCAGCGGGAATATTTAAAAACAAGCAGTAAGCTGGATGACGGCCATGATACATAACATCTGCATAGGCTTGCTTTACAGCAAAAGATAATAACTTATCTCGCACAATACGCCCATTTACAAACAAATACTGCATATCACCTTGGCTACGATTAAATGTAGCTAAACCCGCCCAACCCGTTAGGTGAATATCTTGTGCTTGATAATCTATGACCAAACTCTGCTCCATAAAGCCAGAACCCATTAAGGTTTGCATGCGTTTTTGGAGCAATTTATCATTACTTGCTTTTAAAGCTTGACGAGTTATTTTTTGATTATGAACTAATTTAATAGACACTTTTGGGCGACTGAGCATCACCCTCTTAACCAACAAGTCAATTTGAGAAAATTCTGCTCTGGGTGTTTTTAAAAACTTTTTACGGGCAGGAGTATTAAAAAACAAATCTGCAACTTCAACCCTTGTTCCTTGAGGGTGAGCTATAGGCTCGACTTCTTTCCAACTCCCTCCACCCTCTCCTTCTAGTTTCCATGCGGTTGTTTCGCCTTTTACTCTGCTCACCATAATAAAGCGAGATATAGAGCTAATACTTGCCAGAGCCTCCCCCCTAAACCCTAGTGTATCAACCGAAGTTAAATCTTCTTCTGAATAAATTTTACTGGTTGCATGACGACTCACTGCCAGCATCAACTCTTTTTTAGCAATCCCTACACCATTATCTATAACAACAATAGACTTCTCTCCGCCCTCTTCAATTAAAATATCAATCTGAGAAGCACCTGAATCTAAAGCATTTTCTAACAATTCTTTTACCACTGAGGCGGGGCGTTCAACCACCTCACCCGCTGCAATTTGATCTGCCAGATGTGAAGGTAGTAATTTTATAACGGCATTATCGGACTTAAAAGAGGACACTTAGGATAAAAACCTGCCTAACAAAAAAATCATTATAACCCAGCCACAACTTGTTCCGATAATGGAATACGCAGTTTTTTACCTGCATAGAGCTGATTAGGGTTTTTAATTCTATTAATTCTTTTAAGTTCTGCTGTAGCAATACCATGATTTTGGGCTATTTGCGATAAAGTATCGCCTGATTGAACTTTATAATGTACAAATAAACTTTCTCCCCAACGTGGTTGCGTGGCATTGCGTTGCGCGAACTTACTTAAACCTGATGCAACAGATTTTGCTAAACGAGTTTGAAACTCTTGATTCATCAACTTTTTTTCTTCATCTGGATTAGACAAAAAAGCGGCTTCAATTAAGAGTGAAGGCATATCAATAGATTTCAACACTGCAAAACCTGCTGATTGAACATTTTTTTGATGTAATCGTACTTTTTTACCCATCTCCCCTAGCACCATGTCTGCTAATTTGCGACTGGCTCTAATATTGGCTTCTCTACTTAAATCGGTTAACAAAAAAGCCACATCACTATCACGACCTTTTAACTTCATATCATGTAAAGAAGCATTTTCATTTCTTGCCAGCATTCTTGCCATTACGCTAGAGGATCCTGAAGTTGACAACACAAATACAGAAGCTCCCCCCACCGATGTCAGCTGAGGAAAAGAATCGGCATGAATAGAAATAAAAATATCCGCGTCTTTTCTATTGGCAATTCTTACCCGCTGAACCAAAGGAATAAATACATCTCTATCACGAATTAAGACTGCGCGCATACCAGGTTGTTTATCAATATGTTTTTTAAGTTTTTTTGCTATTTGGAGTGTGACTACTTTTTCATAAGTATTGTATTTAAGCCCAATTGCCCCAGGATCTCTTCCCCCATGACCTGCATCAACAGCCACCACAATTTCATCTCTTTCTATTAGAGGAACTCCTGATTTAAACAATTTATGAGCTTCTGGGGAATTAATTAAACTGGGTGGCTTTACCTCTCTTTTAGATAAAACAGAGGTTTTATTGTTTTTAATTCCTTTATTTTGGGTTTTAGTCAGAACAACTTTTTGCTCAGGCTTTATGTTAGCTTTT
>CAYLXI010000049.1:0-11463 GCA_964387695.1 uncultured Piscirickettsiaceae bacterium
TTTTTTAGGTGAAATAAGGTGAAATTTAGCCATTTTAATTTGTGCATCCATTTATACAAAGGTCTCTCTTAAATTAACCATATCGCCCAGAAATGTAGTCTTCTGTGCGCTTTACTTTAGGGTTAGTGAATAGAGAATCTGTATCTGTATATTCGGTTAAGTCTCCCATATACATAAATGCAGTATAATCAGAAACTCGTGCCGCTTGTTGCATATTATGAGTTACTATTAAAATAGTAAACTCTTCTTTTAGTTCAAAAATAAGCTCTTCTATTGCTAAAGTGGATATTGGATCCAATGCCGAGGTCGGCTCATCTAACAACAAAACTTCAGGTTTAATGGCTATCGCTCTAGCAATACACAGTCGTTGTTGCTGCCCTCCTGATAAACCTAAAGCATTTTCATCCAAACGATCTTTGACTTCTTCCCAAAGATTCGCTCCGCGTAAAGCCCATTCTACAATTTCATCTAAAACAGATTTGCTATTTATGGCTTGCAGTCGTAAGCCATAACAAACATTTTCATAAATTGTTTTGGGGAAAGGGTTAGGTTTTTGAAACACCATCCCTACCCGACGACGCAATTCAGCAACATTCATTTCTTTGGCGTACATATCGTCACCGTTTAAGTGCATGTCACCTTCAACCGATACCGTATCAATTAAATCATTCATGCGATTAAAACAACGCAACAAAGTTGATTTACCACAACCTGACGGCCCAATAAAGGCTGTCACACGCTTTTCTGACACTTTCATATTAATATTATTTAGAGCTTTTTTAGAGCCATAATACAAATTCCAATCTTTCACTTCAATGGCTATTTTTTCATTTTCTAGCTTGAGCTTTTCTGAGCTGCTACTGGAGATTGTAAAACTTTTCTTTTCTGACATGAGTATTTTCCTAATTCTTTAAACTCTTAAATATTTAATTTAATCCCTTTTCTCTGCTTAGAAACTGAATGTAGCATGCAAGGTGTGGTACTACCTAAACTCCGATACAGGTACTATATTTCAGTTTTAATAAGTAGAGATTTGGGTTAATGATCTAATGCTTTATATTTTTCTCTCAATCTATTACGAATCATAATGGCGGTTAAATTTAGACCAATAATAATTAAAATAAGCAACAATGAGGTTGCATAAACCAAAGGCCGTGAAGCTTCAACATTAGGACTTTGAAAGCCCACATCAAAAATATGAAAACCAAGATGCATAAACTGCCTATCTAAATGGATAAAAGGGGCATTAAAATCCACTGGTAAAGCAGGGGCAAGCTTAACCACTCCCACTAACATCAAGGGGGCAACTTCTCCTGCTGCTCTAGCTACGGCAAGAATTAACCCTGTCATAATGGCTGGCGTTGTCATAGGTAGAACAATACGCATAATTGTTTCTGCTTTGGTTGCACCCAACGCCAAGCCTCCCTCTCGTAAAGATCTGGGAACTCGCGACAAACCTTCTTGGGTAGAAACAATCACTACAGGTAGAGTTAACAATGCCATTGTTAAAGAGGCCCAAAGTAATCCTGGTGTTCCAAAGGTGGGGCTTGGGCCCGAATAACTAAAAAACAAATCATCTATTGAGCCCCCTATAATATAAACAAAAAACCCTAAGCCAAAAATACCAAATACAATAGAAGGGACTCCTGCTAGGTTATTAATAGAAATCCTCACGATTCTAAGAACTAGACCTTCTCTAGCATATTCAGACATATATATGGCCGCTAACACGCCCATGGGCGTTACTAAAATTGCCATTAACATAACCATAGTAACGGTACCAACAATCGCAGGAAAAACACCTCCCTCAGTATTCGCTTCACGAGGATCATCTAATAAAAAGTGGCCTATCGAATCAAAAAAGAAACCTATCTTTTCACTAAAAACCATCTCGTTAGGTTGCCAAAAACGCACAATTTGCTTGACATAAATGGTCATCTCTTGATTACTTGCGCTGATTAGAGTCACAAATCCAAGTTCATTTAGTTCGGCACTAAGCTTTTGAACAGCCTCTTTTTCAACCAAAAATTGCTGATGCAACTCATCTCGTTTTGCATTTAATTTAGCTTCCGTTAAGGCATCAAATTGCCCCCTTGCTTCTAACTTTCTTTGATCTAAGCGCAAATCCTCAATCTTATAACTAATGCCACCAATAATTGTTTTTTCAATATGATGAATATCTGCTTGTAATTCATTCGCAATTTTAACTTGAGACCTTAATTTTGATTCAACCTCATAACCCTTTGCAATGACTTTACCACCAACCGACATTGACTTAAGTTGCCCAAAAGCATCTCCCCATTTATAACGCTCAATAACAGTCAAGTTTTCAGCGAGGTTACCCGTGCCATAAACCAAGTCTTGAGAGCGAATCCATCTAAAATCAAGGTTATAAACATCACGATTACCCGTTTTTATCAGATATTCATAAGTATCAACAATCCTTTCATCAATTTCTCTAACTCTCATTTGGGTGTCATGAACTTCACCCACAACCAACTCTTTTTTACCGTCCGCCATGACAGTGTAACTGTAAACTTCATGCGCCCAAAAATGACTTAAACCCTTATAGGAAATCATTCCAATAAGACCAAAAACAAGCACGACACTGATGCCAACAGAACCCGCACTAAGCCAGATCCAATGTTCGCCTTTTTTAAACCATTTATTCATCATTAGTATCCTTAAAGAGAGCCATATCTGCGACGCATTCGTTCACGCACTACTTCTGCTAGCGTATTAAATATAAAGGTAAATATAAACAAAACCAAACCTGATAAGAACAACACTCGATAATGGGTGCTGTACATTGCAGTCTCTGCCATTTCTACTGCCAAATTAGCAGACAGGGTTCGCATTCCTTCAAAAATATTAACCTCCATAAGAGGTGTATTTCCTGATGCCATTAAGACGATCATTGTTTCACCAATTCCTCGCCCAAAACCTAACATAATGGCTGAAAATATTCCCGGACTTGCTGTGGGTAGAACCACGCCTACCATCGTCTGCCAGGTACTCGCTCCCAATGCTAAAGAGCCGTTCACTAAATAACTAGGAACATTATAAATAGCATCCTCAGCAACAGAAAAAATAGTGGGAATCAGAGCAAACCCCATTGCAAAACCAATAACCATTGCATTTCTTTGATCAAAGTCTATTCCAGCATTAAAGGTTAACCAGTGGCGCATATCTCCATTAAAAAAAGTATTTTCAATAGGATTTGCCATAGAGAGTGCAAAATATCCTAATAAAGCAATAACGGGCAACATAAGCACTGCCCTGCGACCTTCCGATACACTTAATCGAATAACATCAGGAAGCCTTGACCAGAGAAACCCGAACAACAGCGTTCCTAAGGGGACAACAATGAGCAAGGCAAAAAAACCAGACAGGTTACTTTCCATAAAAGGGGCTAACCACAAACCTGCTAAAAAACCTAAAATAACTGTGGGCAAAGCCTCAATTAACTCCACCGATGGCTTAATCCATTGGCGCGTTTTGGTATCCATAAAAAAAGCAGTATAAATAGCGGCTAAAATTGCAATCGGCACGGCGAACAACATGGAGTACATGGCAGCCTTAATTGTGCCATAAGTTAAGGGCATCATCGACATTTTAGGTTCAAAATCAGCACTGGCTGCAGAAGACTGCCAAGTATAACTTGGCTCTTCATAGCCTTCATACCAAACTTTTCCCCAAAGAGTGTTCATCGACACATCAGGGTGTGCATTATCGATACCATAGAAAACCATATTTCCAGAGCCTGTCTCTAATAAAATACTGTTTGCACGGGGAGAAAAAGTAACAAAATTTAGTCCTTTAGAATCAACCTCTTTGTTAATTAAATGTCTTTCTGCCGTTGAGTGAAACAAATCAAACTGACCCTGAGAAATAGTCGCAAATCCTCTTCTAGCATGCTCAATAGCAATCATTTCAATGGGCGCATCAGACTCTTTAAACTCACGAACAAACTGAAGCTGGAAAATACCATGCTCATTCCTAACAGGAAACCATTGATAAACATAGCCTTTTTCTGTTCCTATCATTAAGGAATAATCCCCTAACAAAAAACGCATGGTACTAATCTTATCACCATTTTGTATCAAGTTAAGGTGCTGTAACAACTGTGGTGATTCCACATTCGCCACATTATAATAACTAGCAGTACCATCTTTAGAAACAACATATAAATTTCTAGTCCCTCCATCTAGCAAAAGATAATCAACTTCTGTTTTTTGCTCAAAGCTCCCTGATACATCCTCAGATAATGTGACTGAATCTCCAAACAAAGACCTTTCTTTAATAAATCTTTTAATGTTAACTTGGGTCGAATCTTTTTCCAAAAAAGCCACGACTAAATCAGATCCTTTTGACCTAACCGTTAATTTATCCAGCGGATTAGAACCCAGTTCAATTTGATTCTTACCAAAAGGAAATATAACCTCGGGCGTAATTTTTCTAATATTGTCAGGAAAAGTTACTCTATAAGTATACTGGGCAACAATCATTGAGCCATTAGATAAACCAAAAGCCATTAAATGATTAGCTTCATCAATGATAGAAAAGCTTGTAATATTTGCTCCATTTAAAGGTAGGGATCCCTTAGACAACATTTCTCCTGTTTGAACATTAAACCCATATAAACCACCAGAAATCGTATAACGCATAGCCGTTTCTTGATACTCATCAAGAGTGTAATGAATGGTTTTGTCCTGGGCAGAGCCTGGTACGGCGTATTGGTTAATCTTCGCCATACTAGCCGTAGAGAACAATGGAACGACCACATAGACTAAAAAGAACATAATTAATAGCACTGCAGCGATTACCGCAACACCACCAAAACTAATGCCAACACTCAAAATCCGATCTTTCAAATTTCTAAAACGAATTCTACGCTCAAAACTAGGACCTTTAAGTGCTGAATCCAATGCTTGTTGAGTATTTTTTTTCATTAAAGCTTCCAACTTATAAAATATTTATTTGGATAATACAGGCTCAACATTACAGTTAAGTGACAACTCATAAAACTCTAAAACTTTTCAGTCAAGCAAGATTTTTGCACCAAAAAACAGCCTTTTGCACCAAAAAAACAGTCGCAACGCCTGCCCTCAAACACTCAGATCTTTATAATAATGATTTAATTTTTAATTTTTAATTTAAAAAACCTCTAAATTAAGCCTCTTAAGGAAGATCTTAAAAAAATATTGGAAATTTGGCACAGTTCCAGCTAAACTCTAAGTTGCTAGATTTTTATTAAAAATACTCAACCAAAGGATCATTTCATGCTTCAAGCTATTTTAGACTCCATTAAAGAAAATGACATAAAATGGGCAGACTTACGCTTCACTGATACGCACGGCAAAGAACAACATGTAACCATCCCTGCTACAACGGTAGATGAAGAGTTTTTCTCAGCAGGAGAAACCTTTGACGGCTCTTCAATTCAAGGCTGGAAAGATATTCACAACTCAGACATGATCCTAATGCCACAAACTGATGGCTTCATAGTAGATCCTTTCACCAATGATCCAACCATTATCATCCGCTGCATGATTGTTTCTCCAGACACTATGGAATCTTACGAAAAAGATCCTCGCGGCATTGCTAAAAAAGCAGAAGCTTTCCTTAAATCTACAGGCATTGCAGACACCGCATTTTTTGGACCCGAACCTGAATTTTTTGTTTTTGACGATGTTAAATGGGGTGAAGATATGTCAGGAACCTTCGTCAAAATTGATTCCGATGAAGCTCCTTGGTCCTCTAAAAGAGAATTCTCAGAAGGAAACATGGCTCACCGACCTAAAGTTAAAGGAGGATATTTTCCTGTTCCTCCTGTAGATCAACTACACGAAGTTAGAGCCGATATTTGTGCCATGGCTGAAGCGATGAATCTTAAAATAGAAGCTCACCATCATGAAGTTGCTTCTGGTGGACAATGCGAATTAGCCATTGCAGGCAACACCTTAACCGCTAAAGCAGATGAGGTACAAGTGCTAAAATATGCCGTACACAATACCTGCCACGCACTAGGAAAAACGGCTACCTTTATGCCTAAACCCATAGTTGGCGACAATGGTTCTGGTATGCACATTAACCAATCACTTTCTAAAGATGGTAAAAACATCTTTGCTGGTGATGTTTATTCTGGCCTATCACAAGAAGCCCTTTGGTATATTGGCGGGTTAATGAAGCACACTCGCGTGCTGAATGCCTTTACCAACCCAGGAACTAATTCCTACAAACGCCTTGTACCAGGGTTTGAAGCACCTATTCTTATTGCTTACTCTGGCTCTAACCGCTCTGCTTCAATCCGAATCCCTTACGCACCTTCAGAGCGCTCTCGTCGTGTTGAGCTTCGCTACCCAGACCCAACTGCCAACCCTTATCTTGCTTTTGCTGCGTCATTAATGGCAGGACTTGACGGCATTATTAATAAGATTGAACCTGGTGAGCCAGCAGAAAAAGATTTGTACGATCTTCCTCCAGAAGAAGAAGCCACCTTCAAAACAGTCTGTGCTTCTTTAGAAGAAGCTTTAGATGCACTAGACAAAGACCGCGACTTCTTAAAAATGGGTGGAGTCTTCTCTGATGAAGCCATTGATTCATATATTGAACTTAAAATGGCAGAAGTCACTCGCATGAGAGCAACCACTCATCCAATCGAATTTGATATGTACTATTCTTCATAAACAATCTTATTGACTTAAATAAAAAAACCCGCCTTTAAGCGGGTTTTTTTAGACCTCAAAAAACTAATGACTCTTATGATTAGGATCCCAATCTTTTAAAGCATACTCTGCTCCACAATAAGGACACTTAGCACTACCACTACCTTCAATTGGCAACATTACCTTTGGATGAGCATTCCATGCAGGGGTTTCTGGTCTTGGACATACCAAAGGTGTATCAGCATAAGTTACTTCAATTACTTTTATTTTAGCCATATATTTCTCCCTTAATTTTTAAGAAATTGTCGTTAACCAATCTAAATGCTTAGACGAACGACCATGAACTACATCAAAATATTTAGCTTGTAAAACTTCTGTAATAGGACCACGAAATCCTTGCCCGATAGGACGATTATCTAATTCTCGAATCGGCGTTACTTCCGCTGCAGTTCCTGTAAAAAAAGCTTCATCAGCAACATAAACCTCATCACGAGTAATGCGTTTCTCTCGCACCTCATAACCTTCTTCTCTAGCCAGTTGCATGATTGTTTTACGCGTAATACCATCAAGTGCCGAGGTTAATTCTGGCGTATAAATAACGCCGTCAGTTATCATAAAAAAGTTCTCTCCAGAACCTTCAGAAACATAACCATCTACATCTAACAATAAAGCCTCATCGCAACCATGGCTTATCGCTTCTTGCAAGGCAAGCATTGAATTCATATAAGAACCGTTAGACTTAGCTTTAGTCATAGTGACATTAACATGATGGCGAGTAAACGAAGAAGTTGCAATTTTAATTCCGCGCGTTAAATTCTCTTCGCCCATGTAAGCCCCCCACTCCCAAGCTGCCACAATAACATGAGCCTTTAAATTATCTGCTCTCAATCCCATACCTTCTGACCCATAAAAAACCATAGGACGCAGATAAGCCGATTTCAAATTATTTTCACGAACCGCGGCTCGCTGTGCTTCATTCAACTCATCTCGACTAAAAGGCATGGGCATATTTAGAATTTTTGCCGAATTGAACAACCTGTTAGTGTGGTTTTCTAAGCGAAAAATAGAAGTCCCCTGCTCTGCTTCATAAGCACGAACACCTTCAAACACGCCCATTCCGTAATGCAAGGTATGCGTTAATACATGAGTTTTTGCCTCACGCCACTCTACCATTTCACCGTCATACCAAATTAAACCATCACGATCGCTCATTGAGTTCATTCAAATTCCCTTCAATTATAAAAAAACTTAACCCTTAATTTTATCCTAAAATGATTCAAGAGGGGATTTATTTATAAAAATCCCGTAAATAGCTCAACTTTACTTGCAATTAACTTTTAGATACATAGAATTATTATTTTGAAAGACTAATTTCAAAAAAAGCAATCCCAAGCTAGCCTTGCGATTGTTTTTTTGTTTTTAAACTCGAATCCCTACTTAAAAACTGGATATAAAATGCTAGATATTGCTCTCTAGGCACTTGCCGTAGGTTAAGCGGCTCCTTAAGGAAGAACTTAAGCAGGGATTTGGATTTGAATTTGGATTAAGATTAAAGTGAATAATATATGAATTCAGTTATGAACACCTATGCAAGACTACCTGTTACATTTAAATATGGTAAAGGGGCCATTCTTTTTGATGAAAATAATAACGCTTACCTAGATGCACTGAGTGGCATTGCAGTTTGCAGCCTAGGACACGCCCACCCAGCTGTTACTCAAGCCATTTGTGAACAAAGCAAAAAGCTTATTCACACTTCCAATTTATACGAAATTGGCAATCAACAAGCACTGGCAGATAACCTAACAAGCCTGAGTAACATGGATAAAGTATTTTTCTGTAACTCTGGTGCAGAGGCAAATGAAACAGCAATTAAAATTGCAAAAAAATTCGGCAATAATCAAAAGATATCTCATCCAAAAATTATTGTCATGGAAAACAGCTTCCACGGGCGTACCCTAGCAACCCTCTCGGCAACAGGAAATAACAAAGTTCATGAAGGTTTTCATCCATTAGTTAATGACTTTATTAGAGTACCTTTTGATAACATTGATGCGATTCAGGATCTATCTCATGATAAATCTATTGTAGCAATTCTTGTTGAACCCATTCAAG
This sequence comes from uncultured Piscirickettsiaceae bacterium, assembly GCA_964387695.1. Classification (GTDB taxonomy): domain Bacteria; phylum Pseudomonadota; class Gammaproteobacteria; order Thiomicrospirales; family Thiomicrospiraceae; genus Thiosulfativibrio. Next base: position 8,784 of record CAYLXI010000049.1, read on the forward strand.
GAGAAGGGGGTGTCCATATCCCTCAAAACAATTACTTAACCCAAATTAGAAACCTTTGCGACCAAAACAACTGGCTAATGATGCTTGATGAAATCCAAACAGGCATTGGACGCACTGGAAAGTGGTTTGCCCACCAATATGAAAATATAGTTCCAGACATAATGACCTTAGCAAAAGCACTCGGAAATGGCATGCCAATTGGTGCTTGCTGCACCAAAGGACAAGCTGCAAATATTTTAGTTCCAGGAAATCATGGCACAACTTTTGGAGGCAACCCTCTTGCTTGTGCCGCTGCATTGGCTGTTTTAAATACTTTACAAAATGAAAACATCATTCCTGAAATAGAAAGAAAAGGCAAGGAAATGATAGAATCCTTCAAAGACGCCCTTTCAAGCATACCTGGCATAAAGCAAATTCGAGGTAAAGGCTATATGATTGGAATTCAGTTAGATAAGCCTTGTACAGGCCTGGTAAAAAAAGGCTTAGAATTAAATCTACTTATCAATGTAACTCGCGGTGACACAATACGACTTCTCCCTCCCTTTGTTATGTCCGATACACAGATAAAAGAAGTAATAAACAAAGTAACCCAACTCATTACCCAATTTTACAAAAACTAAATTTAAAAAAAACTATAAAAGATAGACAATTATGAGCTTAAAACACTTTTTAACCCTTAAAGACCTAACTTCAGAAGAACTAAACACCCTACTGCATCGAGGTATTGAGCTAAAACTCATGCAAAAAGAAGGTGACAAATTTGAACCTTTAAAAAACAAAACCTTAGCCATGATTTTTGAGAAGTCATCAACTCGCACCCGACTATCATTTGAGATAGGCATGACCCAACTAGGTGGCCACGCGCTCTTCTTATCACCACGAGACACCCAATTAGGTCGAGGTGAACCTCTAGAAGACTCGGCACGCGTCATCTCAAGCATGGCCGATGCCATTATGATTCGCACCTTCAAGCATCAAACCGTACAAACCATGGCTGAACACTCGTCCGCTCCCATTATCAATGCTCTTACTGACGACTTTCATCCATGCCAACTCCTTGCAGACATGCAAACCTATTATGAGAATCGTGGCAGCATTCAAGGTAAAACCGTATTATGGGTTGGCGATGGCAACAACATGTGCCATTCCTATATCAATGCAGCAAAACAATATGACTTTAACCTTCGTATTGCCTGCCCAGAAGGATATGATCCTAACCCAGACATTTTAGAACCTAACCTAGATAGGGTTGAAATCATTCGTGACCCAATGCTTGCAGCAGAAAATGTTGACTTAGTTGTGACCGATGTTTGGGCTAGCATGGGGCAAGAGGAAGAGCAAAAAAAACGCGAAGTTGCCTTTGCCAATTACCAAGTGAACACTAACTTAATGAAACAAGCAGACAAAGAAGCTCTATTTATGCACTGCCTACCCGCTCACAGAGAAGAGGAAGTCTCTACAAAAGTCATAGATGCCAAAGATTCCGTAGTTTGGCAGGAAGCAGAAAATCGACTTCATGCTCAAAAAGCACTGTTAGAATTTTTAATCACGCAAAGCCTATAAAAAAACACCAGCTTTTTAACAAAAAAGGCTTGCAGCCTTTTAAAATTGCCCTATAATACGCACCCATAGAAAGCAATAAAACTTCATGCTTTTTACTATCAATCCCGATTAGTTCAGTTGGTAGAACACCGGACTGTTAATCCGTATGTCGCTGGTTCGAGTCCAGCATCGGGAGCCAAATTCTTTAAAAATATCAGCTACTCAATAGCTGATATTATATAACCTCTTACGCATTAAAATCATTACTCTAGAAATCATCATAACTCTTTACTTTTTGTGGACTAAGTTTAATTTAAAACACAATGGATTTTAATTTTCGCTGTAAATTATAAACCAATAAAAAACTCATTACATAAGTTTTAAACCCCTCTAAACTCTCCTAATTATTTAGATCCAAACTCTTGTGAAAATAAACAACTTTGCTAAAACAGAACATCACTCCTTTAAATTAACAAGTTTCTTCCTAAATCCCTATATGAAGTTGACTTCTAATCCGAAAACTTTATAATATGCGGATTCTTTTGGCTACATAGCTCAGTTGGTTAGAGCACATCACTCATAATGATGGGGTCCCAGGTTCAAATCCCGGTGTAGCCACCAAACAACAATATCAAGCCCTCTAACGAGGGTTTTTTTATGTCTAAAATAAACGCCTTAACGCCCTTTGTCTTTCTCATGCACTCTTATACGCTCTATATTGTATAATGCAATCTACTCTAAAAGGGTATATAAAAGCGTATATATTGATATTGGGAAGCCTCCAGTCTGTTTTATTTGCAAAGCCAAAACGATAAAAAGCTCGGTAAGCAAAACAACAAAGTATTACACAGAGCTTACAGAAACAAGCCTTTAACCGAACAGCAAAAACAAGATAACAAACAACGCTCTGGTATTCGCTATGTGGTTGAACGAACCTTTGGACTGCTCAAACAACATCATGGTTTAGCTAAGGCACAAGATACTTAGGATTAGAAAGAAACAAAGCTAGGGCACAGTTAATTGCGATGTGGAGTTGCTACACTAAACCCTCACAAAGACCTTTACACAAATAAAATTAAGAGCTCTAACTAAATATGCCTAACCCTAAAATAGATTGGACACAAATTGAAACTGTTTT
>CAYLXI010000050.1:0-11338 GCA_964387695.1 uncultured Piscirickettsiaceae bacterium
TTCATTTTATTCAAACAGCACCACAAGCCTTTGATGGTTCTACAGAAATAATTAAACCTCAAAGTGTTTTTGATGCCATTTTTTCTCACTTATCAAATGAATCAGAACGCACCTACTCAGCTCCGTTTGCATTAGTTGAACACAATAAGAGTATGCAGGTTTTAGCATCAGGTGAAGTAAAATATCTATATTTGCCCTTACAGAATATAGACCCTACAGCTTCTATTTTATTAGAATCTATTAAAGGATTTTTTATTGGAATAGGATTAAGCTTGTTGCTTATTTTGCCGCATGTTTTTTGGCGTAGTGTAAAAAACTCAACCTCATTTTTACAGCGTTTAAAGGACGTTTGGCAACAAAAAACCGTTATTCCTTGGTTCAATGCCTATATCACCTTTGCCATAATTCTTACTTTATTTAGCATTTTTTATGTTTTAAGTTTTTCTTATCATGTCTTAGGAACCGACAAGGTTGGTGGCGATGTTTTTTATGAAGCCCTTAAAAGTATTCGTACTGGTATGCTTATTGGTGTTTTAACCACGCTTGTTATGCTTCCTTTAGCGTTAATATTAGGCATTAGTGCGGGCTTGTTTAAGGGTTGGGTTGATGATGTTATTCAATATCTTTACACCACCCTTAACTCTATTCCAGGGGTGCTTTTAATTGCCGCTGCAGTTTTGGTGATGCAAGTGATGATGAGCAATAACCCCGACTGGTTTACCTCCACAGAGGAACGAGCAGATATGCGATTGTTGTTTTTAATTCTTATTTTAGGCGTAACAAGCTGGACAGGCTTGTGTAGATTGTTGCGTGCAGAAACCCTTAAAATTAGCCAACTAGAATTTGTGATTGCAGCCAAAGCTTTTGGGGTCAGTAAATTTAAAGTAATTACTCAGCATATTTTGCCCAATCTAATGCATATTGTTTTAATTTCAGTTGTTTTAGATTTTAGTGGCCTGGTGCTTGCCGAAGCAGTGTTATCTTATGTCGGAATAGGGGTTGACCCCACTATGCACAGCTGGGGTAATATGATTAACCAAGCAAGATTAGAGATGGCAAGAATGCCCATGGTTTGGTGGTCATTATTTTCAGCCTTCTTTTTTATGTTTGTTTTAGTTTTAGCAGCAAACTTATTTTCAGATAGAGTTCAAACTGTTTTAGACCCTAGAGGATTGTCTCGTAGTGAAAAGTAGAAAAATATGACTATTCAAAAAAAACCATTAAATCAACTTGTTTTAAGTGTTGAAAATCTTTGTTTAAAGGTGGGAACTACAAAGCTTCTTAAGGATATTAGTTTTTCTATAAAGCAGGGAGAAATTTTTTCTTTAGTTGGTGAATCTGGTAGTGGAAAATCCTTAACTTCACTTGCCATTATGAGATTATTGCCAGAAGCTTTGCAAATAACTAAAGGCAGGGTCATCTTAAATCAACAAGAGTTGTTTTCCCTACCTGAATATAAAATGCAAAAAATTAGAGGCAAGCAAGTTGCCATGATTTTTCAAGAACCCATGACATCTTTAAATCCGGTAATGAAAGTAGGAGAACAAGTTGCAGAAGTTTTGCGAGCTCACCTTAATCTTTCGTCAAAAAAAGCTAAAGAAAGAGTCGTTTCTTTGTTTAAAGAAGTAGGCATACCTTCTTCTGAAGAGCGTTATGACTGGTATCCCCACCAACTTTCTGGTGGGCAAAAGCAACGGGTTATGATTGCTATGGCTTTGGCTTGCGAGCCAGATTTATTAATTGCAGATGAGCCTACCACCGCTCTAGATGTAACAATTCAGGCTCAAGTATTACAGCTATTAAAGAGCTTAAGAGATTCACGGGGGCTATCTATTTTATTTATTACTCATGATATGGGAATTGTTAATGAAATGGCAGATAAAGTTGCCGTAATGTGCCAAGGGGAAATTGTTGAGCAGGCAGAAAAAAATGTTTTTTTTAGTCATCCAACTCATTTATATACTCAAAAGTTACTAGCGGATGCCGTCCCTAAAAAATCTTTTAAGCCTCAAATTAACAATGAAACTTTATTGGATATAAAACAATTAAAAGTACATTTTCCAATTAAAAAAGGAATTTTTCAACGCACTGTTGGGCAGGTTAAAGCGGTTGATGGGGTAGATTTAAAAATTTTTAAAGGTCAAACTCTAGCACTTGTTGGAGAATCTGGCAGTGGTAAAAGTACCATTGGTATGGCTATTTTAAAGCTCGTTAATGCAACAGGTGGTGAGGTTTATTTTGCCGATAAAAATGATAACAAAAAACCTGTTGATTTAATTTCTTTAAGCCAGCGAGAAATGAATCCTTTAAGAAAAAAAGTACAAATAATTTTTCAAGACCCTTTTTCAGCTTTAAACCCTCGCATGACGGTTTTAGAAATTATTAGAGAGGGTATGACCAGCTTAAAAGTAGGTCCAAAAACTAAAGAGGGGCAAGAGCTAAAAATTGATAGCTTACTTGATCAAGTTGGGTTGTTAGCAGAACATAAAAATCGTTATCCTCATGAGTTTTCAGGTGGACAACGCCAAAGAATTGGCATAGCTAGAGCCTTAGCCGTTGAGCCAGAACTGATTATTTGCGACGAACCTACCAGTGCCTTAGATGTTTCTGTTAGGGCACAGGTGCTAAATTTACTAGAAAACTTACAACAAGAATATCAAATGTCTTATTTATTTATTACTCATGATTTATCAATCATTCCTACCATCGCTCATCAAGTTGCCGTTATGAAACAAGGGATTATCGTTGAGCAAGGATTTGTTAAAAATGTTATGCTAAATCCTCAGCATGAATATACTAAAAATCTGTTAAATTCAGCACCAAAATTAATACTAGAATCATTTAATTAGAGAATAACTTATGAAAAACTTAACAAAATTAGCTTTACCAGCAATTTTATTATTAACTCTAACGGCTTGTTCAACTAAACCTATTGTGGACACCAAAGGCATGGATCATGCTCAATTTGAAAGAGATCTTGCAGAATGTACCGCCTTAGCAGAACAAATTGACCAAGGAGGTACGACTCTTAAAAGTGCCGCAACAGGGGCTTTAATTGGAGGGCTTTTTGGTGCTATTTCGGGTAATGCCACAACGGGAGCAGCTTTTGGAGGCGTTGCTGGAGGGACTAGCGGAGGTCTTTCAACAGACCAAGAAAAAGCTAGTGTTATTAGAAATTGTCTTAGAGGGCGGGGATATACCGTTTTAAACTGAGTATATTTAAAATTTAAAACCATAAAAAAGGGGCTTAAAGCCCCTTTTTTAATTTTAGTTATTAAGCGATTCCTTAAGGAATCAGAAGTTATTTAAAAAACTCAACTTTTCCTGTGTGAAGAGAATAGTTAGCTCCAACTATTTTAATTGTTCCTTCTTTTTCTAGGTTAGCTAAAATAGGGCTTCTTTCACGAATGTCTGCAATGGTTTGCAATACATTTTGCTTGATAACTTTGTCTGCAAAAGCTTTGTTTTTACTGGTTTTTTCACCCGTATACTTGCTGAAGTGAGCAATTGCTGGTTTAATGTTTTCAAGCATAGGGGTAATGTTACCTAGCTCTGCACCGTCAATGGCTGCATTGACCGCACCACAATATTCATGCCCAAGAACTAAAACGACTTTAGCGCCAGATACTTTAGTTGCAAACTCCATACTTCCAAGAATATCAGTATTTTCAAAATTTCCTGCAACTCTGGCAACAAAAACATCACCAATACTTAAGTCAAATAATTCTTCAGCAGGTACTCTAGAATCAACACAAGAAAGAATGATTGCCTTTGGGTGTTGTCCATCTGCAGCATCTTGTACTAATTTAGCAGAATCTCTTTCTATGACATTTCCAGAAACAAACCGTTGATTTCCTTCTTTTAATAAGTTAATGACTTTGTCAGGCGTTAAGTTTGCTTGATCAGCTTGACTTAATACATTGGTAACGGGTTCAGAGTTATTAGTAGAGCAACCAAATAAAAATAAGCTCGCTAGAGCAACAGTGGCAATTTTATACTTCATTGTATAGACCTTTTATTTATTTTAAATTAGCATTATATTAATTAGATCTTAATTTAAATTATCTGTTCACATTTGTGTTCACAAGGTAAAAAATAAGCTATTGATTAATAATGCAAAGGAACTCTAGCATATAAAAAATATTATTTCACTCATAAGTTTTTTAAATAGTATGACTATAGTATGTTTCATAAAATAATCATATCGTTACAAATCCATATGCCTTTTAAGGTCTTAATTAAATAGAGTTTTGTTGTAACTTATATATAATATAGAATTGTAAATTTTCTAGATAAATACAAATAAAAACACAAACCATTCTTATGCAAATAAAATTATCTGCCAACCATTGTAAAAATAGTGCCAATCAATTTAGTGTTGCACCCATGCTTGATTTGACGGATAAACATTGCCGTTATTTTCATCGTAAAATTTCTAATAACGCTTGGTTATATTCTGAAATGATTACAACAGGGGCTATTATCTATGGCAATAATTTGCCGCGTTTTCTAGGTCATTTTGAAGATTATCCTGTGGTCTTGCAACTAGGGGGAAGCGACTCTAAAGATTTAGCTAGATGTGCTAAACTGGGAGAGGACTGGGGTTATAGTGAAATAAATCTTAATGTTGGCTGTCCATCTGATCGCGTGCAAAACAATATGATAGGGGCGTGCTTAATGTCTCATCCTAAGCTGGTAGCAGAAAATATTACTGCCATGAAAGCCGTGGTTAATATTCCTGTTACGCTAAAGTGCCGTATAGGGATTGATGAACAAGAAAGTTTTGAAACGCTGGTTGATTTCGTGGGGAAATTATATGATTCAGGTGTTGATGGAGTTATTATTCATGCTCGTAAAGCTTGGTTACAAGGTCTTTCTCCTAAACAAAATAGAGATATACCCCCTTTAAGATATGATTGGGTGCACCGTATTAAACAAGAGTTCCCTAGTTTATCTATTGCCATTAATGGTGGTATTAAAACGCTTAAGCAAGCCTTAAATCATCGTTTAGACAATTATAATAACTTAAAATTACCAGGTGTGGATGGTGTCATGGTGGGGCGTTCAGCCTATGAAACACCTTATTTGCTATCTGAAGTTGATAACTTGTATTACCTTGAAGGAAGCATTCCTAAAACTAGAGAGATTATTTTAGAGTCTATGTATCCTTATATTGAAAACCATTTGTCAAATGGCGGTAAATTAAATCAAATTAGCCGTCATATGTTAGGATTGTTTCATGGATTACCAGGGGGAAGAATGTGGCGACGATATTTATCTGAAAATGCTTTTAAAGAGGGAGCTGACATTAATGTGTTAATTTCAGCTTACAAATTAGTTTCTAGTGAGATTAAACGCATGAATGAGCAAAGTTTGATTTATTCAAAAAACAAGCATCAGGTTAAAATATAAAATGACACTTCTTGATGTGCCTTTTTCAGAAAAAGAGCAAGCCAAATCATTAGGCGCTCGTTGGAATCCTGTTGAAAGAAAATGGTATATCCCTGAAGACTTGACAGATAATATTCAAAGTTTTCAAAAATGGTTGCCTTCTAGTTCTGCCAGTAATGATACACACTCACTTTCCTTAGAAATCCTGCAAATAGATAAAGGAATTTCCTTGCAGCAGTTAATGTCTAAGGTTCAATCTACCATGCGCCAATCTTTTCCTGGTGCAGTTTGGGTGCATGCTGAAATCGCTAATATTAATGAACGAAGAGGGCATTTATATCTTGAACTCTCTGAAATGAATGATAAAGGACAAGCCATAGCAACTTGTCGTGCTATGATTTGGCAAAGACAAGCTGTTATAATTACAGAACAATTTAAGTTAGCAACAGGGGTTTCAATACAGATAGGGCAAAAAATTTTATTACTTGCTGAACTTTCTTTTCATGAAAAATTTGGTTTTTCACTGACTATTCAAGATATTGACCCCGCTTTTACTTTAGGGGAGTTAGAAGCAAATTTAAACAAAATTCGTCAGCAATTAATTAAAGAAAAGCTCTACGATCTAAATAAACAATATAAATTACCAAGCGATTTCTTTCGTGTCGCGGTTATAGCCCCGCCTAATGCTGCAGGGTTAGGAGATTTTAGAGTTGATGCCGATTTATTACAAGAGCAAAATTTATGTGAATTTCATTATTTTTACTCTGCATTTCAAGGCGAGAAGGTAGAGGTTGAAATTTTATCCGCTTTTGATGCTTTTTATGCTTTGCATAAATCCCATGCTTTTGATGCTTTGGTTATCATTAGAGGAGGAGGGGCTAAACTAGATTTAAACCCCCTTAATGTTTATAGTTTAGCTAAATGGATTGCCAAAGTAAATTTACCCGTCTTAACAGGTATTGGGCATGAAAGAGATAGCACAATATTAGATGAAGTGGCAAGCGTTAAGTTTGATACGCCCAGTAAAGTTATTGGGGCGATTAGACAGGCTATTTTTTCTACTGCTCAACAAGCAAAACACCATTGGGAAATGATAGAAAGAGCCAGTATCAACTATGTTCAAAACCAAAAACAAACCTTGATATTAAATGAACAAAAAGTAAAACAAGCAAGTTTATTACTTATTCATCAACAAAAACAAAACTTAATTCCGCTTATGCTTCATATACAACAGCAAAGCGATAGTTTGATAAAATCTCATTACAATATGATTAAACAGTATCAAAACACCATACAGCTACGAGTTAAAAGTCTTCTGTATTTACAAAAACAAACCTTAAAAAACCATAAAAATATAATTTCTCAAAGGCCTGTTTATCTCAGCAATCAAGCTAAAGAAAAAATTCAGCAATATATTTCTTATGTTTTAAGTTCTGGTACTAAAAGCCAATTAAACAGGGGGTTTTCTCTGGTTAAAAATTCAAATAAACAGCTTATTACCTCGGCTAACCAAGCAATTAAAGAAGACTTATTGCAAATTCACTTTAAGGATGGCACTATTAAAGTTAAGCCAATAGCTACGAGTTTATCAAAAAACACCAAGAGTATTTAGAAGAGTATTTAAAAATGAACCAAAAACCCGAAAGTTACCAAGAAAATTATAACCGCTTGCAAGAAATTGCCCAAAAATTATCACAGTCAGATTCTATTAATATCGATGAGCTTGTACCTATGGTGGATGATGCGACCCGTGCTTATCAACTTTGCCTGTCTCGAATTGAGTCGGTTGAATCTGCCTTAAATCAGCGTTTAGATAATATTACAGAGCCTTAAAATCGTTTTATAAAGCAGTGCGGGGCTGGATGAAAAATATCTTGTTTTTGAATTTAACATAATATACATTATGCGAACATAGGAATTAAGGAAGACACCTCATTTAAATTTAAAAATTATTCATCAGGTAAAGCTTCCTTATCTAACAATACATTGGTAACGCCTAAAGGTGCTGTGGCTATTATTTTTGTAATGGGTAAATCTTCTTGTGCCAGCCATTGCTTAATGGCAGACTGTTTACCTGAGCCTGTAATAAGCTTTAATACCCTGCGACTTTTTGAAAGACGCTCATAAGACAAACTGACTCTTTCTAGTGGCATTTTAGGAGAATTTAGCTCTGTTACAACAGACTCATTGCTGTAGGTGTGATTTGGGAATAAGCTAGCTGTATGACCATCTTCTCCCATTCCTAGCATGACAAGATCAAAAAGTTCAATATTTTGAATAGATTTTTTATAATTATTCTTAGCGATATCACTGCCTTGTTCAGCAGGAATAAGATGGATGTTTTCTTGAGGAATTTTACTAGATTTTAACCAAGCCTGATATAAAGCAAAGCTATTTCTCTCCTGATTATCAGGACTCAAGCAGCGTTCATCTCCCATGTAAATATGCCATTTTTCCCATTCAATATTATTTTTGGCAAAATTTAACTCAGATAACAGTTTGTAACAAAGCATGGGGGTTGTTCCGCCAGCTGTGACTAAATAAAACCCCTTTCTTTTTTTAATCGCTTGCTGAGCCGCCTCACAAATTAATTTAACGGCTTTCTCCGCAACTTCTTGTGGCGAAGATAATATTTGCCAGTTTTCTGGGGTTTTTATGTGTTTCATTCTTTACACCTTATGTGAACATGATTACGCCAGCATTGCTCTGGGCTTTCAAATAATTTACTAGAACCTTTAGGCCCCCAACCCCCTGATTCATAGGTATCAATATAACTGTTATCCATACTCCAAGTTTCGATAACAGGATCCACAATATTCCAAGCAGTTTTTACTTCATCGTAACGCAAGAAAAGAGAACGGTCGCCCTTTATAACATCTAATAAAAGCTCTTCATAAGCATCATTAGAGACTTCTCCATCTTTTCTCATGGAGGCATCTAAACTAATTTGTTGGGTGTTAATTTCTAGCCCTGGTTGTTTAGCGGTCATTTCAATTTTAATAGATTCATTAGGTTGTATGCCAAATACAATGGAGTTAGATTCTATTTTTTCGACTTGTGAATCCCTAAAAAACTGTTTTGGCGGCTGTTTAAAACTAATCTCTACAAGGGTTTTATTAACAGACATGTTTTTTCCTGTTTGAATATAAATAGGCACTCCTGCCCAACGCCAATTATCAATATAAAGCTTTAAGGCGGCATAGGTTTCTGTCACACTATCAGGTGCGACACCTATTTCATCTAAATAGGCTGGCACTTCTTTGCCATTAACAATTCCTGCAGAATATTGTGCACGATAAGCATGGGATTTAACATTTTTCTTAGCAATAGGTCGAATAGATTTTAATAATTTAACCTTTTCATCACGCAAATCTTCAGCATCCATTGAAACGGGAGGTTCCATCGTAACTAGAGCTAATAATTGCAATAAATGTGACTGAATCATATCTCTCATAGCACCATTATTATCATAATATCCTGCTCTAGTTCCTATGGGCTTATCTTCTGCGTGAGTGATTTGAATATGGTCAATGTAATTATGATTCCAAAGAGGCTCCATTAATAAATTAGCAAACCTAAATACCATAATGTTTTGTACCATACCCTTACCTAAATAATGATCTATGCGATAAGTTTGCTTCTCACTAAGATGGCAGTTAAGTTGCTGTTGCAAAGCTTTTGCACTGTCTGCATCATGACCAAAAGGCTTTTCTAGTACAACTCTCTTCCAGCCACATTTTTCGTTTAACAGCTTGGAATCTGATAAACTTTTGATGACCAGTGAAAACTGTTCTGGACTTAAAGATAAATAAAAAACAATATTACGAGATAGTTTGGAGTTATAAATGAAATTAGACATTTTTTCATAAGATTCACTTTGAGTAATGTCCATTTTAAAGTATTCAAGTCGTTCTAAAAAACGATTTAATGATGCCGTTTTTATCCCACCTCTAGCTTTAATTGAGACGGAATCTTTTGCTATCTTCAACCAATCTTTTTTTGTTAAATCCCTCCTTCCAATAGCTAAAATCTTAACATCATTGTGTAGCCTTCCCATTTCTTCTAAGTGGTAAAACGCGGGCATTAACTTGGTTAAAGATAAGTTTCCAGTAGCACCAAAAACTATAAATGTACAGGGCTGTGATAAAGGTCTAGTCATACACTAAACCTCGTAAGTGCTTGAGGAAACTTTACCACCAGATTTAATCCAGTCTGTATGAAAATATTCCCCCCTAGGTGCATCAATGCGTTCATAGGTGTGGGCCCCAAAATAATCTCGTTGGGCTTGCAGTAAATTAGCAGAACAAGTTGCACTTCGATAACCGTCAAAAAAGGCCAAAGCAGAGCTTAAAGCTGGAGTAGGAATTTGCTGTTGAATGCCAAAAATAATGGCTTCACGCCAATTAGATTCTGCTTGTTTAATGGCTTTTTCAAAAAACTTAGCTTGTAAAAGGTTAGCCAGCTTTGGGTTGTTATCATAAGCATCTTTAATTTCTGCCAAAAAATTACTGCGAATAATGCAGCCTCCCCGCCACATTAGGGCAATACCGCCGTAATTTAATTTCCAATTAAAGTCTTTAGCTGCTTGTGCCATTAACATATAACCTTGAGTATAAGAAATTATTTTAGAGGCATAAAGGGCATCATGAATAGTTGTTAAAACTTGTTTTTTATTTTGTGAAGATATATTAGATATTTTTGCTGCTCTTGGATAAATTTTGGCAGCTACCACCCTTTCGTCTTTTAGAGCAGATAAACACCGAGCATAAACAGATTCAGTAATAAGGGTAAGCGGAACGCCTAAATCAAGAGAGCTAATCCCCGTCCACTTACCAGTACCCTTTTGCCCAGCTGCATCTAAAATTTTATTTACCAATGGTTCTCCATCAGAGTCTTTAAAACTTAAGATATTAGCGGTAATTTCTATTAAGTATGAATCTAATACGCCTTTATTCCATTTAGCAAATACTTTTTGGCATTCATCTACGCTCATTCCCAAGCCTTCACGCATTAGCTGATAAGATTCTGCAATAAGCTGCATGTCTCCATATTCAATACCATTATGCACCATTTTTACATAATGACCTGCTCCTTCAGGACCTACCCAGTCACAACAAGCATCTGCACCAGCTTGGGCTGCAATGGACTGAAAAATAGGCTTAACTGCTTCCCAAGAATCGGGGTTTCCTCCAGGCATAATAGAGGGCCCTACTCTAGCACCCTCTTCTCCTCCTGATACGCCTGCTCCAATAAATCCTATGCCTTTTTTAGCAAGCTCTTGCGTTCTACGAGTTGAGTCGGTGTAAAGAGAATTTCCTCCATCAATAATAATGTCTCCTGAATCTAATAGGGGGACTAAATCATCAATAAATTGATCCACTACTTTACCCGCCTTAACCATTAGCATAACTTTACGGGGCGTTTTTAAAGAATTTACCAACTCAGGCATAGAATAGGTGGCAACAATTGATTTTTGAGAGGCTTCTCCGCCAATAAATTCATCTGTTTTTTCTGGTGAACGATTGTAAACCGAGACTTGATAGCCATGATCAGCAATATTTAAAACTAAGTTTTGTCCCATAACAGCTAAGCCAATTAGGGCAATATCTGAACAGTTTTGTGGCATGATTGAACTCCAATAGTGGTATTCCCAAATCCTTATTTAGAAACTGGGTATTATTGACTTTGTTTCTACACTAATATGCAAATATCAAATATATTGCGTTATATATAGATCTTAATTTATGGGAGTTATTTTACAAGAGATTTTTAGATAATTCAGGATCAATAGGGAAATAATCATAAATTTAAGCATAAAAAAACCCGCAAACATTTTAAATAATTTGCAGGTTCTTAATGTGTGGCGTCCCGTAGGGGAGTCGAACCCCTGTTACCGCCGTGAAAGGGCGGTGTCCTAGGCCTCTAGACGAACGGGACATTTGTTTTT